>NZ_KV813975.1:17258-139822 GCF_001813805.1 Streptococcus sp. HMSC066F10
CACCTGAGACAATCACATCAAAGGTTCCTGCGTCAGGATTGTTATTCGCGATAGTCAAAGTACCTTTAGGATGCGCAATCGAAACTGTTGTCGTTGTCCCTGTTACTCCTACCAACTGATTATTTTCTTGGATATAATATACATGAATATTATAATCTCCAGTTGATTTTTTATGATCAGTCGCTTTAACTGTTACTTTGTAAGTTCCATTGGCTTGTTTCTTAGCAGTATACCAGATAATATCATCTTGACCACCGATGCTGGACCAAGTTGGAACTTTCACTTCACGAACGCCATAAGGACTAGAAACATTGGAAATAAGGACATCAAAAGTTCCTGTGTCAGGATTATTATTAGCAATAGTCACTTTTCCTTGAGGTCGTCCAAATGAAAGCTCGGTAGTTGTTCCACCTACGCCAACCAATTTCCCATTATTTTGAATGTAATAAAGGTGAATGTGATAGAGTCCTGTAGAAAATTTGTGATCTACTGCTCTTACTGTTACTTTATAGGTTCCATCAGCCTGTTTAGCAGCTGTATACCAAATAATGTCATCTTGACCATTGACATTAGACCAGGTCGGTACTTTCACTTCACGAACGCCATAAGGAGCAGAAACGTCCGACACAATCACATCAAAGGTTCCTGTGTTAGGATTCTTGTTTTGAACTGTGATTTTTCCTTTTATTGGCTGATTTGCAGCACGATTGCTTGGAGTTGCCTTATTCGTAAAACGTCCAGTATAATCCACACTTTGGTCAAAAACATGACGACCAAGTAGTAGTTCAGCTTGCGAAGTAAACTGCCAAGCACCTGCTTCACTATTATATTTCAGTGTTTTCGCATCATCTGCACTTAATTTTGAAGTTGGATATTGCGCTACCCAGAAATTCTCCAAGCCAAATTGCTCTGTTTGGATTGGTCCTTTCGTTCTGAGATTATTTCGATCAAGCCAACTTGCACTTGTATAGTACATCAAATTTGAAAAGCCCATACGCCGCATTTCATCTGCCCAAGCTTGAGTAGTTGCATTGATATTCGGACGCATATCAGAATCTTCAATATCATTTACCATAACAGTTGAGGAAGGAAGGTTCAATCGCCTTGCTTCCTCTGCAAAATAGCGCGCTTCTGCTCTTGCTTCTGCTTCATTAGTATAATGAGAAAAAGCATAAGCCGACACTTGCATACCTGCCGCTTGTGCATTCTGTGTTTGAGAAACCGCATAAGGATTTTTATAACTCGTTCCTTCTGTTAATTTGACAACAACCCCATTTACCCCTTTTTCAGCTAAATGTTGATAATCCTCTTTGCTGATATGCCCATTATGACTGCTGACATCTACAAAAGTTGATTTTTTTACTTGCGCATCAGGATTACTTCTGGCTGTTGCTTGATTATTCTGCGCAGCAAAAAAAGTTGACTTGTTGTCTTTTTTAGTCTCAGTTGTAGTTGTCGAATTTTCTTTTACAACTGATTGTTCTTCTGAAACTTTAGCCTCAGTTGAAGCAGTAGTTGCTTCGTTTTTAGATGAAGAAGATGAAGTTGTTTGATTTATTGGAGCAGTTTGAGTTACTTCTTTTGTTTGGAGTTCAGCTAAAGAATGAGTTTCTTGTTTATTGAGTTCTACTGTCGGCTGTGGCGTAGAAGTTTTTACAGGTTCATCAGCAAAAATTTGCTGTGAACTAGCTGCAATTAAAATAGCTGTGCTTGCTAAATAAAATAAACTTTTCTTTTTCATTTTATTTCTCCATTTTAAAATAAGCCTACCATAAAATATGGCAAGCTAACTATTTCTTTTAAGAAATTATTTTACAAAGTCCAACAATGCAAGGAAACTTTCTGCTTCAAGTGATGCTCCACCAACAAGGGCACCGTCAACATCTGGACATGCCATGTATTCAGCTACATTGTTCGGTTTTACTGAGCCGCCGTATTGTACACGTACTTTGTCAGCCACTTCTTGACCAAAGTCAGCTGCTACAACATCACGAACTGCTTTACACATTTTTTGAGCATCGTCTTGAGTAGCTGATTTACCAGTACCGATAGCCCAGATTGGTTCGTAAGCAATGACAAGAGAAGACACTTGTTCTGCTGTCAATCCTTTAAGGGCTGCAGATACTTGAGCACCTACAAATTCCACTGCTTTACCAGCTTCGTAAGTTTCAAGAGATTCACCACAGCAGATGATTGGAAGAAGACCGTTGCGGAAGATAGCATGAGCTTTCTTGTTGATATCTTCGTCTGTTTCATGAAAATAATCACGACGTTCTGAGTGACCAATTACAACATAATCAAGACCCATTTCAGAAAGAACTTTGGGACTATTTTCACCAGTAAATGCACCAGCGTCTTCAAAATAAGTATTTTGTGCAGCAACTTTAAGATTTGAACCTTTTGCTGCAGCAAGAACTGTCGTCAAATCAAGCGCAGGAGCTGCGATACCTGCTTCAACAAGATCAGATGAAGGAAGTTTACTTGCAACTGCTTCTACAAAAGCTTTAGCTTCTTCTGGATTTTTGTTCATTTTCCAGTTACCAGCAATAAATGGTTTACGTGACATTTCACATACCTCTTCTTTTTTTATTTACATCTATTATTTTACCATAATTTAATAGAGAAATAAAGACTGAGTCGAATGAAATCATAAAAAAGAAAGCCCCGCAACAGCGGAGCTCATTTGTCTGACTTTAATTGTTCATCTGGGAACTTAATTGAATTAAGCTTCGATTTCTGTAACCATACCTGAACCTACAGTACGTCCACCTTCACGGATAGAGAATGTAGTTCCTTGTTCTACGGCAATTGGGTGGATCAATTCAACGTCGATTGTTACGTTATCACCAGGCATTACCATTTCAGTACCTGCAGGAAGTTCGATTGAACCTGTAACGTCTGTAGTACGGAAGTAGAATTGAGGACGGTAGTTGTTGAAGAATGGAGTATGACGTCCACCTTCTTCTTTAGTAAGGATGTAAACTTCACCTTTGAATTTAGTGTGTGGATGAATTGAACCTGGTTTAGCAAGAACTTGTCCACGTTCGATTTCGTCACGTTGGATACCACGAAGAAGAACCCCTACGTTATCTCCAGCAAGACCTTCGTCCAATTGTTTACGGAACATTTCAACACCAGTAACAACTGCTTTTTGGATTTCGTCACGGATACCAACGATTTCAACTTCGTCGTTGACTTTAACAGTACCACGGTCGATACGTCCTGAAGCAACAGTACCACGTCCAGTAATTGAGAATACATCTTCAACTGGAAGAAGCAATGGTTTGTCAGTGTCACGTTCTGGTTCTGGAATGTATTCATCAACAGTATCCATCAATTCCATGATGATGTCTTCATATTTTTCATCACCTTCAAGAGCTTTAAGAGCTGAACCTTGGATAACTGGGATTTCATCACCTGGGAAATCGTATTCTGAAAGAAGGTCACGGATTTCCATTTCAACCAATTCAAGTAATTCTTCATCGTCAACCAAGTCAACTTTGTTCATGAAGACGATAAGGTATTTAACACCTACTTGGCGTGAAAGAAGGATGTGTTCACGAGTTTGAGGCATTGGTCCATCAGTTGAAGCTACTACAAGAATAGCTCCATCCATTTGAGCAGCACCAGTAATCATGTTTTTAACGTAGTCCGCGTGTCCTGGAGCATCGATGTGAGCATAGTGACGTTTAGCAGTTTCATACTCAACGTGTGCAGTATTGATAGTGATTCCGCGTTCGCGTTCTTCTGGAGCAGCATCAATAGATGAATAATCTTTTGGTTGGTTAACTGAACTTGGAAGACGACGTGCAAGTACAGTCGTGATAGCTGCAGTTAGGGTAGTTTTACCATGGTCAACGTGTCCGATTGTACCGATATTAACGTGTGGTTTACTACGATCGTATTTTTCTTTTGCCATTTGAGTAAAAGCCTCCAATAAAATATATTTTATAGATAGACAGTAGGCAATACAGTCTAACTTTCCTTACTATTTTATCAAATTTTCTTCAAATTGCAAGCATTTTACGCCTTTTTTATCAATTTATTCTTTGTCCAACTTGTAGTATGGTTGATTTGGTATAGAAGCTCCAATGCTTGATGCATAAATCCACTCCTTACCTTCCAACTGTGCAAAATTTTCAGCTTTTCCTGTTAGGATAACGCCTGAGAATTCTAATTTTTCTAGGTCTTCTTTCTTAGACAAGTCTAGCTTACCAAATTTTTTCAAGTAGGTTTTAATGTCATCTGACGAAGTTACATTATTGTAGCTACTTTTTCCAAATCCACTTTTAATATATTTCTTCAGATTAGCCAAGAATCCATCTACATCTTTCATTTGGGCAAGTCTGTTACTCAGTCTCTCTCCTTCTTTGAGGTTTTTAATAGCTTCTTCTGCTTCCTTTTTGTGAACATATTCTTTTTGCGTTAGATAATCTGGACTCGTACCATATAGATTGCTTGGTTGCCACCAGCTTGGATCGCTTGTTGAATTTGTACCAATCCAATACCAATTGGTCTTGAGGTTCTTAGGTATCATTGCTCGAATTTCTTTTAAACTATATGGTTTATCAAAGGTCAGAGCCACTTCTACTAATTGATTTTGCATATCTTTTACGTAAGGAAGCTCTTTAGTTGGTTCATGGACAGATTCTCCTTTCTCCTCTTTCACATTTTTATTGTAGAATTGTGGCACTTTTTGGTTATTTTCTATTTGAATAGTTGCCCCAGATTCTGTATATCTGCCAGAATTTGCATGAAAAATAGTTCCTCGATTGATATTAAAAATTCCAAAATCTGTCTTGTATTCACCAGAGTCTAGCGGAATCCCATAAATATCTTTAGCTTGTCTACCTTTAATACCACCGTGAAACATATCTCCACCATTAGCAGACCAGGTATACGTTTCAATATTAGGAAAGGCGACGCTTTCAACTAGCTGTACCTCATTGACCACCTTCCAAGCTTGGTCGCTGATGAGTTTTCCTATAATCATACGAGCAGCAATATATATTCCAAAAAATACTACCACTACTGTTGTTGACCAGAGGATAATCCGCTTGGTATTTCGCTTTTTGTTTTTCTTTGCAACGATTTCAAATGTTTCCATGATGATATCCTTTCTTTTCCAAAATCTGTCGAAGTTTCTTTCGACTGCGCATGAGCTGAACTTTGACTTTGCTCTTAGAATAATGGAGTACTTCTGCTATTTCGCCTATTGAGAATCCTTGAAAATAATAAAGATCCAACATGATTTTATCCTGTGTGGGCAACTTTTCTACTTCCTCCATGAGAAAGTCATAATCTGTTTCTTCAACAATCAATTGATTTTCCTTTGTAAAAAAATCTCGTCGCAGGATTTCCATATAATGCTTATCACGCCGGTATTTGTCAATATAGCGGCGAATAGACACACTATACATCCAAGCTCGCATTTTTTGAGCAGGGATGACAAAATCAGACTCTAGCATTTTGATAAAAACATCCTGAACAACATCTTCTGCTTGCTCTTTTGGAACGCCTGAGCCTTGCAGATAATAGACGATTTCTTTTGCAAAGGTAATCAAGACTTTTTCATAATCATCTAGTTTGATATCCTCATCCCCCTTCCTTCACTAGTATAACGAATTGGAAGCGTTTTGGGTTACAAAGATATAAAAAAATCGGAAATAATCCGATTTTTTATTCTTCATCAGCCTGAGTTTCTCAGTCCTGTCGCAATTCCATTGATTGTGACGTGAATCAACCTTTCTTCGTCAGGAGATAACTCCCCACGGCGTTGGCGTTTGATGAGTTCCAGCTGAATATAATTCAAGATATTAAAATAACGCATGCGGTAGTCTAAACTGTCTCGCAAGTAGGGATTTTCCTCTAACAGGTCATCATAATCTTCAATAGCAAGAATAACATTCTTGGTTAATTGCCACTCATCCAAAATTGTATAATAAATTTCTTGTACTTCTTTATCTTCACACAATTGAGCATATTCAAAGGCGATATTCATATTCGACTTTGATAACACCATGTCTACATTGGACAAAAGCGATTGGAAGAAAGGCCAATTTTTATACATCTTTCTCAAGAAAGCTAGATTTTCTTCTGGATTTTCATCAATAAATTCTTTAAAGCTGGATCCAACACCATACCAACCAGGGAACATCACCCGACTTTGCGACCATGAAAAGACCCACGGAATGGCACGCAAGCCACCGATTTCGGTAATTGTTTTACGCGCAGCCGGTCGCGAACCAATATTAAAGCTGGAAATAGCTTTGATTGGGCTTGATTCAAAGAAATAATCATAAAAATGCTCATTGCCAAAAACCAAATCACGATAAATTTGATAGCTTCGTTCTACTACCTGATCCATAATATGCTCATAGCGGTTAGATGTGCTAGTATCGCTCTTTTTCTTGGTAATCATACGGTTAATCGTTGCCGACACCAACATTTCTAAATTGTAGTACGCAGCGTCTTTATTTCCGTATTTATTGCCAATAACTTCTCCTTGCTCTGTCAGGCGAATTCGGTCATTGATACTGCGGAGAGGCTGAGAGGTAATGGCTTCATAAGTAGGTCCGCCACCACGACCAACCGTTCCACCACGACCGTGGAAAAAGGTGATTTTTATACCAAATTCATCTCCAATAGCTGTCAGTTGCTGTTGCGCTTTATAGAGAGTCCAGCAGGATGATAAGTAACCACCGTCTTTATTGCTGTCTGAATAGCCCAGCATGATTTCTTGATAGTTGTTATTAGAGGCAATCCATTTCTGAGCGATTGGAAGAGATAAGTATTTCTTCATCGTGTCATAGGAATTATCCAAGTCTTCAATGGTTTCAAAGAGCGGCACAATCTGTACACGCGCAAATTCTTTGTCAATGAGACCAACTTCCTTGTGCATAACAGCCAACTCTAAAAGGTCAGACACGCTCGTAGCATGAGAAATAATGGTTTGCTTAATAACCGCATCTCCTAGCTTGTCTTTCAACTCACGCGCCGTTTGAAAAATCTCTAATTCTTTTTGCAAAAGGGCAGATTTTTTAGCATGTGTAGCAGAAAGAATCCGCGGATCATAGAGAAGTTCATTTAGCAGAACGTGACATTTTTCGTCTTCAGAAAGCTCGCTATAATGCTCCACAATTCCTGCGCTCGCTAATAACTCCGCAACGCAGACTTCATGAACACTGGAATCTTGACGCATATCAATGGAAGCAAGGTAAAAACCGAATACTTCTACTGCTTGAAGCAACTCAGTAAACTCACCAGAAATCATTGCTTCGCCTTTATTTTCAAGAAGAGACTGCTTGATAGCTAGTAAATCATGTTTAAATTCTTCAATTTTGTGGTAATGTGGCTCGGTTTTTATCTGATCAATAAAGTAAGTCTTTGTATTTTTTAGTTTTGTTTGAATATAGTAGAAGGCTCGACGATACAATTCTTTTTCGCGGTAAATAGAATTATCTTCTGACAGATAAGCCATTTCCTGCACCGCTTCACTTACTTTTACGATACCTGTTGACAAAGAAAATTCACGGTACAAATTAGCAACTTTCGTATCGTAATAGTTCATAATCACTTCACATTGTGTCAAAGCGGATTTTTTCAATGTGTCAGCTGTAACATAAGGATTTCCATCTCGGTCACCACCAATCCACATTCCCATCGTAATAGGGGTAGAATTTTTCAGGTCAATCCCGTGCTGTTTGGCTAAGCGCTTGTATTCTTCTGTTAAATTAGTCACCGCCTGCAAGAAAGAGCTATTGTAGTATTCCATCACATTAGTGATTTCATTGGTCACTTTTAATTTCTTCTCACGAATCATATCTGTCCGCATGATAATTTCAATATATCGGCGAAGATTATTGTGCCATTTTTGCTCATTGAGCAAGCCCATTCGCACATCGCGGTATTTACGCAACAAGACATGAATATGATTGGTCAAATCCAACATAGTCGTTCGTTGCACTTGAGTTGGGTGAGCTGTTAAAACAGGAACCACATTCAAATGCTCCAAAATTTCAGCAGCGTTTTCCTTTTCAGAAACCAAATCAATCGTTGTGGATAATTTCCCAAGATAATCTTGCCCCACATTATTTTGATAGTTAATCTCAAAAGCCAAATCCACATCTTCTGAAATATTGATTAAAAGAGGCAGTATTGAAAAATAACGAGAAATATAGGACATTTCCTTGTTCGATAGACTTTGAACAATCTCATTTAACCCTTCATAATTTCCAGCTGCTGCTAATTCTTTTAAAGCAATGATTTTTTCAAAGGTTTCAGGACTCAGCATATTTTTTGTAACTTCTTCTAATAAGTCCGTCAGAATCGTAACTTCTTCTTTGATAACTTCTTTATTGTTGTAATTTTCTAATTTTTGAAGTGACATAATCTACACCTTTCAATAAGCTTTTGCTCAATCTAACGTTAGCGAATAATTCTTAAACCGTGATTGGTTTCTTCGATTTCTCTATACAAACTTTCTCGTTTTTCATTGGCATCAATGTTTAAAACAAAAGCAATCGCTACGGATAATACTAACAAACTATTTCCACCTTGTGACAAGAATGGGAAGGTGACACCCGTCGAAGGAATCAAACCGGAAATTCCTCCAATATTGACAAACGTTTGTGTCAGTAACATTCCACCAACACCAAGAGCCATCATAGAATTAAATGGATCTTTCGCTCGAATTCCCACAAGGATAATCCGCAAAATAAGGAAAAACAAGAGGGCTAAAATCAAGCTGGCACCGATAAATCCAAATTCTTCAATAACAATGGAAAAGACAAAGTCTGTCTGTGCTTCTGGTAAATAACCACGTTTTTCGATAGAATTTCCTAATCCTAAGCCAAACCAACCGCCATTGCTCATGGCATAATAGGAATTAGCTAGCTGGTGACCTGCGCCTGATAAATCTTTAAAAGGATTAAAAAAGGCACTAAATCGTTTTGCTACATAGCCAAACACAGGAACCTTAGCAACTTTTTCCACACCAATCAACCAGATGCCTGCTAAAACCGCTGTGGAAAGAGTGACAAATATCCCAAGAAGAGTTGAAAACCAGCGATAACCGATCCCACTAACCGTTACCATGATTAAGGTCGTCAGCAAAAGAATGGTCGCATTCCCCAAGTCAGGCAGCACTGCTACGATTCCAATTAACACAACGACTAGGATTCGCCAGTCGTTCAGTGCGCGTGGAATCAGTTGATTTCGTGTTAAAGCCTGATAGTCATACGTTGCGATTTCATCTTGCTGATGAGAAAACCGCTGTGCTAAAAACCAAATCAGAATAATTTTTAAATACTCAGCCGGCTGGAGACTAATCGGACCAAATCGTAACCAACCATGTGCACCATTGATTCGGGCACCAAGGAAGCGAGATAAAATTAAAAGCAAGATTTCCACAAAAATAACAATGACAATCAGTCGATTGTCTTTTAAGAAATCTAACTTTATTTTGTAAATTAAAGCAATGGCAAGTAAGCTGATTACCCAGAAAATTCCTTGATTTAAAACAGATCTGAGCGAATTTGCTCCTACCTGTACTAAAGTGGCACTTGACGTTGAATAAACAACTATCAATCCCAAAATAGATAAAACCAAATAAGGAATCAAAATGGAATAATTCAGCAGGTGGCGTTTATCAATTTTCATAGTTCACCTAATATTATTAAATTTTCACCGAACATTATACCACTTTTCAGGGTAAAAAAAAAGTATTTGACGAACGGTATTTTTTAAATCCTTGCAGTATCTAGACTAAACTTTAACTAAAAAAAGAACAATAAGCTGAGTCCATGAATAGGATTTATAAGCATTCTTCACCATTATGTCCAATAAACCGCTTTCTTTAATATTTCAATTTGATGACAAATACTTATTTTCTACTAGTTTATTTTGCTTTTTATCTGACTTTACGTTAAAATGAAATTATATGAGAAAGAGGATTAAACCGCTTGTTGTCTTTGTTTTCTTTGTTAGCTTCATTGTGATTATTTTAGGAGCGAAGCATTATTCAGAAAACAAGGAAACTAAACAGCAAAAGGACGCTATTACACAAACATCAGCTACTTCTCAGTCAACTGATACTTCAGATTCCGATGAAGCAGACAAAGCCTATAAACCAATCATTGACTTGTCCGGCTGGCAATTGCCAAGTGATATTAACTATGACGTACTAGCAAAAAATGTTTCTGGCGCCATTATACGCGTGCATAGCGGAGCACAAGCAAAAAAAGAAAATGCAGCTACACACTTAAACGGAATTGATAAATCCTATCAACGCCACATAGAAGAATTTCAAAAACGAAATATTCCTGTCGCTGTCTATGCTTATGTGGCTGGTAGCAACAAGAAAGAAATGCAAAAAGCTGCCGAAAGTTTTTATAAAGCTGCTTCAAAATACAAACCGACCTACTACTGGCTAGATGTTGAAGAAAAAACTATGGAGAACATGAATGCTGGTGTTGAAGCTTTTCGCGCTAAGTTATCATCATTGGGTGCTAAGAACATCGGGATTTATGTCGGAACCTATTTCCTTGAAGAACACAGTATCTCAACTAAGAAATTCACAGCTATTTGGATTCCAACTTACGGCTATAATGACGGTTATTACAATACTGCCCCTAAGACAGACTTAAAATACGATTTACATCAATACACATCACAAGGCTCAATTGGTGGTTTTGCACATGATGTCGATCTTAATCAGCTATCTCCTTTAAAAAATCAGACAAAAACATTTAAAAAATTATTTGGTAATGGAAAATAATAACTCTGTAATAGTTTGAATCGAAAACTTTGCAGAGTTTTTCTTTTCTTCTCGTCTAGTTATCACTACTTTCTTGTTTCTAAATATGTTATAATGACTAACAAAGAAAAGTTTAGGGAGTAATGAATGATTTCTTGGTTAATCAGAATTTTTAAGGGAATTGTCATCGCGCTAGGATTTATTCTCCCTGGGGTATCTGGTGGAGTTTTAGCCACTATTTTGGGGATTTACGAGCGGATGATTTATTTTTTAGCGCATATAAAAGAGAATTTTCGTGAAAATGTACTTTATTTTTTACCTGTTGGTATTGGAATGGTTTTAGGGATTGCACTATTTTCCCTGCCAGTTGAATATCTCTTAGAGCATTATAAAATCATTGTTTTATGGGGATTTGCAGGAGCGATTATCGGTACGATTCCAAGCTTGCTAAAGGAATCTACCAGAGAATCTGATCGCGACCGAACTGATGTTATTTGGTTCGTAGCCACTTTTTTCATCTCTGGGATTTGCCTTTATTTCCTCAATAGTTTAGTCGGAACGTTACCTGCAAATTTCTTGACTTTTATTTTAGCTGGTTCCCTTATCACACTGGGAATTCTCGTTCCAGGTTTAAGTCCTTCAAATTTGCTCTTGATTTTGGGACTGTATTCCCCGATGCTAATCGGTTTTAAATCTTTAGATATTTTGGGAACCTTTTTACCAATCGGAATTGGCGGTCTCCTCGCACTTGGGATTTTTTCAAAATCCATGAATTATGCTTTGGAAAATTATCATTCTCAAGTGTACCATTTTATCATTGGGATTGTCTTATCTAGTACTGTTCTCATCTTGGTACCAAACCCTGGGAATAGCGAAAGTATTCATTATGCTAATACTTCTATCATCACCTTCGTTACTGCTGCGTTCTTCTTTGGATTAGGAACTTGGCTGGGCGCTTGGATGAGCCAATTGGAGGAAAAGTATAAATAATGGCTAAAAAAACAAAAATTAAGAAAACTCTTGTAGAACAAATTTTGACAAAAGCAAAAATTCCTCACAAAGGGCTCCAAATCAATGCTTTAGAAGGACAATTGCCTGAAGGAATAGAGCGCTCACAGATTTACAAAACATTGGCTCTAACAGGCGATAAAACAGGGACAATTATTGGGATTTTGCCCATAACAGAACATCTAGCTGAAAAAAAGCTGGCCAAAATATCTGGTAACAAAAAAGTAAGCATGATTTCGCAAAAAGATTTAGAAAAGACAACTGGCTACATTCACGGAGCAAATAATCCTGTCGGCATTCGTCAAAAACACCACTTTCCTATTTACATTGACAATTCGGCTTTAACAGACGAAACTATTATCGTATCGGCTGGAGAATTAGGACACAGTATTGAAATTAACGCAGAGGATTTAGCTCATTTTGTCGAGGCGACCTTTGCAGATTTAAAAGAGGATTCAAAATAGAAAGGAAACTGTATGAAACTCTACTTCATTCGACACGGAAAAACTCAATGGAATTTAGAAGGACGCTTTCAAGGAGCCAATGGTGATTCACCGCTGCTTGAGACTTCTATTGAAGAATTGCACTTGCTTGGAAAACACATGGCTCACATTAAATTTGACAAGATTTTTTCAAGTGATTTACCACGCGCAATGGCAACTGCACAGATTATCAATAGTGAAAATCATTTTTCACAAGTCGTTGAGCCACATGCCGAGCTACGTGAATGGCAACTAGGATCCCTAGAAGGACAAAAAGTTTCTACGATTACGGCTATCTATCCTCACCAAATGGAAGCTTTCCGTCACAATCTAGCGAAATTTAACAACTCTATTTTTGGTGCAGAATCAGTCTACAATACTACACGACGTACAATAGACTTCATTAAATCACAAAAAGGGCAATCTTATAAAAATCTTCTTTTTGTTGGTCATGGAGCGAATTTAACTGCTTCTTTACGTTTATTACTAGGTTATGACTTTGCTCAACTTCGCCAGCAGGGTGGTCTTACAAATGGAAGTGTCACCATTCTTGAAACGCAAGATTTTGAGCATTTTACACTTCTTGACTGGAACAATGTTGATCACTTAAAAACAATTGAAACCGTGAGCGTATAAAATCACGGTTTTTCTTTATTTATAGATGAATTTCTGCCTTATTTATGATAGAATGAGGAAGGTAAACTTTAGGAGGAAGAATATGACTACTGAACATATTGAAGAATTAAATGACCAGCAGCTGATTCGTCGTGAAAAAATGGCTGCTTTAGCAGAACAAGGCATTGACCCATTTGGTAAACGTTTTGAACGTACTGCAGATTCTGCCCAATTAAAAGAAAAATATAGTGATAAAACAAAAGAAGAGCTACATGAATTAGCGGAAACTGCTACCATTGCGGGACGACTTATGACCAAGCGCGGGAAAGGCAAAGTCGGTTTTGCTCATATCCAAGACCGTGAAGGTCAAATTCAAATCTATGTTAGAAAAGATACTGTTGGTGAAGAAAATTATCAAATTTTTAAAAAAGCGGATATTGGCGACTTCCTTGGTATCGAAGGTGAGATCATGCGCACAGATATGGGAGAACTTTCGATTAAAGCAACTCACATTACACATCTCTCTAAAGCACTTCGTCCATTGCCTGAAAAATTCCATGGACTAACAGATGTTGAAACGATTTATCGTAAACGTTATTTGGATTTGATTTCCAATCGGGAAAGCTTTGAACGCTTCGTAACTCGCAGTCGTATCGTTTCAGAAATTCGCCGTTATCTTGATAACCAAGGCTTCCTTGAAGTTGAAACACCCGTTTTACATAATGAAGCTGGTGGTGCTGCTGCTCGTCCATTTATTACTCATCACAATGCACAAAATATTGATATGGTACTTCGTATCGCAACTGAATTGCACTTAAAACGTCTGATTGTTGGTGGTATGGAACGTGTTTATGAAATGGGACGCATTTTCCGTAACGAAGGAATGGATGCCACTCACAATCCTGAATTCACTACGATTGAAGCTTATCAAGCTTATGCAGACTTTGGAGATATCATGGACTTGACAGAAGGAATTATCCAAAGTGCAGCGAAAGCTGTCACAGATGCTGAAAGTGTCCCTTATCAAGGTACTGAAATCTTTATCGGTCGCAAATTTGCACGTAAACACATGCTAGAAGCCATTAAAGAACAAACTGGCATTGATTTCTGGAAAGATATGACTCTCGAAGAAGCGACTGCACTGGCTAAAGAACATCATGTAACGGTTGAAAAACACTTTACGGTTGGTCATATTATCAATGCTTTCTTTGAAGACTTTGTTGAAGATACCTTAATTCAGCCTACATTTATCTATGGTCATCCAGTAGAAGTGTCTCCGCTAGCTAAGAAAAATGCAGATGACCCACGCTTTACAGACCGCTTTGAGCTCTTTATCGTTGGACGCGAATTTGCCAACGCCTTTACAGAGTTGAACGACCCAATTGACCAATTATCGCGTTTTGAAGCGCAAGCCAAAGCTAAGGAACTCGGAGATGACGAAGCAACTGGCATTGACTACGATTACGTAGAAGCTCTTGAATACGGCATGCCGCCAACTGGAGGCCTCGGAATTGGAATTGACCGCTTAATTATGCTGTTGACAGATGTCACTTCTATTCGTGACGTATTGCTTTTCCCAACGATGAAGTAAACAATTTCTTATCAAATGAATACTGAGATAACAAAAATGACCTTGTCCCTCGTTCAAGAGGGACAAGGTCATTTTTTAACTCTATCATAATTGAATTTTTTCGTTCAAAATTCTACTATAATCAAGAATTATTTCTTTTGCTCCATCATACGGCAAGTCATACACTACATTTGGCATATCTGCACGGGTTTAACAAGTAATCTACCATCATGTATTCCGCCAATAATTTTTCCATTATAATAGATAATAAATTCTCCCATCATAGCTCTATAACTAATATTATTTAAGGGAACTATATACCAGTTTACACTAGACACAATATATAGTACTTACGAGAATATCAAAAAAGGCGACTTCCAAGCGGAAATCGTCTTTTAGTTTATCTCAATCCATCTGGATGTTCGGTCATGTATTCTGCTAACCATTCCATACCATAGGCTATCTCAAATACTTCCAATATCAATGAAAGGTCTGGTTGAAAACCATATTCTTTGAGCTTGTTGGTAACATCTTTTATGGAACGGATTTTGATTAACTTAATAATATCTCCTGCATCTTGTCTATCCCTATCTCGTCCGCTTTCTAGCTTCATACCAAGAATGTAGGATAATGGTGGTACAAAAACAGTCAAATTTGAATAGCTAAATGCCTTCTCACAGATTGACCGCGGTGGTACTCTATTCATATTAGCAACGTTATTATTCAACCATAATTCTTCAGGTTCGTTCACACCAAAATCATCGCCAACTTTCTCAATAATGCTTCTGATTTTAGCATCTTCTTGATAAAAAGCATCAACATCTTTTGTTCCTCGAAGGTTGTAGTATTCGAGGACAAAGCCACCAACACAGATAATCTCGAGGCTGATATTTTCCTTAGCTAATTCTGTATTGAAAGCTTCAAATAAAACTTTCTTATCCATAGTTACCCTCTCTAAAGAGTTTCAAAATATCTTTTGGCTTACTTTTACGGTTCGCCTGCAAAACGTGTTCTCTTGTGTGTGTACCTTCTGTTAAAGCATCTTGAAGGGTTATTTTTTGGAAAGGTGTTAAGGTAGGATTTTTCAACAATTGCTCTACATCATCAGTAGTTAGTTTAGTCTCCTCATCTTTAATGACCTTATAAAGATAGCGAAACCACAAATCACCGTTACTTCCAGCATGTTCACTAGCTCTCACCATGTAATCGTACCATGTTGTCATTATTATTCCCCCTCATCTTTTCTAAGGTTATAGTGCATCGCTATCCAAAGTTTTTTGTCAAAATCCGATAACTCTTTTTTCTTCTGATAAATGCAATCGTTCAAATCAGGAAATTTGAGACTGTATTTTTTCTCAAAAAAGTTCTGAAACTCCTCTTTACTTTCTGCAATATCAACCAAAGCTTCTAACTCTGCCATTTGTTTGGCAATAGCCTTTCTGTCAATTTTCTGTTGACTATCTCCAAGTACATCATAAACACAACGTTTTGTCAGTTGAGTATAAAAAGAGCGATGTTTAGTAACAAAATCAAAGGAATAGGTCTTATCCCAGAGTTTGGTGTATTTATTGTAAAAACCATCTGAAAGACTGACCTGATAACCAATCAGCTTACTATCAACTCTACGAGCGATAGACCTTTCCAATTCAAAATGTAGGTCATGTAATGTATTAGTAGCCATAAATCAGCTCCCTGTATTTAGTTCGGACACAGGCATTTGAAATCAGGAGATTAAAACGCTCACTATCCGAATAGTTACGAGTATTATAACGAAAAACAAATTCATCTACATAGTCTTGAAGATATTTCTTAGACCACGAATGGTAAATTCCTAATACTCCACGTTTCAATCCAGCCCAAAAGCCTTCAATCGTGTTGGTATAAACATCACCTTGCACATACTCACTAATTCCATGATTAACAAAGTCATGATTATACATCTTAGCCACTTTATTATAACCCAGCCATTCATCTGTATAAAGTCGAGCTGTTTCCTTTACATATTTGACAATCTGTTCAGTCAATGTTTTCGTCTTTGTATCTGGTACATGATGAGCATTAACTTTACCTTGACGTTGTACCATGCCTACTACAGCAGATTTGTCTTTCAATGAACGCCCTTGAGCATTTTTGACTTTTTTGGAGTTATGACGATTCTTATTTTTACCACCTATGTAGGTTTCATCAACTTCCACAACATCATCAAGACTATTGTTGTTTTCAGAACTAAAACACTTACGGATACGTTGCAGCATGAACCAAGCTGTTTTTTGCGTAACACCAATATCTTTTGATAATTGCACAGATGAGATTCCTTTTTTGTGAGAAGTCACAAGCCAAATTGCCATAAACCATTTACGAAGTTCAATTTTAGTATTGTCAAAAAGAGTACCAGTCTTGACATTGAAGTATTTTCCAGTATTTTTGCAACGGTATTTGTTACCTTTGCATTTGTAGACCTTTGAGGTAGCATCAAAAGGGCTGATAATCATATCGCCCCAAATCATATTTTCTAAATGGTCAATACATGACTGTTCGTCTGGAAAAGCAGATTGTAAATCAAATAATGACTTAAACTCAAACTTCATAACTGGTACTCCTTACTTCTTGATTATATTATATCGAAAACAAGAATGATTGTCAATAAAAATGTAAACTTCTACTATGCAAAAAAAGCCAAAATTTTGATATAATAGAAGTATCAAAAATAAAGGAAATTAAGTATTATGAACGCAATCACAGCTCACAGCTCACAGCTCACAGCTCACAGCTCACGCTGATTATGTAATCGGACGTGTTTTTTGTAAAGCTCTAAAACAGGCTTTTTCACATTTTTGTGAAGAAGCCTTTTATACTCCCTACGAAAGTGGGGTGGCATAATGGCTGGCTCACTACACAAGGCTAAAAAAGTAAAAAATGATGAGTTTTATACTCGCTATAAAGATATTGCTGAGGAAATGGGGCATTATAGGGAACATTTTAGAGATAAAGTTATCTACTGTAATTGTGATGACCCAACACAATCAAATTTTTGGCGTTATTTTCATAACAATTTTGCTAGTCTGGGTCTTAAAAAACTGATAGCAACACATTTTCAAAAGGATAGCGAACCGTCGTATGCTCTGATTTATGAAGGTGGCGATGATTTCAATATGGAAACTGGAAATATTGAAACTATTTATGGAGATGATGAGTATACCGCTGGAGATTTTCGAAGCGAGGACAGTATAAACTATTTGAAAGAAGCGGACATTGTTATTACTAACCCTCCGTTTAGTTTGTTTAAGGAGTATATTAGCCAACTAATCAATTACAATAAATCATTTATTGTTGTTGGAAATAAGAATGCGGTAACTTACAAAGAAGTATTCCCTTTAATCAAGAATAATCAAATTTGGATTGGTGCTAGAAGTATGAATTCAGACTTTTGGCTTTATGTTCCAGATGATGCAAATTATGAGAAATTAGACGAAGATGGCAGAAGAGTCAAGCATATTATGGCTTGTTGGTACACTAACTTAGATTTACAAAAGCGTCATGATGGCTTGTGGCATATTGGAGATAAGTTCGACCAAACAAAAGCTCATAAATATTATAAAGGATTTGAAGAGAAATACCCAAAATATGATAATTATAATGGAATAAATATAGATAACGTAAAAGATATACCAATTGATTATGAAGGAATGATGGGCGTTCCTATTACTTTCATTGATAAGTTCAATCCAAGAGAATTTGAAATATTAGGTTGTTCATATTCATACGGAGATCCTGGTGAACCATACCATAAACAAGGAGAGAGTTTCAATGTTAGTTTCAATGACAAAAATGTTTATAAACGTATCTTTATAAGAAACTTAAATCCTATCAGTCGTGCGGAAGACAGAGGTTATTAACAAAGGAGATGATATAATGAAAGTAACTAGATTAAGAGATTTACTAAATAAACCATTTACTATTCGAGATTTAGCTAGTGGTTATACAAATAATGATGATGGCGCAACAACAGATGCTGTAAAAGGATATAATGGCAACTTAAATATCCGTCCATCTTATCAAAGAAATAGCGTATATAACGAAGATAAGATACAAGCTGTAATCCAAACCGTTTTAGACGAGTGTCCTTTAGGTATCATGTACTGGGTCGACTTGGGAAATGGGCAATATGAAGTTCTTGATGGTCAACAGCGTATTTTAGCTATTTGTAACTATGTTATGGGAAATTATTCTGTAAAATCAAACAAATTTCCGTCTAGTGCTCCACAACAAGATTTCCCAAATCTTCAAATGAACCTAACTGACTTAGCAGTTCAAATTCTTGATTATGAATTAGATATATATGTTTGTGAAGGAACAGCATCTGAAAAAATGAAATGGTTTCACGTTATAAATACAGCAGGAGAACCATTAAATGAACAAGAGCTAAGAAATTCCGCTTACACTGGCACTTGGCTTTCTAACGCCAAACAAAGATTTTCAACAAAAAGTGGACGTGGCGTTGTACTTGCTGACGAAAATCCGAATAACGATAAAGCAGAACCACTATTAAATGGTAATTGGAATAGACAAGAGTATCTACAAACTGCTATTAAATGGGCTTCACAAAATGATAATGACGATAGTACAAATACAATCGAAGATTATATGTTGAAGCATCAAGGAGATGCAGATGCTTCTGAATTATGGCAAAATTTTTCTGCCATAATTGAATGGGTTCGTGGAAAGTTTATAAGCTATCAAAACAGTTTGAAAGGGATGGATTGGGGAACAATCTACAAAGAATATCAATTAGGACAGTTAGACAACAATATCATTAAAAATAGTGCTTCTGTCATTAACGAAAAAATTGCAGAGTTGGTAAATGATGATGAAGTCACAACTAAAATGAAAGGGATTTATCAGTACATCATTTACGGAGATTCCAAATATCTCCAACTTAGAGCTTTTGATGATAAAACCATCAAGCAAAAATATGAAGAACAGAGCCATCACTGCGTTTATTGTGTGGATGAAGGAAACAACAGGGAGTATGCTCTTAAAGAGCTAGCAGGCGACCATATTACACCGTGGTCTTTAGGTGGAAAAACTGTCCCTGAAAATTGCCAACTATTATGTAAAAAGCACAACTCTTCAAAAGGGAACAACTATTAAAATTGAAAAGGCGACTTCCAAAACGGAAATCGACTTTTTTGATATTCTCATAAATACAATATGTTGTTAGTGGTGTAAACTGGTATATAGTTCCCTTTATTTTTATAAGGAGTTTACATAACGATCAACTGCCAAAATGGCAGTAGCAACATCTGAAGCAGAGATTTTAAAAGGCATTTGATGAATGGTTTCACCTTCAATAGTAGCTTGCTTACCAACCTTGAGCAAATCATCATAGCTGGCATTTTCTAAATGCATTTCTGCCAAGGTCGTAGGCATACCAATTTTCTGATAGAAACGAATATATTTTTCCAACTCCTCTTTTGGACGTTTTTCAAGAAAGAGCTGTGTTAGCGTTCCATAAGCTACTTTTTCTCCATGAGTCAGATGATGAATATCACCAGTCAGAGCTGTAAATCCATTGTGAATGGCATGAGCAGCAGCCAATCCACCACTTTCAAAACCAACACCGCTGAGAAGCGTATTAGCCTCAATGATATGCTCAAGAGCTGGTGTTACCACCTGCGCCTCACAAGCAGCCAGTGCTTGTAAACCATCTGCAAAAAGAGTTTCTTCACATTTTTGAGCAATAGCTGCGCCTGCTAAAGTCTGTCTTTGTCCCAGCATGGTCTCTCCATTTGCCTGCATAACCGCATGCGCTTCAACCCAAGTCGCTAAACCATCTGCAATTCCAGAAGCTAACAAGCGCTTTGGAGATTGAGCAATGACCTTTGAATCTACTAGAACAAGATCTGGGTTCTTGGTGTAAAAAATATATTTTTCAAATGCTCCTTCCTCGGTATAAATTACTGAAAGAGCTGATGTTGGTGCATCTGTCGAAGCAATAGTCGGTGCAATCACGACAGGACTTCCCAATAAATCTGCAATTGCCTTAGCACTGTCAATTGTTTTTCCACCACCAAGACCAATCACTAGATCTGCTCCATCTTTTTCAGCTAAAGCAGCTACCCGATTGATTTCATTATCCGAAGCTTCACCATTAAAACTGACATGCAATACATGAAGTCCATAGCGAGTAAGATAGGATTGGAACTTCTTTCCTACAATTTGATAAACAGTGTTGTCACAAAGCAAAACTGGATGGTTTCCTAAGTTCAAAATCTGTTTTGCATTTTCAAATAAGGCATCTTCACCTTGAATATAGCGAGAAGGGCTTGCAAAAGTTCTCATAAAATACCTCTTCCTACGCAAAAATGGAGATTAGATGTACTTTTGACCATGAATGAATGACCAATCTGCTGCAAAATCATCTACTGCCTTTGAAATAGACGGCATAGCAAAAGCTGCTTCAAAGACATCCGCACCTGCTGTAATAGCATGGGCACCATCAGCAAAAGCCTTGTTGACTTGTCCTACATTTTTAAAGGAAGCTGCTAAAATTTTGCTAGATGAACCTTCTTTCGCAATCGCATCTGCCAATTGGCCAATAACTACATCTGAATCAATGTTCAAATTTTCCATACGGTTATAATAAGGAGCTAAATAATCTGCGCCTGCTTGAATGGCTAACAAACCTTGGAAAATGGTATAAATAGCAGTTGCCGTAATCTTGTAACCTTCTGCTTTTAAAACTTTTATAGCGGCTAAACCTTCAGGGGTTACAGGTACTTTGACAAACACATTTCCACTACAATGCTTGCGAATTTCAGCGGCATCTTTTAAAATTCCCTGATAATCTTTGGCAACAACCTGAATATGAATGGAAGGAGCTTCCCCAATAATTTCTCTAACTTCTTGGATGCGTTTAAAGAAATCAATCTCCCCCTCTTTTTTAGCGATGGTCGGGTTAGAAGTCACTCCTGCCAAGGGGAGAACTTGCGACCATTTTTTTATTTCTTCTACATTTAATGTATCAAGCATGAATTCCATAAACTGGACCTCTTTTATAATGTGTGTTCTGTACGTCCGATAATATCATCTTGTGTTGCTTTGGAGAGTACATTGAAGAATGCCGAATATCCTGCAACACGCACAATCAAATCACGGTGTTTTTCAGGATGTTTTTGCGCATCAATCAAGGTTTCTCTAGAAACAACATTGTATTGAATATGATAACCGTGCAAACGGTTAAAGAACGTACGAAGTAAAGCAATCAATTTAATTTTATCTTCTTCCTTAGACAAGGTCTGAGGATTCACTTTTTGATTGAGCAGAACCCCCCCAACGATTTCATCTGTCGGCAATTTAGAAACAGATTTCAATACAGAAGTCGGACCATTCTTGTCCATATTGTGAGATGGAGAACAGCCTTCAGCGAGCGGTGTTCCTGCATTGCGGCCATCTGGTGTCGCCAAAGTACCGCGACCTTGACCAACATTGGCTGAAATAGAAGATGTTCCTGAATAGCGGATACCGCCAATTGGACCGCGTCCATAACGGGTATTTGGATATTTAGCAATTTCATCCACATAAATATCATAAGCATCAGTCACCAGCTTATCAGCGTAATCATCATCATTACCATATTTCGGTGCATCAGAAATCAACATCTCTTGAATCTCCTTGCCACGCTCACCTGCATAGTCCGTTTCAAGCGCATGCCAGAGTTCAGCTGGAGTCAGTTTTCCTTCTTCAAAGACTAGCTTCTTGATTGCTGCTAGTGAGTCTGATAGATTGGCAATACCGACTTGGAGACCAGAAATATAGTCATAGACAGCTCCGCCTTCTTTCAAATGCTTTCCACGACCGATACAATCGTCTGTCAAAGCTGAGCAGAGAATATCTGGTACTTCTCTTTCTAGAGAAAGGTCAATCGCGTTTTCCACGATGACACTCATACGAGTCAAGTGACGCAAAGTCTTGTCCCAAGCCGTTTGCAGCTCAGCAAAGCTCTTCATGTCTTTAAAATGACCGAAGCTTGGTGCAAAACGCTTGCCAGATGCGGGATCAATTCCATCGTTCATAGTGATGAGAAGCACCTTAGGGAAGTTCATATAGCTCATTCCCGTACAACGGTAGCCCCATTTACCTGGCACAGCTGTCTCCACACAGCCGATAGCACTGTAGTCGTATGCATCTTCTTCCAAAACGCCTTTGGCAATAAAGGACGGAATAATAATCTCGTCATTATTGAAAGCAGGCATTCCAAAACCTAGTTTCATAACTTCTATGCATTCGTTCATAAAACGAGCATCTAGACCAGCATGGTAGCGAACTGTTAAGTTCGGCTGTGGCAAATGCGTCTGTGCAACAGATCTCAAAACCAGATATGAAAGGGGATTTACAGCATCTTTCTTATCACGTGTTTGTCCACCAATTGTCACATTTTGATACAAAGGACTACCAGCAGATGAGAAAGTATGAGCCTGACTGCGTACTTTATTGATCGTAATCGTCTTAATCCAAAGATTGGTTAAGCGTTCGACAATGCTTTCTTCCGTCTCGCGACCAGCTTCCAAGTCCGACTTAACATAAGGATACATGTATTGGTCAAAGCGCCCATAAGAGAGGGAGTGACCATTAGACTCAATCTGTAAAATACACTGGATAAACCAGACAGACTGAATAGCTTCAGCAAACGTTTCCGCTGGTTCGTAAGGCACTTTGGAGCAAATTCGAACAATTTCCAATAATTCCTGACGGCGCTCTGGGCTTGCAGACTCTGCCATATCTTGAGCTAATTTGACAAAACGATTCGCATAAGCTTTCACAGCATCCACTACAATGAAAATTGAATCATAGAAATGATATTTATCAATACTAGCCGGATCTGTTAAATCCAAGGCCTCCTTAGCTGCCCGAGCTTTTTCCTCAAAACCTTTCAAACCATATTGAAGCAATTTTTGATAGTTGGCTGCCAAGTGAGCATCACCAGAGTTCATCTTTCCTTCCATGCCAAAGAAGCCAGTTTCCATATAAACCTGAACTTCTTCTGGAAGTAAAGCCCCAGCTCTAGCACGGAGGTTATTGTTTTCCCAGAAGGGAGCGATGTTCCGGATTTGTTCTTTGGTTTCCTCTGTAATATAGAAAACATCACCGTCGCGCTTTTCAAAAAGATCTAATTCATTGAGTACAAATTCTAAAGTATACTCTGGGAAAATAGGTGCATCTTTATTAGATGAAGCCTGATTTCCAACAATCATGGTCTCATCTTCAATATAAAGCGTCATATTTTCCAAAATTTCCTTAAGCATATAAGCACGCTTCAGAACATTTGGCTTTTCTTTATGCTCTTGATAAGCTCTTGTTGCAAGAACAGCACGTTCAGCATCAATATAAGGTTTCTTGTCCAGCACATCTTCCCGATACTTGTTCATTCGGTCCGTTAAACTACCAAAATAATTCGTTTGTATCGTCGTTTTTTCTATTTCTTTTACATTAGCCATCACAGCACAACCTTTCTTATGAAATTATTTTTATTTCTTTCGTAACTATTGTAGCATGCAAGATACAAAAATTCAATTATTTATAATCAAGTATCAAATTAAAGATTTTTTGCACATTTGTGCTCAATCAACATTAAAATAATTTCTTTACAGTGATACAATGTAGTTTATCCTTCCGCTTTCAGTTCATTACTGTAAGCAAGATTGTCTTGGAATTTAAAGAATGGGAAATAGATGAGAGTGGACATAGCTAAAATGACAACTTGGATGAGAGCACCCTGCCATCCTGCCACTAAGAAACCAGAAATAATAGCTGGTGTACTCCATGGCAAGGTCACCCCTGAAAATGGCTGCATAAAGCCAATTGCTATAGAACCATAAACAATTACAGCCGCTAAAACAGGTACAAGAATAAAAGGCAAGAACATGACGGGATTCATAACAATTGGAAACCCAAACACAACTGGTTCATTGACATTAAAGATTGCTGGAAAAGCAGCAACCTTTCCTAGTGCTTTGTATTGTTTAGACTTAGCTGCAAAGAGCATGGCTACCACCAAACCAAAAGTAATACCAGAACCAGACAAAATAAGGAAACTATCCAAGAATTGCTGAGTGACAATGTGAGCACCTTTTCCAACAGATAACTTTCCAGCAGCAAGCAAGGTTTTATTAGCATCCAGATTTGAAAGTAAGAGAGCGGTCACTACACCATTGACAACAGATTGTCCGTGTACACCAAACCACCATAGGAAAGAGATGAAAAAGGCAATACCGATTGCACCGTAAAGGGAACCAGTCAATCCTTGCAGCGGTACTTGAAGCACACCGTAAATCATTTCGATAAAAGTACCACCCTTTGTCAGCATTTTAGCAAGAATATAGACTACCATGGAAAGGAAGAATATCACAAAAGCTGGAATCATAGCCTCAAATTGCTTGGCAATCGCTTGAGGAACTTGCTCTGGCATCTTAATAACAATATGTTTTTGAATAAACATGGTATAGATACTACCGACAACCAAACCAATAATAATGGCTCCAATAATCCCCTGACCGCCAAACCAAATCTTGGCAATCGCGTCTGTAATTTCTTCACCTTTTTCTGGAATATAAGAAGATTTTAAAAGAATGAAGAAAGAAGACACAGATAACACACCTGCCGGCAGAGGCTCTACACCACTATTTTTAGCATAAGAATATCCTATAGAAAAACAGGAAATCAAACCCATAATCGCAAAAGTTCCTGAGTAAACCTGCATAAACGGCTCGGTCCAATTTTTTCCAAAAATGCCTGCAATCGCCTGATTGAGGCCTTCAAACGGTAACTGTCCTACAATCAGAAAGATACTTCCAACAACTGTCAAGGGCAGAATTGCCAACATACCATCCTTTAAGGCAATAATACCGCGCATATTGACAAATTTCATAATCGGCGCAATAATTTTTTGAGTATCTATTTTAGCCATAACTAAGCTCCTTGTTTTTGTTCCAAAAGCCCCAAAGCGAGATTCAATACTTTTTTACCATCTAGCATGCCATAGTCCGCCATTGGAATGACCGCAATTGGAATATGGTTCTCTTCGCAAATGGCAGCTGACTTATCCAAAGTATAAGCTACTTGTGGTCCTAACAAAGCAACATCCAAGTTTGGTGCATAATCTGCTAACTTGGCCTGAGAATAAGCATCAATCTCAACCTCTAAACCAGCTTCTTTCGCAGCTATTTTCATATTATTGACCAACATTCCTGTTGAAAAACCTGCTGCACAAAACAACCCAATTTTAATCATATCTTCATCCTCCTGATGATTTATTTTTTCACTTGTAATTCTTTTCTCAAGTCAATGATTTCCTTGATAAGATTAATTTCTGTAATACTGGTCATCAAATGATCCTGAGAGTGGACAAACAAAGCTGTAATTTCTGTCTTTGTTCCCCCCGCTTCCTGTGCCAAAAACTCCGTTTGAAGATTATGAGCTTCTAATAATGCCTGATCTGCCAATTCTAGATACTCATTACACTTTTCAAACTCACCATTTTTTGCTAATGACAAAGCTTGGTAAATATGCTGTTTGGCATCTCCAGCATGCAAGATTAACCCCATAATGATTTGATCAGCTACAATCACTTCCATATTTAACGTTACTCCTATTTTTATTTACAAAATATATCTTTCTTTTATTTGAAAGCGTTTTATTTTTGTTTGTAACTCAAATTTATCATCTTTCTCTTATTCCGTCAATATATCACTGAACAAATTCTCTTTTTTTATATTTATCGCACATTTGTGCTTATAGAGTAAAATAAAAAGGGTCAGAATCATTATTCTTGACCTTTTGAAAATGAAATAATGAGAAAAAGGAGAATTGTTATAAACTACTAATTAATTAACTGCACTATTATCCAATTCCAACACTTTTAAAATAGTTGCTTCATCTGTAACTAAATGGTTGACATACCCAGCACGTAAAACCGCCAAAATAGCGGCAGCTTTTTGACGACCATAGGCGAAAGCCAGACTGTAAGGAACTGTTTTTAAATAATCTAAAGAAATAGCAACTGTTCGATTTTGCAACTGTTCATCAACCAACTCACCATTTTCATCAAAAAAGCGGCAACAAATTTCTCCGACAGCTCCTTCATTTGCCACTGTACGAAAATCTTCAGCCGTCAGCATATCCAACCACTGCCGATTCTTTTCATCCACTTGTCCGCCAATACCAACAACAACCACATCTAGTTCTTGCCAACTTCTTTTTAAGTCATCAAAATATTTAGAAGATAAAATTCCTTTTGCTAAGATCTCGTCTTCCTGTATAATCGTCGCATTCATAAAGCGACAATCCCCATGGTATTTATTAGCCATACTGTAAATGAGGGTATTAACATGATAACGAGCATGAATATGGCTAGGTCCGCCAGCCAATGGAAAAAAATGCACATTATTCAAGTGCCGACTGCCCGAGTGTTCTACCAAGAGACTAAGACTCTTTCCCCATGAAAATCCAACTTTAGCATTGTCATCAATCATCCCCCGAAGCATTCCTGCCGCTGATTGAGCTAACCGCTGCTCCAAATCAGAAGGTGAATCATCCACTTGATTTGCTACGATTTCAAGTCCTTTTAACCCATACTTCTCTTTCACTACATTTTCTAAATGAAACAAACGCGTATCAAAGGCTTCAATCTCGATTTTGACAATGCCTTCCTTTTTAGCTTCAGCCAGCATACGACTCACAGTTGTCCGATAAATCCCTGTCTCTGCTGCAATTTCTGCCTGACTTTTCTCCTCTACATAATAAAGATAAGCAATCTTAGCTAATAGCCTTTTTCTTTCACTTTTCATCTTATCTCCCTCTACTTATCAGACTAGACTCAATTTGATATTGGCTGCTTTTAGGCGTTGAACCGCTGCTGTCGGAATAGCTTGATCGGTTACCACCTGCGAAACCTGTTTCAAACCAAAACGCTTGACAGTCCCTCTTTTATCAAATTTACTCGAATCTGTTAACACAATCATTTTATCAGATGCTTCCGACATATATTGCACCACTTCGCTACGCATTAAATCTTTACCTGTAAAACCAAGCTCTTCATCATAGCCATCAGTCCCTACAAAAGCATGTTCTACATGGAAAAATTGAATCATTTCCTTAAGTAAAGGACCGACCGTAACTTGCGAATCGTTCTGAAATTCACCGCCTAGCAAGATAATCTTGCAAGAATCTACTTTTCTCACATAGTCTGCGATAAAATAAGAATTTGTAATAATTTTCACGTTCTTCTTAGTACGACAGATTTCTTCAGCTAACAGAGCACAAGTTGAACCAGATTCAATGATAATCGTTTCATTGTCTGCAACAATTTTTGCCGCTTCTTGTGCTATCTTTCGCTTGGTATCATAATGAAAAGAAAGCCGGACATTCAAGTCATCACCACTATTTAAGACCGCATAACCGTGCTCCCGATGAAGCAAGCCTTTCATTTCCAGCTTATCCAAATCTTTCCGAATCGTTACTTTAGAGACTTTTAATTTATCAGATAAAGTATTAACATCAATTTTTTCAAACTCCGAAACGAGCTTAACGATTTCATCTAAACGTTCCATTTTATTCACCTCATTCTTTATTTTAACAGAATTTAAGGAATAAATAAAACAAAAAATAGTTTCATTCGTAATTGTTTTTCTTTCGTTTGTTTGATATAATAAAAGAAAATAAGCAAGAAAAGAGTGTACATCATGAGTGCAGAAAAAGGAATCATCTTTAATATTCAACATTTTAGTATTCACGACGGACCAGGAATTCGGACAACTGTTTTTCTAAAAGGCTGTCCTTTACGCTGTCCTTGGTGTGCCAATCCAGAATCTCAGAAATTTAAACCTGAGCCCATGTTAGACGCTTCTAGCAAAAAGACTATCACCATGGGAGAGGAAAAAAGCGTTGAAGAGATTATCAAAGAAGTTCTCAAAGATAGAGAATTTTATGAAGAATCAAGTGGGGGCCTGACCTTGTCTGGTGGAGAAATCTTTGCTCAGTTTGAATTTGCCAAAGCAATCCTTAAAGCTGCCAAAGAAAAAGGTATCCATACAGCAATTGAAACGACAGCCTTTGTAGATCATAACAAATTCGTTGATTTGCTCCAGTATGTAGATTTTATCTATACTGACTTAAAGCATTATAACACCATCAATCACCGCAAAGTCACAGGGGTCAAAAATGAACTAATTATCAAAAATATTCATTATGCTTTTTCGCAACAAAAAACCATTGTCCTGCGTATTCCTGTTATCCCTAGCTTTAATGACTCTCTAGAAGATGCCGAACAATTTGCTATTTTATTTAAAAAATTATCTATTGATCAAGTACAACTCTTACCTTTTCATCAATTCGGTGAAAATAAATATAAATTACTAAAACGTTCTTATGAAATGGAAAATGTGCAAGCTCTACATCCGGAAGACCTCTATGATTATCAGCAAGTTTTTCTTGATTATGAAATCAACTGTTATTTTTAGCTCCTCTTTTTCTCCAAAAAACAATCCATTTCTCACGAAATGGATTGTTTTTTTATCTCTTCTTGGGCAGATGCAACGACATCTGCCAGACTGGTCTTGCTCAGTTCTTCTTCCATTGCTGCTTGAATTTCTGCTAATTTGTCATCTAAAACTAAGTGAATATTTCTGCCAATGGGACAAGATGGATTGGGATGCTCATGAAAGCTAAAGAGTTGCCCAGATTTGCCCAGACTTTCTACTGCTTGATAGACATCCAAGAGGGTAATGTCTTTTAAATCTTTTCTGATGACAGCCCCGCCCGTTCCACGCGCAACAGAAATCAAATCTGCACTTTTCAACTGTAATAATGTCTTGCGAATAATGACAGGATTTACTCCAACGCTGTCAGCTAGAAAATCGCTAGTCACCTTATGTTTTTGACATTCTAATGCTATAACAGTCAGCATGTGCGTGGCAATGGTAAAACGACTCGAAATTTGCATGTAAAACTCCTTTCATTTGCAGATTCTATTACTAGTATACTTTATTTACGTTGTAACTTCAAGTGTTACTTCTCAAAAAACTCCTTGAGATGTGCAACATAATCTTCTCGCTCACTAATTGCTCGAAGTAAATCATGATTATGCGTATGATGAATTCCATTGACCAGACTTTCGTAATATACTTCATAATAAGGCAACTTCAATGTTCTAGCCATTTCCAATTCTTTATTTACATCATAAGCCACTCGTCGAAAATCGACATCTGCTAATCCCTGTTCATCAATTTTTAAAATAGCATACTGAGCTCGCAGATCCTTTCGCAAACAAGCATCTAGAAAAAACGGCTGACCGATAGATCCCGGATTGATAATCATCTGTCCCCCCGTCGCATAACGAAGAAATTGCTGATGAATATGACCATAAATGGCAATGGCACAATTGTTACCTTCAAACAGGCGATCAAAATTCTCTTGTTGACCAATATGAATCAACTCTCGTCCCCAATTTTTATCTGGCAAATGATGAGTCACAGCAATTTCTAAATCGCCAACTTTTGTCAAAAGCTGCAAAGGCAGCTCATGCAATCGGTTCAGTTCTTCAGGTGTGACTTCTTCCAAAAGATACTGGCATAAACAAACCATATATAAATGACTAGGGCGACTGATATCTAATTTCCCATGAAGAGCATTCCAAATGCTATCTTCCCAATTTCCCCGCACTTGAAGGCTAATCGGTAAAGCAGCCATTAAGTCAATAATTTTCTTTCGCCCCGTTCCGGGTGCCAATAAATCTCCCAAAAACCAGTAATCGGTCACCTGTTCCTTTTTAGCATCCGCCAAAACAGCTTCTAATGCCGTTACATTTCCATGAATATCTGATAATAAAGCAATTTTTCGTTTCATTGTACCGTTTCATCTGTCCTTTATAAAATATTATAACAAACCAAGAAAAAACTTCCACTCCCAAGTTTGAGTGAAAGTTTTACTGCCTCATCAATCTACCGACTTCAACGCTTCCAACATGTCAATACGCCTCAATATTGCATTGACCATAAAGCCTAAGACAATCAAAATCATGATGATAGAAAAGACTGGTACAAGATATACAAACACCGATACTGCCGGATTGAGAAGAAAGGCGTCTGGGGCAATCGTCTCTAAAAGGGAGCGATGTAAAATATTTCCTAAAAACAAGCCTACAATAATACCAATAACAGACAAAAGAATGGTCTCTCGATAAATGTAAAGCGTGACTTCTTTATTATGAAATCCCAATACTTTAATCGTTGATAATTCTCGAATCCGCTCTGCAACATTGATATTCATCAAGTTATAAAGAATCACAATGGCTAGTAAAATAGAGGCAACAGTTAAAATCTGCATTACAAAGCCAAGAGATTTGACAATGACATCAATTTGTTCCAAAATCCCCGTATTTTGTACGACTGCTCGCACACCAGTTAATTTCATGAAGGCTGCTGCGGTATCCTGCACATTTTTGCTAGAGGAATCTTTCAATTTTATCAGATAAGCATTTTCTTGGAACTTACGAGCAAATACCGTTTGATAATAGTCCTGATTCATAAAGATAAAATGCCCTGCGTACATTTCAGTGATACCAGAAACTTTGATTTTATAGCGTTTTCCTTCATCGGATGTCACCTCAAAAGTATCTCCAACAGAAACATGCATAATGGTTGCTAATTTCTGAGAAATGACCGCTCCATGCGAAGACAAGTTCAAGCTCGCTTTGCTTTGACTATCATATAACTCTATGAAATGATGAAAATCCTTGCCTGTTGTCACAAATAACGCGAGAGACTGTTCATCTTTAGCACCCTTGATTTTTTTGGTAAATGTTTCTTGATAAATACCGCGTTTTTTAGCTATTTTTTTATCTGCTAATAAATGATTGATTGCTGCTTGCTCGTCTGATTTGAGATGATGTTTTTGCGAAATGACCGCATCGTATTTGATAATTTCTCCATACTGCCGATTTCCCATACCTTCCATGGAAGAAGACATCCCCAAACCGGCAAATAAGAGGGCGACGGAGCCTGCCACACCAAAAATGGTCATCAGCATTCTTTGCTTGTAACGAAAGATATTTCGAGCCGTCACTTTTTGCGTAAAGCTAAGCCGACGCCAGATGAAGTCAATCCGCTCTAGCAAGATTTTTGAGCCTTTGGTAGGTGCCTTGGGCAACAATAATTGAGATGGTTTTTCTTTCAACTCTTTGTGAGCAATATAAAGGGCTGGTGCGACACCACACAAGACCGAGCATAAAAGAGCAATGAGACTAATTTCCCAATAAAATTCTAATCGCAAATCTGGATAAGTTGATGTCTTAAAAATAGTTTTCCCTAAGATGTAGGGTAAGAAATAAGTACCTAACAAACTTCCCATTACTGTACCTAACAAACTTGAAACCAAGCCATAAACGACAAATTTCTTAACGACATCTTGATTCCGATAACCTAAAGCTTTTAAAACGCCAGCATTTGTGCGTTCTTCGCTGACAAAACGTGTCATTGTCGTTACCGTTACAAGGGCAGCTACCAGATATAGTACAATCGGAAAAGCATTTCCTACAGCTGAGATTCCATAAGCACGATTCCCCGTTGTTGTGTACTCGTCAGCTCCTGGAAATGTCCGACGTGTATACACACGGTAGGTTGATACAGACAAACCAGCTACTTCCTCTTTTGCCTTTTGAATGTCTGCTTGCCCATTTTTTATTTTTGTTTCAGCATCTTTCTTTTGCTTTTCGTATTCAGTTTTTTTATCGTTCAATGTTGCCTGAGCTTGGTCCAATTGCGCCTGACCGTCTGCGATTTGTTGTTTTGCTTGCGCCAATTGGGCTTGACCTGCTTGGTACTCGGTTTGTTTATTTCTTAAGGTTGCCTGACCACTTTGATATTGAGCTAAGCCTGCGTCATATTCAGCTTGTTTCGCATTCAATGCCTCAGCTGCAGATTGGTATTGGGCAAGTCCTGCTTTATAAAGCGCTTCTTGGCTTTTGTACTGCGACAGTCCAGTTTGAAATTCAGCCTGCTTTTTCTCTAATTCTGTACGAGCAAGATTTAATTTTGCTTCTTCTTGTGCTAGTTGAGTTTGTGCTGCCACAATTTCAGGCACTGTTGCTGGATCAATTCCTTGTGCTTGTAGCGCAGCTATTTTGGTCTGCAAATTAGTTTTTGCAGCTGCAAGTTGCATTTGACCTTTTTCCAATTCTGCCTGCGCTGTAGCTAATGTAGCTTGAGCATTTGTTACATTTTCTTTTGCAGCAGATAATTGACTAGCTGCCTGATCTAATTGGGTTTTCGTTTGATTCAATTGTGCCCAACCTGAAGACAGTTGAGCGGCGGCTGTATCTAATTTTTCTTTCGTATTTTCCAAAGTCTGCTCAGCCTGTGCAATTTGAGCTGCGCCCTGTGCAAGCAAGTTTTCTTTTTCAGTTAGTTGACCTTGAGCAAGCTCTAAATCTGCTCTTTTTTGATCAATTTGATCCTGCGCATTCCTTAGTTGCTGCTGGGCATCTGCCAATGCTTGTTGAGAAGTTTGAATTTTTGCTTCTCCGTCCGCAATTTTTGCCTGTGCTTGGGCTTTTATCTCTGATAAACGTTTTTTTCCATTATCAGCCAGTAGCTTTTCTAACTCATCTTCATGCCGTTTTACCTTTTTTCTATAGGAATCTCCAAAGGAGTTGAGTGTTTTTAAATTGTTATATCTCAAACGAGCGACCGTATAGACTGGACTTTGAAACGTTTTGAGCGTCACCACTGCATAAGCAGACAAGGTACCACTCCCTGAGTTAGAACTGCCAAGAGAAATAGTTGAAGCCAATTCACTTGAATTGACAAATCCTGTCACTGTAAAGGTATGCCGTCTCAAAGCATACTTATTGGTTCCTTCCTCGTTTAAAGTAATGCTATCGCCAATCTTGTACTTTCCTTGATAAAAACTAGCCAAAGCCACTTGATTTTCCTTGCTTGGAAAATGACCTGAGACAAGCTTGAACTTAGAAATATTAGTTGTCTGAGAAAAAACTCGAACAGAAGTTGAGCTATCTCCAACCACCGTATCTGTAAAATAACCATATTCTACCTGTGCATTTGGAACTGCATTCAGTTCTTTTTGGTCAGCTTTGCTGATACCATAATCTGACATCACTGCCAAATCCATCATTTTCATCTGTGAAAGATAACGATTGGCTGAATTTTCAATGTCTGGACTGGCTGCTTTCAGGCCCACTAGCGCAAAAGAACCTAACATCATCAAAAACATAATGGACAGAAAGCGTCCTTTGGACTGACGAAAAGAGAGCCAGATGTCTTTATTTAGAATGGATTTTTTCATATCACCACTCCTCACTAATACTCTAGACTTGCAATATCTTGAGGATGTTCATTCAAAGTGACGGACTGAATCCGTGCATCATGCATACGAATCACGCGGTCTGCAATCGGAGCTAACGCACCATTGTGAGTCACGATAATCACTGTTGCTCTCTGTTTGCGTGACATATCTTGAAGAATTTGCAGCACTTGCTTACCTGTTTTATAATCTAGCGCACCTGTTGGTTCATCACAAAGCAAAATTTTAGGATTTTTTGCCACGGCACGCGCAATGGAAACACGTTGCTGCTCACCACCAGATAATTGAGTAGGAAAATTATGCAGTCGATTTCCTAGCCCAACTGCTGCTAACGCCTCTGCTGCATCCTGCGCATCTTGAACAATTTCTGAAGCCAGCTCAACATTCTCTAGCGCCGTCAGATTGGGAACTAAATTATAAAATTGAAATACAAAACCAACATCATTTCTCCGATAGTCTGTCAGTTGATAAGCGTTGTAATGCGCTATATTTTGCCCATCAATCAGCACATCTCCCTCGTCATTACTATCCATTCCACCAAGAATGTTCAGAATCGTCGATTTTCCAGCACCAGAAGCTCCAAGAATGATGACCAATTCTCCTTTTTCGATGTCAAAAGAGATATCATTGTTGGCAATAATTTCTGTGTCTCCCATTTGATACCGCTTGTAACTATGCTTCATTTCAATATAAGCCATCGCCTTTTCCTCTTTCAGTTTCCATGTCCAATTAAATAAACAAGCTGTTGATTGAATCCTATCTTTATTATAAAATAGACTTAACATAAAGGCAATCATCAATTATCAACAGAGTGTTCATTTAAGGAGTATTATGGTACAAAATCGACAAACAGCAACCAAGCAGCATATCAGAGAAGCCCTCATTCAGCTCTTGTTAGAAGAAAAATTTGAAACAATTTCCGTTAGTAAACTCTGTCAACGAGCAGGTATCAACCGTGGAACTTTCTACCTTCATTATCTTGATAAATTCGACCTAATTGAAACACTAAAAGAAGAAATTATTACCCAATTACGTAAAAATTTTGAAAAAACTACAAACAATCATTACAAATCTAAGCTATCTCCAACAAAACCATGACCTGATTTATGCTGTTTCTCAAAGTCATTACCTCAATTTCCGTGAAACAATCCGTGAATTTATGCTTAGTATTTTAACGAACGATCAGCACAAAGTTCAAACCGAACACTTTTTAAAAGAAAATTTCACTATTTCTGAAAAATATGCGCTTGAAGTTTTTCTATCTAGTGTAGAGGGCATTATCTCACTTTGGATTTCAAGTGGCACTAAAGAAACACCTGAAGAAATGACGAATACGATTTTACAAACATTTGATTATGACGCTTGGCAATGATAAACTAAAAAACTCTATTTCTAATCGGGAAAATTCCTTTTAGAAATAGAGTTTTTGATTTATATCTTTTCTAGCTTAAGCTCAGAAATTGAAAGATTGTAAAGTGAGATGACAGAATATATGGTATAATTCTCTATTGCACATTTTTATATGCATCTGTGTCATCATTGCATCCTATCATCTACTTTTTAGCTTAGTTGTCCTTATCATCTATGCGTGATTTTCTAGCAATATCAGCCAAAATATGGTCTACAAATTCTGCAAGTGTTTCTGTATGCGTTTGTTTGCTGCCATAACGACGGACATTCACCGTACCATCTGCTTGTTCCTTGTCCCCTACAATCAATTGATAAGGAACTTTATGAGTTTGACTTTGACGAATCTTGTATTGCATTTTTTCATTGCGTTCATCGACATCCACACGGACACCACGATTGCGCAGTTCTTTCGCTACTTTCCAAGCGTAATCAGCATGCGCTTCATTAGAAATTGGAATGACCGTCACTTGATGAGGAGCAAGCCAAGTTGGGAAAGCACCTTTGTATGTTTCAATCAAGTAAGCAATAAAGCGCTCCATAGTAGACACAATACCACGGTGAATCATGACTGGACGATGCTCTTCACCGTCTGCTCCAACATAATGAAGGTCGAAACGTTCTGGTAGCAAGAAGTCCAATTGAATAGTGGAAAGGGTTTCTTCATTTCCAAGAGCCGTTTTTACTTGGACATCCAATTTAGGACCGTAGAAAGCAGCTTCGCCTTCTGCCTCAAAGTAGTCCAAACCTAAGTCATCCATTGCTCCTTTTAACATGCGTTGAGCATTTTCCCACATTTCATCATTATCAAAATATTTATGTTTGTCATTCGGGTCACGATAAGACAGACGGAAACGATAATCTGTGATATTAAAGTCTTTGTAAACGTCAATCATCAAATCCAGCACATGTTTAAATTCTTCTTGAATTTGCTCTGGCATGACAAATAAGTGAGAATCGTTTAGGGTCATTTCACGAACACGTTGGAGTCCTGAAAGTGCACCTGATTTTTCAAAGCGATGCATCATACCAAGTTCCGCAATACGAATAGGTAACTCACGATAAGAATGAACATGGTTTTTATAAACCTCAATATGGTGTGGGCAATTCATCGGACGAAGAACAAATTGTTCACCGTCTCCCATATCCATTGGCGGGAACATATCTTCTTGGTAATGTTCCCAGTGACCAGAAGTTTTGTATAAATCCACACTTGCAAGCGGTGGCGTATACACGTGTTGGTAGCCGTCATTGACTTCGCGGTCTGTAATATAGCGCTCTACGATACGACGAATAGTCGCACCATCTGGAAGCCAGAATGGAAGACCTTGCCCAACTTCAGGAGAAATCATGAAAAGATCCAACTCTTTACCGAGCTTACGGTGGTCACGTTCCTTCGCTTCTTCACGCATTTGAAGATAGTTTTTCAAATCTTTCTTATCAAACCAAGCTGTACCATAAATCCGTTGCATCATAGCATTATCGCTATTTCCACGCCAGTAAGCACCCGCTACATTTAACAAATGGAAAATTTGAATACGTCCAGTTGACGGGACATGAGGTCCACAACAGAGATCCACATATTCACCTTGACGGTAGATTGTCAAACCACCTTCATCTTCTGAATGCTCCTCAATCAATTCCAACTTGTAAGGATCTTTCTTGAAAATTTCTCGCGCTTGATCTTTTGTCACTTCTTCGCGAATTGACGGGAAATTCTCCTTGACAATCTTCTTCATTTCTTCTTCGATACGAGGCAAGTCTTCGTTGGAAATTTGTCCTGCGGTATTGTCTGTATCATAGTAAAATCCGTCCTGAATAGCTGGACCGACACCCAAGTGAATGTCTGGGAAGAGACGACGAGCAGCTTGGGCAAAGAGATGAGCAGCCGAATGGCGCAAGATAGGCAGGGCGTCTTCGTGGTCAGGTGTCACAATTTCGATGCTACCGTCTTCTGTAATAGGACGAGTGGTATCGATGAGTTTGCCGTTGAATTTACCAGCCAAGGCTTTCTTTGCCAAGGAATTGCTGATAGACTGAGCAATATCAAATGTTGTGCTGCCGCTTTCGTATTCACGAACAGCGCCGTCTGGGAAAGTAATCTTAATCATAGTTTTCTCCTTTAATATCTATTTATTTGTATTGGGCAATTTTAAGCGCCTGGCAATCTCTTCAGCAGTCTCCTTTTCCGATTGATTGACTGCCGTCTGTCATGAGACTGGGATAGCCTAATTTCTGAGCTTCCTTCCGCACCATTTGGGCAAAAAGAATGTCACGCTGCATCCAGTTTTCAAAAGCTTGCTCAGGATTGGAAGTTCCCTCTAAAACATAAGGAACCCATTCTCTCTGCTTATAATGCTTTTTCTGAAAATCAACTGTCGGAGTCAAGCATAGATAGGAAACCGCTGGTTCTTCAAGACTTTTTATCAGGTGAGGCAGAAGCCCTGCTCCCTCCACCAAGAGGGCTTTGTCTTGATTTTTTATCAAGTAAGATGTCACATAAGGAAAAATCTCTTCATAAAAACGCCATTCTTCATCTGCCATCTCTTCTGGATTTCTCATCCAGATTTGTTCCGGATTTCTGTCCTGTCTCAGAAGGGAAATCGGCTTTAAGTCCTCTCTTGCTTGAGCTATCATCTCATCTACCAAATCATCCAGCTTGATATGAAGCAAATCGTACTTCCGAGCAAGAAGGGAAGCGAGCGTTGATTTCCCGCTGCAGGGTGATCAGCCAATCATATATAGCATAACTTTTCCTCCCTTCAACAAAATAAAAAAAAACGACATCCCGAAAAGGACGTCGCAACGTGGTTCCACCTTCATTCATGTACAACAAAAAAGTTTGTTGACACCTCTGATTGGCTCTAACGTAGCCACCGTTTTATGTTTGCATAAAAGCTAACAGAGTAGTCTCAACTGCCTTTCTCTGCGCGATTTTCAGCTCCACGCGCTCTCTAAAAGATTCCAGTCAGCGATATGTCTCTAAAAAATATTATAGCACGATTGAAAAATTTTGCAAGTCCTATGATTAAAGTGTATTGTGTTTTGGAACCATTCGAAACAGCACAGCAAGTTAAAATAAGGCTTTGTCCGTACTCAAGCTTGCAAAAGCGTGCACCGATTCGGTGCTTTTTTCTTTCTCTTGTTTCAAAAAAACAGCCTCACGACTGTTTTTACTTTTATCCTACAGAGCCTTCCATACTCATATTGATGAGCTGATTAAGTTCGACTGCATACTCCATTGGGAGTTCTTTGGTGATTGGTTCCATAAAGCCATTGATAATCATAGCAGTTGCTTCTTCTTCGCTAATACCGCGGCTCATAAGGTAATAAAGCTGATCCTCTGAAACCTTAGAAACCTTAGCTTCGTGTTCAAGTGCAACATTTGAATTGTGAATTTCATTAAATGGAATGGTATCTGAGCTGGATTCACCATCCATAAGAATCGTGTCGCACTCAATGTGAGACTTTGAACCAGCACTGTTCTTGCCAAAACGGACTTGACCACGGTAATCCGTCTTACCACCGTCTTTGGCAACAGACTTGGAAATCAATGTGCTAGAAGTCTTTGGCGCATTGTGATAGACTTTACAACCCGCATCCAAATGCTGACCATAATTAGCAAAGGACATGGAAAGGACTGAAGTTCTTGCATTGCGGCCATTCAAAATGCTACAAGGATATTTCATATTGACCTTGCTGCCCAGATTTCCGTCAATCCATTCCAAAGTACCGCCTTCTTCAACCGTTCCACGCTCTGTCACCAGATTATAAACGTTGTCTGACCAGTTTTGAATCGTTGTATAGCGGAAAAAAGCATCTTTTTTGACAATAATTTCCACATTTGCAGCATGAAGACTATTGGTCGTATAAGTCGGCGCTGTGCAACCTTCAATGTATTGAATAGAGCCACCCTCTTCTACGATAATGAGCGAGCGTTCAAACTGACCGGCATTCTCTCCATTGATACGGAAATAGGTCTGAACTGGCACCTGACATTGAACATTTTTAGGAACATAGATAAATGTGCCACCTGACCAAACAGCACTGTTCAAAGCGGAAAACTTGTGCTCTGCATTAGAAATGACTGTTCCAAAGTATTTTTTTACCAAATCCGGATATTCTTGTACTGCCGTGTCAGTATCGGTAAAGATAATGCCTTGCTTGGCAAATTCTTCTTTCATGTTGTGATAGACCACTTCAGATTCATACTGAGCAACAGCCCCTGACAAAAATTGACGCTCTGCTTCAGGAATCCCCAGACGCTCAAAGGTTTTCTTTATTTCATCTGGTACCTCATCCCAACTTCTAGCCCGATCCCCACTTAATTTTTGATAATAGACAATATCATCAAATCGTATGCCGGATAAATCTGGTCCAAAATCAGGCATGGGCAATTTATGGAATAATTCTAAAGAACGCAAGCGATAATCCAACATCCATTGTGGCTCATTTTTAATTTCAGAAATTTCACGAACAACCTCTTCTGTCAGACCTTTGCCTGTTGAGAACAAAGGTTTCACATCGTCATGAAATCCAAAGGTATAATCTCGTTCTTTCGTCATCTCATTCCTCCCATTGATACAAATTCTCTTCTCTTATTATACTATTCTATATTAGAAATGTCAGAATATATGCCTAAAATCGAATAAATTAAGCTAAAAAAGGCTAGGAAAATTTCCCAGCCTTCTTACATGATTACCGTACTTTTTCGGCTAATGCTTCAGCGAATTTCTCCAGATTTTCAATATCTTCATCTTCTGCTGATAGATCGACTTTGACATTTTCAGCGCCTTTTTCAGCACCTGTTGCCGCAAAAGCACGATCAAAGTCATCTACGGCCTTACAGAACTCATCATAGAATGTATCGCCCGATCCGACAACACCATAAATCTTTCCGGTCAAGTCAAGACTAGCTAAATCTTCATAAAAATCAACAATTTCATCAGGCAACTCGCCGTCACCGTATGTGTAAGAAGCAACGATTGCGATGTCTGCTTCTAGCAATTCCTCTGCATCAACCGTTGTGCATTCATCAATATCTACTTCTAAACCAAGTTCTTTTAATTTATCAGCTACAATATCTGCGATTTCTTCTGTATTTCCTGTCATACTCGCAAATACAATTTTTGCTAAAGCCATAATTTCCTCCAAAAAAATTCTATCAGTTTATTATAACACATTGAACAAATTGTTTCACTTCAAATATCTTAAAGTTCCCCTACTTTTCCCTTTTACTTTTTAAAATAATCATCTTATGATACAATGAATAAAAGGTAGAGCGGAGGTTATCATATGGAAATTTTTAAGCAAATTTTACATAAAATTAAAGAATATGATACAATCATCATTCATCGTCACATGCGACCTGATCCTGATGCCTTAGGAAGTCAAGTCGGTTTGAAAAAATTACTTCAAGTCAATTTCCCTGAGAAAAAGATTAAAGTAGCAGGAAAGACTGAACCTACTCTTGCTTGGATGGCTAAAATGGATGATGTTTCAGATGATGATTACAAACATGCTTTAGTTATTGTTTGTGATACAGCAAATACTGCTCGGATTGATGACGAACGGTACAACAAAGGAGATTTTCTCATCAAAATTGATCATCATCCAAACGATGATATTTACGGGGACATTTCTTGGGTAGATACTAGCTCTAGTAGTGCTAGTGAGTTAATTGCTCTCTTTGCATTGGAAAATAAACTCAAACTAGATGATTATTCTGCTAAATTGCTTTATGCTGGAATTGTCGGTGATACAGGACGTTTCCTATATCCTGCCACAACTGCCCGCACAATGGCTGTCGCAAGTAAACTTCGCGAGTATCCCTTTGATTTTGCTGCTTTGGCTCGAAAAATGGACTCTTTCAGCTATCAAATCGCTAAACTTCAAGGCTATGTTTATGACCATTTAGAAGTCGATGAAAATGGTGCAGCTCGTGTCATTTTAACTCAGGAACTTCTCAAAGCCAATCATTTAACAGATGCTGATACTTCCGCTATCGTTTCAGCTCCAGGGCGTATTGACAGTGTTGAATTATGGGGAATTTTTGTTGAGCAAGAAAATGGCAATTACCGCGTTCGACTACGGAGTAAATTTATCCCGATCAATGAAGTAGCTAAAAAACACGACGGAGGCGGTCATCCTCTTGCCAGTGGTGCCAATGCTTACTCCAAAGAAGAAATCGAAGAAGTTTATCAAGAATTGAAAGAATTGGCAAAAAGGAAATAATTTGGTAGAAAAGACTTGTCAAATCCGCTAGAATTTGGTAAACTATCAAAGTAACGAATCTATGGCTCGCAGAGAGACCATGGCAGAAAGGAAATTTTTAAAAATGAGAAAAGATATTCATCCTGAATACCGTCCTGTTGTCTTTATGGATACTTCAACCGGCTACAAATTCCTTAGTGGTTCTACTAAGTATTCTAGCGAAACTGTTGAATGGGAAGATGGAAACACTTATCCTTTGATCCGTGTGGAAATTTCATCAGACTCACATCCATTCTATACTGGACGTCAAAAATTCACTCAAGCAGATGGACGTGTGGATCGTTTCAACAAAAAATACGGTCTCAAATAAAAATCGTATTTACATTACAAAAAATGTTGATAATAAGCCTTTTCCAATTTTGGGAAAGGTTTTTTATATAATCAACAAAACTTGGAATCTACGACAGTATGACTTCCAAGTTTTTACCTTTTTTCACATTCAGTATTTTAATTGCTGAATAACCAATACATGGCTATCTTTCACACCATATAAACTATGAAGTTCATTGGGTTCCATGGTTAAAAAACTTCCGGGAACAAGTTGAACGGTTTGACCAGATGCTGTAAAATCAACCTTTCCCTCTAGACAGACAACAGTCACCAAAGCATCAGCCTTGTGTCCAGGAATTATTTTTCCTTCTTCTAAGTGAGGATGACGGATGATGCGGTTAGTTTCTTCAACAGGTGTTTCCACGACATCAATAGTAGGGTTCATTGTGTAAATTTTCATGTGTATTGTCTCCTTGTGTTCAACTTTAATCCTTATAATCTCCCCCGGAAAAACCGTAATATTCTTCTAAAGATAGTCCTGAATCTGCAATCGCTTTTGCTTCTTTTCCAACATAGCGGAGATGCCATTGCTCTGGCATATATCCAGTTTTGTCTTCTTTACCATTTAGATAGCGCACGACAAAACCATATTCGGCTGCATGTTTCAAAAGCCATCGACTTGCCTTTTCTTCTGTTACTAGATTTCCGTCTGTGCCAATCAAGTCAAATGCCAAGCCTGTTTGGTGTTCACTATAGCCAGGTCGGGCAGAATAACGATCTGCTGCTTCTTTCCCGTCTTGATTGACATAATTTTGATAAAGAGTAACCTGCGTTTGATAACTACGGAAACCGCTATATTGATGACTGATAGGATAGCCTTCGCGCTGCATAGCAGTAATCAATTCCAACAATTTTGCTTTAGCAGTAGGATTTTCACCGGGGTTATAATCTGAAGATAATGGATAATGTTTATTTGCGATAACAATTTCATCGTATTTTCCTTTTACACTATAGTAAGAACCATTATAATGAACTTTTGCTTTTTTCTTTGCTAGCTCAGAGGACGCAACTTTTGCAGACGTTGCTTTTCCTTCTTGTTTCGTTTCCACATTCGTTTTCTTTCCCCCACAAGCTGTCAAAAGAAACAAACTCGCTACTAATAAAATCCCAATCCTTTTTTTCATCTGTATTGCCTCATTTATAGAATTTTCTAATTTTCATTATAAGCGTAGATATACTGTCTGTCAATTCAAAAAAGCATGCAATTTGCACACTTTTAATTTTTCTAGTTAATCATTTAAGACGACCATTTTACCAAATCCCACTTAACTTTCGATATAAGAATGGGCTGCTGGGATTTGCTCTAATGAAAAGACTCGTTGAGGAGATACATTTATTTGGTAAGCATCAATATAGCTAAAAAGTTCATCAATAAGCTGCTGGCTCACATTGCCTGAATAAAAGCTCGTCAAAAAACTATTATTTTTTATTTCTACGATTGGGTCAAACTCCTCTATATACCATTTGCTACCTAATTGACCAGTGTTACAGATAATTCCTGCACTTTGAATATGGTCAAATGAATTTTTTAGAGTAGCCGGACCGACTAATTCAAGGATTTTATCAAACTTTTCCTCAGTTTGCAAAACTCCTTTTTCATCTAAAATAATCTCATCAAAACCTAGATATTGAAGCAAATCTTTTTTAGCGAGAGAACGAACTGTGCCAACTACACGATTCTGTGGGAATTGCGCCTTTACCAATTTTAAGAAAGCTAATCCAACGCCACTTGTCGCAGCTCGGACTAAGATTGAATCTCCTTCTTTTATCTGCAGATTTTTGAAGGAGCCAAAAGCGGTATAATAGGTCTCTGGTACTGTTGCTAACTCAGACCAAGGTAATTGGCTATCTACGGGATAAATCTGCTCATTTGGAAGTAGAGCATATTCAGCATAAGAACCGTCAAAGGCACGTCCCATTTCACCCATGATGGAAACAATTTTTTGCCCTTCTTGCAAATCTCTCCTTGTCGTTTCAACTACTTGTCCTACACACTCAATTCCTAAAATACGAGGGAATTGAACAGTTGGAGATAGACCTTTCCGAGTGACAATTTCTGAATGATTGATACCAAAACCTTTAATCTTGACTAGAGTCCAGCCTGCTTTTACATTCGGGATGGCTCGTTCTTCTAGAACAAATTTTTCTGGACCACCAGGATCATAAATCACCATGGCTTTCATTTTTTGATTCATAGAACTTCTCCTTAGCTTGCTAATTCTAGTAGTTTTCTGACAAAATCATTTGCAGGCTGCATTTTTATTTCCTGCGGCGTGCCATATTGCTGGATTTCTCCCTTATCTAAAACGAGGATTTTCGTACCTAGTTTCAAAGCTTCTGCTATATCGTGTGTGATAAACACAACTGTAATTCCGGTTTCTGCATGCAGTAACTTTAATTCACGCTGTAACTGATAGCGCGTAATAGCATCCACTGCTCCAAACGGCTCATCCATTAGCAAAATATTAGGAGTTGCAGCTAATGCACGTGCAATCCCCACTCGTTGCGCCTGTCCACCAGACAAAGCTGCTGGATAGCGATTTTTTAGCTGGGTATCCAAACCAAGCATGGCTAACTTTTCATCTACAACTTTCTCTATTTCCACTTGATTTTTCTTTTGCAAATTCAACACATAAGCGATATTCTCGGCAACTGTCAAATGCGGAAAAAGCCCATTTCCTTGAATCGAATAACCGATGTTTCGCCGCAATTCAATCAAATCCGTGTCCTGCACATCTTGACCATTGATAAGGATTTGCCCTTGATTCGGCTTGACCAAACCATTTATCATCTTTAACAATGTCGTTTTGCCCGAACCAGAAGTCCCCACAACTGTCAGAAAAGTGCCATCTTCAATCTTTAGATTTAGATTTTTGATAATGTCTTGATTTCCATATGATTTGTTGACATTTTTATATTCAATCATTTCTTCAAAATCCCTTTCTCTACAAGATAGTCATGAGCAACTTTAGCAGGCTCTTCTTTGTCGTTTTCTACTTTGTGGTTCAATTCTGCCATTTTACTATCCGTTAAAATACCGTCTAATTTTGCCAATGCTTTTTTCAATTGTGGGTATTTTTTTAGAGTGGCTTCTCGAACAACTGTTCCTGCCTGATAAGAAGGATAGATTTTTTTATCATCTTTCAAAACCACTAGATTGGCACCATAAAGCTGTCCATCTGTAGTAAAAATATCAATCGCATCAACTTTTCCGGATTTAATAGCCTGATATTTCAATCCGCTATCCATATCTACTTGAGATTTGAACTTCATACCATAGGTAGATTGCAAACGTGCAAAACCGTCTTCACGACCAAAAAAGTCATACTCTGCACCAAAAGTTAAATTAGGACTAGCTTTGGCTAAATCACTAAAGGTTTTAATATTGTATTTTTCTGCTACATCCTTGCGAACGGCTAAGCCATATGTGTTATTAAAGCCAAATGTATTTGCCCATGCAAGTTGATATTTCTTGCGGTATTGACTTTCAAGCGTCTTAAATTGACTTTCATCATACGAGCCTGATTTTTTGAGAATAACTTCCCAGATTGTACCGGTGTATTCAGCATAAATATCAAATTCACCTTTAACCATTGCTGGATGAATATTTGAGGTACCACCACCAACACCTTTGGTCATTTTGACCTTCAGATTGGTGTATTCTTCAATAACTTGCTTTTGCATTTCCCCTAAGATATAGTTTTCTGTCTGTGGCTTGGTCGCAATTTTGACCGTTCCACCCATTGGATTCATTTGGAAAAACGCTATTATTCCTGCTGTCAAAAAAGTTATGAAACCTAAAACAACCAACCATTTTTTGGATACTTTTTTATGGTTTAAGATTGATTTTTCGACCAAAGAAAGGAGAAAATCAAAGGCTAGTGCCAACAAAGCTACTAAAACACTTCCGACTAAGGTCAAGGTTTGATTATTAGTGGTAATTCCACGATAGATTGCAAGCCCCAGACCACCAGCACCAACGAAAGAAGCAATCCCGGCTAGCGCAATGGTCATCGTCACCATATTTCGAAAACCTGCCATCATGACCGGAAAGGCAAGCGGCAATTGCACTTTGGTTAAAATCTGATTGCGAGTAGAACCCATTCCTTCTGCTGCTTCAACGAGAAGCGGATCAACACCTGTAATCCCTGTATAAGTGCTCCGTACCATGGGTAACAGTGCATACAAGGTTAAAGCTACAATTGCTGTCTTGTTACCAATTCCTGTAATTGAAATCAAAATCCCTAAAAGGGCAATAGAGGGAATTGTATAAAGAATATTCACTATTCCGATAACGACACCAGCCCAGCTTTTTTTGAAACTGATGAAAATTCCAAGCCCAACTCCCAAAATTAAAGCAAGTAAGATAGACAAACCCGATATCCAGACATGATCCCAGATAAGACCTAACAGAAACTGCCATTGATTGGTGACTAATTTGATTAACTCGTTCATGCTTCATCCTTTCTTGATTGGCTTAAATTTACTAAAATACGCTCTAAATAAATCTCAAATTCACTGATTTCCAGATCAGAAAAACCACTGTAAAAGATTTCAATGATTTCATCAGAAATTGCATCATATTCTGCTTTTAATCCTTTTGCATAATCTGTCAGACAAATCATCTTTTTCCGCTTATCTTTTTCATGAGAACACCGTTCCACAAGCTTCATGCGAATCATTCGGTCAATCATTTTGGTTAGAGTGTTCAACGTCAAACCGGTCTGCTCTGACAGTTCGGTTTGGCTTTGATAATCTTTTTGCCAAAGCGCGTGTAAAATACGTCCCTGTTCTCCATTAAAAGCTTGAATCCCTCGTTCTAACAAAATATGATTCATTAATCGATTAGATAAACGATGAATTTTCCCAATGTAAAATCCACTATTGACTACTTTTTTACCCATTTTTCTTCTTTCTAAAACATACGATATAGAAGTTTATTTATAATACTATATCGAACCTTTTTTGTCAAAGATTTGGTTTCAAAAAAAAGATGAGCAAGTGCTCATCTTGAAATAATCTGTTGAACCTTCGCCTGCAAATCTGGTATCACTTGCTCTGCAAACCAAGGATTCTTGGCCAGCCAGATTTGATTTCGTGGAGATGGGTGAACAAGTGGGAAATATTCTGGCAAATAATCTTGATAATGTTTTACCGTATCGGTTAACTTTACAGTTCCCTTTTGATGAAGATAATACTTCTGAGCATATTGGCCAATAAGAATAGTTAATTCCAGATCTGGTAACAATTCTAAAATCTGTTGATGCCATTTTTCAGCAAAACCCTTGCGAGGTGGCAAATCTCCTGATTTTCCATGACCTGGAAAGTAAAAGTCCATTGGAATCGCAGCAAAATAACCTGAATGATAAAAAGTATCATAATCAACACCCATCCATTCACGCAAGCGATCACCGCTCTTATCATTCCAGTACAAGCGCGTTTCCTGCGCTTTGATGCCCGGTGCTTGACCTACAATATTGATACGTGCCGTTTTAGGCGCTGCAAAAAGCGGCTCAATTCCTCGCTTTGTATATGCTTGATTTTGTGAATCAGCCATAATAGCTTTCTTAATGTCTTCTAGCGTTTCCATTTCTTGCCTCTATTTTTGATAATTCTTCTTCATATAAGTTTTCAAATCAGCTGTCTGCCGTCCTGTGATCGTCCGAAAATCATCTGTCACAATGTCCAAACAGCCTTGACTTCCAGCTTGGTAAAGGGAAGCCAGCACAACACCGAAACCTTTAGGCTGATCATACAGAGCAGCAAATTCCTCAACCGTCACTGGTTAGTAGCCAATCTCGTGACCAGAAACCTCGGACAAAAGATTAGCCAGCTCCAACATTGTGTAATTGCGTTCTTGAGTCAAAACATACGTCTTTCCCTGTAAGGCAGGTAACATAGCCAGTTTGACAATAGCTTCTGCACTATCTTCCCGCGAAACAAAGCTCATTTTGGCATTGCCCATTGGATAAATAACAGCCTTGCGCTCTATTAACTCAGGTAAATAAGGCACCAATGGATCAGCATACATAGCATTTTTGATAATGCTGTAAGAAAATCCAGCCGACGCTAGACGAGTATTGGCATATGCAAAGAAAGCTGCCATGTGAAATGGACTATTGACTTGATCGGCGAAAAATCCAACAAAGATAAAGTGCTTAACTCCAGCTCTTTCTGCTGTAATGACCGAATTTTCAAATTCTAGCACACGCACAATGCTTGGATGGGAAATACTTGGAATGTAAATCAAAACATCCGTTCCACGCCAAGCCTCGACCATAGAATCCATATCTAAATAATCAGCTGCTCTAACATCAATCCCTGCTGTTACATATTGACTTGCTTTTTTGGGACTTCGAACAGATAGCCGAATTTCATTAGAATTTAAATGTTTTCGTGCCTCAGCAACAACCTTTTGCCCCAATTGACCTGTCGCACTCGTAATTGTGTAAATCATAATTGTTCTCTTTCTTTGAAAGAAACTCAACTATTTCTAGCTGAGTTTACCTGTTTTATTTAATCAGTTCATAAATTGCTTCAGCATAAATAGCTGCTGCACGGAAAAGATCTTCTACATCTATAAATTCATTTGCTTGGTGCATGGTATCTGTATAGCCTGGGAACATGGCACCATAAGCAACACCGCGTTTCAAGAGACGACCAAACGTTCCTCCACCAATGATTTGCTCATAACCTTTCAGACCTGTTTGCTTTTCATACACATCTAAAAGTGTCTTCACAAGCGGATCTTCCATTGGAACATAGTGGGGAACATGCTCGTGCTCGGACAATGTCACCTTTTCTACTGACAAGTTTTCCAATTTAGATTTGATCATTTCTGGATTGGTTCCTTGTGGATAACGGAAATTAAGAGCAATGGTGTTGTCGTTGCTTGCTTCATCGAAGCGGAAAACCCCAGCATTCATAGAAAGAGCACCCATTTTTTCATCTATATAATCCACTTTTAAAGCTTTTCCTGCATGGTCTTCTAAAAGAATGTTCCCAGCCACTTCAAGATAGTCTTTAGCAGAATCTGCAAAATCAAACTGGGTCAAGAATTTCGCCAGATAAGTCGCGCCATTGACACCGGATTGTGGAGATGCTCCGTGAGCGGATTTCCCAACAATCGTAATTGTTATTTGACCACTCGGTAATTCTTGGTATTCAAATCGAAGTCCGTGTTCTTTTGCAAATTCATCTAATTTATCTTCAAGATTTGGCACATTTCCTGATACCACTGCTGTTGCAGATTCAGGAACCATATTTTCACGAAGTCCGCCAGTAAAGCTATGCAAGCGCGCAGCTCCGCCATTTTCCCCTGCAAAATGAAGATATTCGGTGATGTTGCCTTTTTCACCATTGATAATCGGAAATTCTGCATCTGGCGAAAAGCCAAAATCTGGCTCTGGCAGACCAACGTGTTTGAAATAATAGTCCATATCAGCCCAGCCGGATTCCTCATCTGTACCAACTACAAAACGAACCTTCTTAGATGTCGGCAAGCCTAATTCTTTGATAATTTTCAGTCCATAATAGCAAGCCATCGTCGGCCCTTTGTCATCGCTCGCACCACGCGCAAATAATTTACCATCCTTGATAGTTGGCGTATAGGGATCTGTATCCCAGCCACTTCCAGCCGGCACAACATCCATATGCGCAAAAATTCCAAGCACTTCTTTTCCTTCGCCATATTCAAAATGCCCTGCATAATTGTCAACATTTTTCGTTGGATAGCCATCACGCGCAGCTAATTCTAAGAATTTTTCCAAAGCCTTAACAGGTCCAGGCCCAAAAGGATGTTCTTTATCTGCTTTCGTGTCATCTCGCTCAGAGTTAATTTCCAAAAGGCTAAACAAGTCATTCAACAGAGCATCGCGACGTTTTTCAACTTCTGCTTTAAAATCAATCGTCATAAAATCAGATTCCTTTCTATCAACGTTTTTCAATAATCTCATCCACTGGCAAACGATAACTTGGCTCCAGTTTGTCGTCTGTGTAACCAACGGTAATTAAAAGTTCTGGACGGAAGCGTTCATCAATATCTAGCACTTGATTGACTTTCGACTTATCAAATCCAAGGATAACATTGGAACCAATTCCTTGGTCAGTCAATGCTAAAACAAGATTCATTGCCACCAAACCAGCATTTAAAGCCAAATAATCGCTTTTTTGCTGCTCAGAATAATGCCCATATTCAACCGGTAAATTTTGCATATAATATTGCAACAATTCATCGGACATATTATTGACCCCAGCCACACGAGCAATTTTCCGAGCGCGTTTAACTAAGTCTGTATCTGTAAAAAGAGCAATCGTCACAGGTGCTTCTATGATTCGGTCTTTGTTTGCACCGAAAGCAATCTCAGCCAACTCTGCATTTTTCTCACGCACAACTACAAATTTCCAAGGCTGGCTATTATGAGCACTTGGCGCTAAAGTTGCAATTTCAATCGCCGTCCGCACATCTTTCGGATCAACTGCTTTATCATTGAAATGCTTAGTTGCATGACGCTTTTTATTTAATTCAAGAAATTTCATAAGGACTTTCCTTTTCTTATTATACTCATTTCATTTTACCATAAATTGGAAGAGCTTGCAGGGGTTTTATGAGAAAACGAACGCTTTCACCTTAATTCATAAGATTTAAGACCTAGTTGTTGTTATTCTTTTTTATCTCTAGACTCTCTCAATTTTCTCTGCACTGCCTCTGCCACTTTTCGCGGTACACCCACTTCGACAATTTCATCAACACTAGCTTTCTTGATATTAGCCAAAGATTTAAAATGTCGCATCAGATTTTGCTTGCGTTTAGGCCCCAGTCCTTCAATGCCATCTAGTTGCGAAGAAAAGGAGTTTTTTGAGCGAAGCTGGCGGTGGAAGGTAATGGCAAAGCGGTGCACCTCATCTTGAATGCGTTGTAAGAGGAAAAATTCCTGCGAATTGCGAGATAACTCAACCACTTTCAAAGGATCGCCAAAGAGCAATTCATGCGTCTGGTGCTTGTCATTTTTTTGCAAACCAGCGATAGGAATATCTAACCCTAATTGATTTTGAATGACGTCTTTAGCAATATTGACTTGACCCTGACCACCGTCAATGACAATAAGATCAGGCGGTATTAAACCATCTCGCATAACCCGACTGTAACGGCGCTTAATCACTTCTCGCATACTAGCATAGTCATCAGGACCGATAACTGTCTTAATCTTATACTTGCGATAATCTTTTTTGCTGGGTTTGCCATTGATAAAAACCACCATAGCTGAAACAGGACTTGTTCCCATAATATTGGAATTATCAAACGATTCAATCCGAACTGGAGTGGGAATATTGAGCAACTGACCTAGATTTTCAATAGCTCCCTGTGTTTTTTCAACAGATTTCTCCAACAAATCAAACTTCTGCTGCAAACTAACTTGCGCATTTTTAATAGCCAAATTAACCAGCTGTTTCTTCTCTCCTCGCTGAGGTTTGAGAATCTTCGTATCCACCACAGCCTGAACAGCTATTTCATCAATATCAGATGGAATCAAAATTTCATTGGGAATCAGATGAGATTTTTCCTGATAAAATTGACCAATATAGGTCAGAAAATCCTCGTCAGGGTCATTGTAATAAGGAAACATATTTACATCTCGCTCAATGAGTTTTCCTTGACGGACAAAGAAAACCTGTACACACATCCATCCTTTGTCCACATAATAGCCAAAGACATCCCGATTCTGTAAATCCTTTGCCATCACTCGTTGCTTGGTGCGAAGTGTCGCAATACTTTGAAGCAAATTTCGGTATTCAGCCGCTTTTTCAAATTCCATCTTTTCAGCAGCACTAGTCATTTTTCCTTTCAATTCATCAATAATCTTATTATCATGACCTTTGAGGAAATCTGCTACTTCTTGAGCCATCTCTTGAAAGAAATGTGGATCATTATGGCAGACAGTATGAGCTCGACACTGTCCGATATGATAGTAGAAGCAAACTTTCTCAGGTGGATTGGTACACTTGCGGAAAGGAAAAATGCGATCCAGCAGGCGCTTAATTTCATTCGCAGCACCTACATCAGGATACGGGCCAAAATATAAACCACCATCTTTTTTAACCTGACGTGTAATAATAAGTCGCGGATATATCTCATTGGTGATTTTGATAAAAGGATAGGACTTATCGTCCTTAAGCATGATGTTATATTTAGGCCGATTTTCCTTGATTAGATTGATTTCAAGCAGCAAGGCTTCAATATTAGACTCCGTGACAATAAACTCAAAATCCTCAATCTCAGACACCAGTGCTTCCGTTTTAGTATCATGGCTCCCACGAAAATAAGAGCGCACCCGATTACGCAGATTCTTAGCTTTTCCGACATAGATGATAATGCCATTTTTATCTTTATGAATATAGCAACCTGGACTAGTAGGCAACAATTCTAATTTTGATTTAATCAAGTTGTTCATAATTATCATTATAGCAAAAATGAGCAAAAGGAAGTGAAAAGGAGCATGGAAAACCTAAATTATCTGCAATATAAAAAAGAGGACAACAACGCCCTCTTTCAATAATTGAGATTCCAATTGTCTTAATTGACCATGGTCTCCGTTTCGATATTATTCAAAATCAAGATATTCTTTTTCAAGTTCAAGAACTTCTTCCATCGTTGCACATTCTGTAAGAGCACGTTGAGCAAGTTCTTGCATCTTCTTCGTATCCAATTTCTTCATCAAGCTACGTGTACGAAGAACAGATGTTGCACTCATTGAGAACTCATCCAGACCGATACCAACTAGAAGTGGAACAGCAGTTTGGTCACCTGCCATTTCACCACACATACCAGCCCACTTGCCTTCAGCGTGAGCAGCTTTGACCACTCGATCCACTAAGCGAAGGATAGATGGGTTATATGGTTGGTAAAGATAGGAAACTTGTTCGTTCATACGATCAGCAGCCATTGTGTATTGAATCAAGTCATTGGTACCAATTGAGAAGAAGTCAACTTCTTTTGCAAATTGGTCAGCGAGCATTGCTGCCGCTGGAATTTCAATCATGATACCAACTTGAATATTGTCCGCAACTGCCACACCTTCTGCAAGCAATTTAGCTTTTTCTTCTTCCAAAATGCCCTTTGCTGCACGGAATTCAGTCAACAAAGCAACCATTGGGAACATGATACGCAATTGCCCATGAACAGATGCACGCAAAAGTGCACGTAATTGTGTGCGGAACATTGCATTTCCTGTTTCCGAAATTGAAATACGAAGCGCACGGAATCCAAGGAATGGATTCATTTCTTTTGGAAGATCAAAGTAAGGAAGCTCTTTGTCTCCGCCAATATCCATTGTGCGGACAACAACTGGCTTACCATTCATGCCTTCCAAAACAGCTTTGTAAGCTTCATATTGCTCATCTTCTGTTGGGAAATCTTGGGAATCCATATAAAGAAACTCAGTACGGTAAAGTCCGACAGCTTCAGCGCCATTAGCGTTGACACCTTCAACATCTTTTGGTGTACCGATGTTTGCAGCCAGTTCAAAATGTTTTCCGTCAGCTGTTACTGTTTCAGCATCTTTCAGTAAATCCCATTCAGATTTTTGTTTTGCATAGGCTTCACCCGCTGCTTTAAAGGTTGCAACTTGTTCTTCTGTTGGATTGATAATAACCTCACCAGTAATTCCATTCACAGCAACTGTATCACCGTCTCTTACTAATTCGGTAATGTTATTTGTTCCAAGAACCGCAGCAATTTCAAGAGTACGAGCCATAATAGCTGAGTGACTTGTACGTCCACCAATGTTGGTTACAAAAGCTTTAACAAAGTTTTTATCTAATTGAGCGGTATCAGAAGGAGTCAAGTCGTGAGCAATCACAACCACTTCTTCATTGATCATAGCAGGGTTTGGCAAGCGTACACCAAGCAAGTGAGCCAACACACGTTTGGTCACGTCGCGAATGTCTGCTGCACGTTCTTGCATGTATGGGTTATCTTCCATATTTTCAAAGAGAGTGATGAACATGTCTGTTACTTCTTTCAGACCTGCTTCAGCATTCACTTTTTTTGCACGAATTGTTTCTTTAATCTGACCAATCATTTCTGGGTCAGAAAGTACCATTAAGTGAGCATCAAATACTTGAGCTGCTTCTTCTCCAAGGCTTTCTACTGCTTTCTCACGGATAACAGAAAGCTCGTTCTGTGAAGCTTCAAGAGCTACATCCAAACGAGCCTCTTCTGCATTTGTATCTTCGACTGAAGCAGTCTCAAATGATAAATCCGGTTGAACAAGTAGATATGCCTTAGCAACAGCAACACCATCAGATGCTGCAATTCCTTTTAGCATTTCTGTCATGTTAAGCCAATCCTTCTTTTGTCATTGTTTCTGCGATTGCTACAATTGCATCATCAGCGTCTGCACCTTCTGCAGTAATTGTTACATCAGCCCCTTGACCAACACCAAGACTCATAACACCCATGATTGATTTGAGGTTTACTGATTTACCTTTGTATTCAAGAGTAATATCTGAAGCAAATTTGCTAGCAGTTTGAACTAACAAAGTTGCTGGACGTGCGTGAATACCTGTTTCTGCCACAATGTGGAAATCTTTAGAAGCCATAGTTTGACTCTCCTTTAATGTAATCTTTTTGGGGTCTCATGTGATAACCCTTACAATTCTAGATTATAACATCTTTGTAAAATTTTTTCAAGAATTTTATGTGTATTCAGCAAGTCTTTTTTATGAGAATTACTGAAATTTCATTAAAACGAGATTTTCACTGTCCAATTGATTGACACATTTTTAATCCATTGTTCCCTAAGGAAAGCTTAGTCTAACGAAGCCCAAAACAGGAGTTCATTCTATCTTTTTCTCTTTCCAAGAAAACACTATATCTAGTATCATGGTATTTAAAACCCCAAAACAAAACACAATATTTAGAACGTGACAGTTGACAAAATTCCCTGATTTGGATATACTAATTCTATACTGAATTTAAAGAAATTAGGAGTTCATTATGGTAACTATTTACTCAAAAAATAATTGCGTGCAATGCAAAATGACAAAACGCTTCTTAGATACGAATCATGTCGAATATCGTGAAATCAACTTGGACGAACAGCCTGAATACATCGATCATGTGAAAAGCTTAGGCTTTAATGCTGCTCCAGTCGTTCAAACTCCAACGGAAGCATTTTCCGGTTTTCAACCAGGTAAATTGAAAAAATTATCATAAAATTGTTGTAATCATAGAGCTATCCAGCCGCTTCTATAAACCATAGAAGCTCTTTCTTTTGCAAAACAATTCAATTATTTAGAAAAGGAACAATATGGGACTTAAACAACTCGAAGACGTGACGTATTTCCGTCTGAATAACGAAATCAACCGTCCAATCAACGGACAGATTATGCTTCACAAAGATAAGGAAGCCTTGGAAGCATTCTTTAAAGAAAATGTTGAACCAAATACGAAAAAATTCTCTTCTATCACAGAAAAAATTCACTATTTAATTCAAGAAAACTATTTAGAAAAAGAATTCATCCAGCTTTATTCACCTGAATACATCGAAGAGCTAGCTTCCTTCATTCATGAGCAAGATTTCCACTTTAAATCTTTCATGGCAGCTTATAAATTCTACAATCAATACGCTCTCAAAACAAATGACGGCGAGTATTACCTTGAAAGCATGGAAGACCGCGTTCTTTTCAATGCGCTCTATTTTGCCAACGGTAATGAAGCAATCGCCAAGGATATTGCCAATGAAATTATTCACCAGCGCTATCAACCGGCTACACCAAGCTTCCTCAATGCAGGACGTGCCCGTCGCGGTGAACTAGTTTCTTGCTTCCTCATCCAAGTAACAGATGATATGAACTCTATCGGCCGCTCCATTAACTCTGCTCTGCAGCTATCTCGTATCGGTGGTGGCGTTGGGATCTCTCTCAGTAACCTGCGTGAAGCAGGTGCTCCCATCAAAGGGTATGAAGGGGCTGCTTCTGGTGTTGTACCAGTGATGAAACTGTTTGAGGACAGCTTCTCTTACTCTAACCAGCTGGGGCAACGTCAGGGAGCTGGGGTTGTTTACCTCAATATCTTCCACCCAGATATCATCGCTTTCCTTTCTACAAAGAAAGAAAATGCTGACGAAAAAGTTCGGGTTAAAACTCTTTCTTTAGGAGTTGTCATTCCAGATAAATTTTACGAATTAGCTCGTAAGAATGAGGAAATGTACCTCTTCAGTCCTTACTCTATTGAACGCGAGTACGGTGTCCCATTTGCTTATATTGATATTACTGAAAAATATGACGAATTGGTTGCCAACCCTAAGATTAATAAAACGAAAATTAAAGCTCGTGATTTAGAAACAGAAATTTCTAAACTCCAACAAGAATCTGGCTATCCTTATGTCGTAAATATCGATACAGCTAACCGTTCAAATCCAATCGACGGTAAAATCATCATGAGTAATCTCTGCTCTGAAATCCTGCAAGTACAAGAACCAAGTCTCCTGAATGATGCTCAAGAATTTGTACATTTGGGAACGGATGTTTCTTGCAATCTTGGGTCGACCAATGTAGTCAATATGATGACTTCACCAGATTTCGGTAAGTCTATCCGTACCATGACGCGGGCGCTAACGTTTGTTACAGATAGCTCTCACATCAAAGCCGTTCCGACTATTGATCATGGCAATAGCTTAGCTCATACTTTTGGGCTAGGAGCCATGGGCTTACACAGTTATCTGGCTCAACAGTTGATTGAATATGGTTCAGCTGAATCAGTTGAGTTTACCAGCATTTACTTTATGCTCATAAATTATTGGACACTTGTTGAATCCAACAATATTGCTCGTGAGCGTGGCATGACTTTCCACAACTTTGAAAAATCTGATTATGCCAACGGTACTTACTTTGACAAATACCTGACGGGTGAATTTGTACCTCAGTCTGACCGTGTCAAAGAACTCTTCACAGGCATCTTTATCCCGTCTGCAGAAGACTGGGCAGAGTTACGCGATAAGGTTAAGGCTGACGGTCTCTACCATCAAAATCGCCTAGCCGTTGCGCCGAATGGCTCTATCAGCTATATCAATGATGTATCTGCTTCTATCCACCCTATTACGCAACGCATCGAAGAACGCCAAGAAAAGAAAATCGGAAAAATCTACTATCCCGCAGCTGGTCTATCAACTGAGACGATTCCTTATTATACCAGCGCTTACGACATGGATATGCGCAAGGTCATTGATGTCTATGCAGCAGCGACTGAGCATGTAGATCAAGGACTATCTCTGACCCTCTTTATGCGTAGCGACATTCCGCAAGGACTCTACGAATGGAAAACCGAAAACAAACAAACGACACGCGACCTGTCTATCCTGCGCAACTATGCCTTTAACAAGGGCATCAAATCGATCTACTATGTCCGCACCTTTACAGATGACGGCGGCGAAGTTGGAGCCAACCAGTGTGAGAGCTGCGTGATTTAACGAGGATTAAAATTTCTCTTGTTTATGTTAGTACAACAGCTGCTATGAGCGAGATTCTTTTGTACTATATAAAGTTTTTAAAAACCTTTCAGAACAAATTTAAACTATCTGTAAACGATAAAAATCAATTGGAATAAAAGAAAGTAATCAACATGAAAACCTATTATAAAGCCATAAACTGGAATGCCATTGAAGATGTCATTGACAAGTCCACTTGGGAAAAGCTGACCGAGCAATTCTGGCTCGATACGCGAATCCCCCTCTCCAACGATTTGGATGACTGGAGAAAATTATCACCTAAAGAAAAAGACCTTGTTGGTAAGGTCTTCGGCGGATTAACATTATTGGATACGATGCAATCCCAATCAGGTGTCGAAGCTATCCGAGGAGATATTCGCACACCTCATGAAGAGGCTGTGTTGAATAACATCCAATTCATGGAGTCTGTTCACGCTAAGTCGTATTCATCTATTTTCTCAACCCTTAACACGAAATCAGAAATTGACGAAATTTTTGAATGGACCAATACAAATCCTTATTTGCAAAAGAAAGCAGAAATTATCAACGAGATTTACCTCAATGGAAATGCTCTTGAAAAGAAGGTTGCCAGTGTCTTTTTAGAAACCTTCCTCTTCTACTCTGGTTTCTTTACTCCGCTCTACTATCTTGGAAATAACAAATTAGCCAATGTAGCTGAAATCATCAAATTGATTATCCGCGATGAATCTGTCCACGGAACGTATATCGGTTATAAATTCCAGTTAGGCTTTAACGAATTGCCAGAAGAAGAACAAGAAACATTCCGAGAATGGATGTACGACCTGCTCTACACCCTCTATGAAAACGAAGAAGACTATACAGAAACTTTGTATGATGGCGTCGGATGGACGGAAGAAGTCAAAACTTTCCTTCGGTATAATGCTAATAAAGCTCTGATGAATCTTGGTCAAGACCCACTTTTCCCTGATACAGCTGATGACGTCAATCCGATTGTCATGAATGGTATTTCAACTGGAACCTCTAACCATGACTTCTTTTCTCAAGTCGGAAACGGTTATCTTCTTGGTGAAGTTGAAGCCATGCAAGATGATGATTATAATTACGGGTTATAAAATATCAATTAACAAAAATAACATCTAATAACACAAAAACACGAATGGGACATACCAACAATAAGTGGTACTACTCCTTTCGTGTTTTTGATTTTAAATTATGAATGATTTGCCATTTTTAATCCACTATTGAAACATCGTAAGCAGCATAACGAGAGCTGCTGGTGTGTTGTTTAAAATATGCACAGCTATTGAATCCTTGAGATTTCCTCGACGTGCAAAGGCAGCATAAAGCACTAATCCCATGGCAAAATAAAGTGGAAACTCTGTCCATTTTGAAATATGAGGAAGTGCAAAAATGATAGATGTTATGATGGCTGCTGATATTTTTTGATCTTTCTCAAAGAAAAAGATTGTCGCAAAACCACGGAATACTAATTCTTCAATCACCGGAGCTATTATTGCAACAGTTACTACATATAACAGAGCAAAAAAAATATGATTAACAGACATAATTTTTCCTAGACTTTGTAAAGCGTTATCGTTGCTGGTCGTACTTTGTCCTGTTAAAAGAATATTTAGATAAGTTCCAACTACTGCTACCACTCTCGCCACTAAAAAGAATAACAAGGCTTTTCCAAAATCTCCCCAAGAAAACGACAGAACTTTGACGTCTTTTGAGATGTGTGTTTGGTATCTTCTCCATAAAGTGCGGATAGCAAAAAACACGAGCACAAGGTAGGCTAACACCAGTAAAATTTCTATATACACGGGCAAATCTTGCCCTCTAGCTAGAAACAACATAGGAATGCCATTGATAGCCATGACTAACACAATCAGTCCCAATAATTTTAAAATTCCAAGTCCAAGATGGGCTATTTTTTTCATTAAAATGCTCCTCGTATAACTAGTTATGTTTCATAAGATTGGGACAGAACTTATCTTGAAAAATTTAAGTTCGTAGTCCCCTACATGCAAGACTGCTCAACAGTCTCCCTGACTGTTGAGGCGGTGGATAAAGAAAACAGAGTTTTCGTCAAAAGTGTTCTTTCTAGCTTGAAAAGCGAACAGGTTTGAGACTTGCTTCGCAAGCCCTATCCGCCACCTCAAAGCAATGCTTTGAGCAATCACCTACTGTGCTATTCGCTTATCACTAAATGAGATAGAGGTAGAGATACTTTTTGACCAGCCTTATTTAAAGTATTTCTTTATCATAGAAATATTTACTACATTGATGTAAAGACGGATAAATACTACAATTGCAATAGGAAGGTATTGAATTTCACGTAATAGAAGCGAAATAGTAAACAGGAGGATGTAGAACGCTGGCAAAATAAACTGATTTAACTGAAAAAGAATCTTAAAGCTCTGCTCATAATGTGCTTCTCTTTCTGCTTCATCATAGGTCTTCATCAAGGCTAAAACATCTTCGGGAAATGTAACGATTGGCAATTTAAAATGCCGAACCTACTCAATTGTCTTTTGGAGACAATATTGTCCATATAGAATAAAAGCAAGTGCTACATAAGGAAATAAACTGCCTGTAATCAAAACACTATTTTTAGTAATGAATACATTAATGTTAGTATATCAAAAATCGTCAAGATTGTCACAACGTCTAATAAAATAGTACCATATTCCAAATTTTTGAACATCTTCTGATAAAGTTGTTCATTTAATTCATCTCCATTTGTTAATTCTGACTGGCTTTGAATTGTCCGACTAGACTGTAGTAAATAAATTGTCATACAGAATAAAATCAGATTAAGCATACGAATCATCCACCCGAAAAGTGTACTATTTAAAAAGTTGGAAAATGGAAATTTCCGAGCCAACTATTTGCTACAAAAATTCCTAGCAAAACACTCACTACTAGTAAACCGATAATTTTCATCCATTTTTTCATCGCTATTCTCCTTTAGATAAAATACATTTTCTACGTTTTCTCCAAAAATATGTGCAATCTTCAAGGCAATGATGACAGACGGAGCATACTCTCCCCGCTCAATCAAACTGACGGTTTGTCGAGAAACTCCTGCTTTTTTAGCCAACTTTGTTTGATTCAACCTATCTCGCGCTCGAAGTTCTTTTAATCGATTTTCCAGCTTCATATGCTCCTCTCCTTTCATCTCTATTGTAACTCATTCGTGTCATTTTGACAACTATTGTTGTCAAAAATCATTAACATTATCATTGTCAATTCAATGTAGAAATTTATCCAATTCATATAAAAATCCCCCAAAATTAGTTTGTACCTAACTTTGAGGGAATCCCTTCAACATGATGTTGATTTTCTTGCTTCAACTAGTCATTATTCTTTTTTGAACGTTTTGCTAAGATGAAGATGACAACTCCTAAAATGACAATTCCTACCAAACCGAGGAAGGTTACTTTTTCACCAGTTGACGGAAGGAAGCCACGTTTATTTTGTTTTGGCGTTTCTTTGACAACTTTGTAATTTACTTTGTAAGTAGAGAAGTGTGTTGTTTTAAAGCTAATCGTTTGATCTTTGTTGAGAACAAAATCAAATTTTTCCGCTTGCTTGCCGTCTTTCATAGCATAAACAGAATCCACCGTAGCACCTTGCTTCACTGGTACTGTCACTACTGTTGAACTGACTTGTGACACTGCTTCGCCTTTTGGATTGGTCAAGGTAATGTCATAGCTATCTGCGTTTTCTTCAATCGTCTTTTTAACTGCTAATTTGAGATTAGCTTTCACCAAATCTGCATTTTGCAAGCGAACCCCTGTGGCTGTATCCACTAAGGTATCAGAAGTTTCGCTTGGTTTAGGTTTTTCAGTATCTGATGAACTAGATGTAGACGTTTCATTTGTACTTGAAGAAGATTGATATGTAGATGAAGTGGAAGATGTGGTTGAAGATGACTCACTTGTACTTGAAGATGGTTCTAAGCTAGAGCTTGGTGGCGTTTGCTCATTTTTAATCTTTTCTTCCATTTCAGCTTCTAGAGCTTTCATTTCTTTAAAGACTGCCTCTGCACGCGCCATACTAGACGCAGTCACTTCTTCTGACGAAGCTCCACCTGCAGCTGCGTATTGTTCATCTAATTTGGCTTGTTCTTCAATCAATCGTGCTTCCAAAGCTTTCCATTTTTCTTGAATGCTATTGCCAAATAATTTTTGATGTTTGGCTGCCATATCGTAAATGTGTGACGCAACCCAGTACCAAGAATCTTTGTCATATTTCGTTGTATCAACTTGATAAGCAGCATAAGTATTGTTGATATTTCCATAGTATGGCAAGTATGGTGCAAAGCGAGGACTACCAACAGAAAGCCACATTGTGCCACCACCCATGCTAGCAGGGATATTATCTTTCAATTGGAAAATGTGCGCTTCCATTACGTTTGGATTGCCAAGAGGATATTTATAGACTGGATCTACTTTTCCACGTTGAGGAATGCCTTTCCCGTCCAATTCCATTTGGTCAAGGGGTTTAAATTGCGTTCCTTCAAAACGGTTCCGCTGCATCCGCATCACATCTGCAACACTGATTTTCTTATTGCTAGATTGCAACAAATCAAAATATTTATCATCATAATTGACTGGTGCGTCTGGATTCAAAGCCTTAATACCTGCCCAAGCACGCGAACGATCAGCTTCTGCCATTGGCGGATTGTAAGATTGGGAAATATGGAACATGCCATTGATTTCCTTGTAGGAATTTGCATCTCGTGCTACTTTTTCTACATTTTCTGAAGCAATGACATTTTCCTTATCATTAAAATCAACACTTCCTAAGAAAAAGGTGTTAGGGAAAATACTATATTTGTCGTCTGGATATTTAATGGCAACATATTGATGACCAGATAAGATTTCCATGTACCAGACACCTGTCTTATCTGCAATTGTCACAATGTTTCCTTCAGCAGCGCCTTGTTTTTTGACAATCTCTGCAATGAGCTCCACACCTTCACGAGCCGTTTTGACATGTGGCAAGACAACCGTTGTCATAATGGATTCTGCTAAACCTTTTTCCACATAAGGATCAACTTTCTGGATATCTTTATTCGCCTTAGCTGATACTGTAGCAGAAATGGAAACTCCATGCTCATTGAAGCCTACTTCATCAAAAATACCGTCTTTTGGTGTAACGTCCGAAACAGAAGTATATTTATAGCTATGTGCGGGTAATTGCCATTCAAAGCCATTGGCTTCATCAATCAGCTTTTCTCCCGCTTGATTGTTCTTGGCTGGATGAACTTTAAAGACTTTGTTATGATTAGGCTCCAAATCCTCTGTACGACCATACAAAGTCGAACCATCTGCTGTCAAGTTCTTCCCAACAATAAAACCTGTACAGGCTTCTACTGCTTGAAAAGGAAAGAGAATGAGAGTAGATAGCAGAATTGTTAAGCGAAAAATCAATTTTTTCATATATTTCTCCTTTTATGATTGCATGTTGAATACATCAACTTTTAAGAGTGAGCATCACTCTTATCACCTTTTTAAAACCGTATACCTTAAATTTAGTATACTATTTTAAATCTATTTTAGCAAGCGGTTTCATATAAGTTTCGTGTGTTTTGGTTCCTTATATCTTAAAATTCATAGTAAAAAACCAGAAAATCATTCCTGGAATTTTTGTTCATATCGTAAAATTTCTTGCAGTATTTCTTGATAATCAGCAGTCTCTAAATGATACGTTAACTCTTCTGGAGTGTAGGAATTTTTTCTCAAAAAGAAATCGCTCGGCACTTCTAATCCTAAAGCATTCAAAACGGTTTGAGAAAATTCTACATAAGCAAATCCAATGGCTGTAATAACATTCTTGTCTTTTACAACAGGCTGATGGAGGAAAGTTCCTTTTTCCAAAAAAGAAAAATACTCTACTAATTCCATATACAGACCACCTGTGTAATACCGGCTTCTCAACAAATCTGCTTTCCCTAAAAACATAGGAGATGAGGAAATAGCCGCTACTATCGTCCGCTTTGTGTCTACCCTTTCCAAAAAAGAAATTAGTCTGGAATCATAAAGGCTAACAAATGGCTCTAGCGTGCCTGGCAATATGATGCAATCATACTTTTCATTTTGCACTTCTTTAAAAGTAAAATCTGGAATAACTTGCAATCCTTCTTCACTCGTATAGACTTTCTTTTCTGAAGCAAGATAATCCAAAGATTGTCCAAAAGAAAGACAAAGTGTTGATGTCAAAGTTGTGATTTCCTGCAATGAACATGCTGGATACAGCAAAACTGCTATTTTCATAGATGCTCCTTCTCGAAAGGTGAGGCATACCTCTTCTACAAGATTTTTATTTCCTATGTTTATCAGGATCCCAAACGAAACTTGCGATGAAACTGAAAGCAAATGTCAGCAAGCCAACAACAATTGACAGTAACAGAGCGATCAAACGGGGGATTAGCAATAATATATTTGGATTTTTTTTCACTTCAAGAGCTGCTACTTCTGCATCTAAACGATCAAATTCTGTCTGAATACGACAGGCAACTTCTTCCACACCCTCATCATTCATCTTTTTGATGTCTGAAATATCAATGGGTTGTCCAAAATCCATGTCTACACGTTCGCCTTTTGCCAAACCTTTCAAACTCATCGGTCCTACATAAACAACTGGAAGAATGCGTACCTTTGCCATTTTAGCAATCAGTGCAACGCCCCCTTTTACATCTGTCGAATGCCGACTTCCACTTGGAAACATAATCAAAGACCGATTGCTTGATTTCAACATCTTGACGGGGTATTTAATAGCAGATGCTCCTGGATTCTCACGGTCAATCGGAAATGCACCACACATGCGAATCCACCAACCGAAGACGCGATTTGTAAACAATTCTTTTTTTGCCATAAAGATAAATTGCTTGGGTCTTGTTGCAAAAGCCATGTAAACAGGATCCCACCAAGTACGGTGTGGAGCCACTAAAATATAATTTTCCTCTTGGTCTGGAATGTTCTCCAAATGATGGTATTGAGCATTACCATTTAAAGCCCATAAAATCAACATCACCAATCTTCTTAAATATCTATAAAACATAGGCTCTCCCTTCTTATCCTTTTTATTATACCTTATCCAATGACCACTCGCAAACTTTTTTTGCTTTAAAACTGTTACAGCTGAATGGATTCTATTAGAAATTTTATTAAAAAAATGGTATGATTATCCTCATGAACATGAAAGAATTTACAGGATTAACCCACCAGCAAGTCCAAGAAAAAATTGCACAAGGACTTACCAATAATTTTACAGCCAATACGAGTACCAGCACCTGGCAAATCATCAAGCGCAATGTTTTTACGCTATTTAATGCGTTAAATTTTGCCATTGCCCTGGCACTCGTTACTGTACAAGCATGGAGCAACTTGGTTTTCTTTGCTGTTATCTGTTTTAATGCCCTCTCTGGTATCGTGACAGAATTGCGAGCTAAACACATGGTCGACAAACTGAATCTTTTAAACAAAGAAAAGATAACGGTCATTCGCGATGGCAAATCTAGTCAAATCAATCCAGAAGACTTAGTCTTGGATGACTGTATTCAATTGGCTACGGGGGAGCAGATTCCAAGTGACGCAACTGTTTTAGACGGTTTTGCAGAAGTGAACGAAGCCATGTTGACAGGTGAAAGTGACCTTGTTCAAAAGGAGATTGGGGAGCAATTGCTCTCAGGAAGTTTTCTTGCCAGCGGGCGTGTTATTGCTAAAATCACTCATGTAGGCTCTGATAATTATGCTTCTAAACTGATGCTAGAGGCTAAGACTGTCAAACCAATCAATTCTCGTATCATGAAATCCATGGACAGGATTGCAGGTTTTACAGGAAAAATCATTATCCCTTTCGGAATTGCGCTCTTTCTAGAAGCTCTCTTTGTAAAACATTTACCTGTCAAAGACTCAGTTGTCAATACCTCAACGGCTCTTCTGGGAATGCTGCCAAAAGGAATTGCTCTTTTAACGATTACTTCTCTTTTAACAGCTGTCATCAAGCTGGGCTTACGAAAAGTCCTCGTACAGGAAATGTACTCCGTTGAAACATTGGCCCGTGTTGATATGCTCTGTCTTGATAAGACAGGCACCATTACACAAGGGAAAATGCACGTTGAAACCTTCAGCCCACTCACAGAAGATTTTTCAGAACAAGCAATCTCTGACATTCTTAGTGCTTATATCACTGCAAGCGATGACAATAATCCAACTGCCCAAGCCATTCGCAAGCAATTTACTACTCCGACTGACTATCAAACAAGTAATATGATTCCATTTTCGAGTGACCGTAAATGGGGAGCTATGGAAATGTCGGACTTAGGTACTGTCTTTCTCGGTGCGCCTGAAATGCTCTTTCATGAAGAAATTGAGCTAGCACAGGAAGCTCAAAAGCGTGGTTCGCGTGTGCTTGCTTTAGCTATTAGTCCTGAACGCATTGACCATAAACACATTCACTTACCAAGTAGCATTCAACCCATTGCCATTTTAGAAATCACAGATCCGATTCGTGACGGAGCAGCTGATACTTTGGAATACTTACGCTCACAAGAAGTGGGATTAAAAATCATCTCAGGCGACAATCCAATTACTGTATCAAACATTGCTGCAAAGGCAGGATTTGCAAACTACCAAAGTTATGTTGATTGCTCAAAAGTAACGAATCAAGAGTTGATTGAGCTGGCAGAAACGACTGCTATCTTTGGTCGTGTTTCTCCTCATCAAAAGAAACTTATCATTCAAACCCTGAAAAAAGCAGGACACACCACAGCTATGACTGGTGACGGAGTCAATGATATTCTGGCATTACGGGAAGCAGACTGCTCCATTGCCATGGCTGAAGGAGATCCCGCAACACGACAAGTTGCCAATCTCGTTTTGCTCAATTCTGACTTTAACGATGTCCCTGAAATTCTCTTTGAAGGACGCCGTGTTGTTAATAACATCGCCCGCATTGCACCAATTTTCCTCATTAAAACAACCTATTCGTTCATTTTGACAATCATTTGTATTTCTAGTATCTTACTGGGACGAGCAGAATGGCTCTTGGTCTTTCCATTTATCCCCATTCAAATCACCTTAATTGACCAATTTGTTGAAGGTTTACCACCTTTTGTCCTCACCTTTGAGCGCAATATCAAACCAGTCGAACCCGACTTTCTTAAAAAAGCTATTTTTAAGGCTCTACCGAGCGGTTTAATGGTCGTCTTTAGCGTTTTATTTGTCAATATTTTCGGTGGACTACATGGCTGGTCACAAATAGAAATCTCAACTCTGCTTTATTATTTATTAGGCTCTATCGGCTTTCTATCTGTTATCCGTGCCTGCCTGCCACTCAATCTCTGGCGGATTCTGCTGATCCTCTGGTCACTCATTGGCTTCTTTGGAACAGCCGTTCTCCTGCAAAAGTACATCGAAATCGCTACTCTAACCAGCAACAGTTTGCCAATCTATTTCATTCTGATGCTCCTCTTTACAATTATTTTTATTGTTGTGACACACAGACAGAATGAACGGGAACAGAATTTGTAAAATTTAACCTATAGCAGTAAGAAAAGCCGTACATTTTTGTCTTACTGCTTATTTTTATTACTTCTTTTCCTCTACATCATGATATAATAAGGGTATATGGCAGAAATTCTTTTAAAAGACGGTGAGCGAATCAATCAGCTCTTTTCTACTGACGTCAAAATTATCCAAAATCGAGAGGTCTTTAGCTATTCAGTAGATAGCGTGCTCCTCTCCCGCTTTCCAAACTTACCTAAGCGTGGTCTTATCGTGGATCTCTGTGCCGGAAATGGTGCTGTTGGACTTTTTGCAAGCACGCGCACACAAGCCCAAATCATTGCTGTTGAGATTCAAGAACGTCTCGCAGATATGGCCCAGCGCTCTATTGAGCTAAATAATCTAACCAGCCAAATGCAGGTCATTCAAGATGATTTGAAATATCTCACCAGATATATCAGTGGTAGCAAAGTAGACATGATCCTCTGCAATCCGCCTTATTTTAAAGTAGATGAACATTCTAATCTTAATGCAAGCCGACATTATTTGCTTGCACGTCATGAAATTGCGACAAATTTGGAAGAAATCTGTCAAATTTCTCAACGGGTTTTAAAATCAAACGGACGTTTAACAATGGTCCATCGTCCTGAACGCTTCCTTGATATTATTGAGACCATGACAGCTCACAATTTAGCTCCGAAACGCATTCAGTTTGTTTACCCAAAAGCAAATCGCGAAGCCAATATGCTCCTCATTGAAGCTATTAAAGATGGTTCTCGTGATGGTCTAAAAATCCTGCCACCGCTTTTCATTCATAATGAAGATGGCAGCTACACTCCAGAAATTCATGAGATTTACTATGGAAATTAAAGCCTATATGTACGTTCTGGAATGTTCCGATGGCTCTCTTTACACAGGGTATACGACCGATGTCAAAAGACGAGTAGACACACATAATGCTGGAAAAGGCGCCAAATATACCCGTGCACGATTACCTGTTACTCTTTTGTATCAAGAAGAATTTCCCGACAAACCTTCTGCCATGTCAGCCGAGGCCCTCTTTAAAAGAAAAACACGACAACAAAAATTAGAATATATTGCAGATAAGAAAAAGTAGAAAGCGGGAGGTCTTTCTACTTTTTTGCAATGATTTATTGGTTATTTTTCTTAGAAATGACAGCAACAAATACACTCAGAAAAACAACACCGATACCAGCTAAATATGACATGCTAGTTCCTGTACTTGGTAATAATTCTTTGGTTTTAGCTAATTTTTTGTCACTTGTAGTAGGCAAAGTTTCCTTGTTCCTATTCGTTTGAGAAGACTTCCCATTTTTATTAGACGAATCAGAATCTGTCAACCCAGCATGGGAGTTTTCTCCTTTTTGTTCTTTATTATTAGAATTTTCCTTTGTTTTTTTACCATCTTCATGCTGAACATTAGATAAAGATTGATTTTCTAGTGGTACAAGGGCTTGAATGGCAGTCTGTAATGCTTCACATTCTGCATCAATTTCTGCTTGTGTCGCATCATCTTTTTGTAAAATAGCTTGCGCCTCTTCTACTTGTTCTTTTAAGTTCGCAAGTGAATCCTTTGTATAATGCATAGTTTCCGCTAATTTTTCTTTTGCCGAAGAAAGAGCGGTTCCCAACTTTGTCTTATCTACTCCTTCTCTGGTTAAAAGCAAATCGTCAATTGTTCCCCATGAACCTTTATTTGCTTTCACAAATACTCCCAGTGTCACCTCTGTCTCTTTTGTTAGTGTAAAGTTCAATTTCGCTGTCTGCCAATTTGACCAACCAGCTAGTTTGACTTTTTCACTTTGAACATTTACTGCCTCAGCACGAGCAAAAGCATAAATATCTTCAGAGCCATTCGTATCACCACCTTGAATTTGAGCAGAAAATTGATAAGTTCCTGCTGGAAGTGTTATCTTTCTTTCAATGCCAGTTGTGTAATCGTTTGCGCCATTGTAGAAATTCATGGCATACTTGCCTGTTTTAGGCGTGTCTTGTCTACGCTTGATAAAATCGTTAAAAGTATAATCTGAAAGATCTTCTTCCTCAAAGCTAGAATTTGATAACAAACTCTCTTGCAGCTCTGCTTCTTCATTCTTATCATATTTTAGATTTGTATTCAACCCAGTATAAACATATTTAAATGTTGCAAGTGATGGCAAAGCTTTTCCTGTAAAATCAAACAATGCTTGATTATCCCATTCAGAGCCACCGTAATTTTCCTGATTAACATTTGGATCATACCCAATGGCGGCACTAGAAGCCCAGCCCGAACCGTATTTTTCCCAAATAGGTGTATTTACTTCTTTTCCTTTGGAACTAACCGGTGTCCAAGCTGGTTCCCAATAAAAGATGCCTAATGCACTTGCTTTATTCGCTGCATCAATGACATCTCGTAAGGCATGCGATTGCCCCTGAACAGAGGCGGGATAGCCACCTACCAGCATTTGATTTTGTGTTCGGATAACATTTTGTTGACCATCTCCATCTTCTAATGTATAGGCATAAGAAGTCTCTGCTACAAGTGTCTTTTTCCCATACTTTTCGGTCACTGTCTTTAAAACTGAAGTCAGATTATCTAAATTACCATGCCAAAAACTATAATAACTAGTAGCAAATACATCATAATCAATATGGTGATCTGATAAACCTTTTGCGTAATTTAGTATCGTTTCCGTTTTATCTGGGTTTGTAAAATGAAAAGCTATCAGTATAGTTGCATCCACTTCTCGCACTGCTTTGGCGCCTGCTGCAAACAACTGATAGCGTTCCTCTCCTGCTTCACCTGCTATCCCGCTACTCGTTGTTTCATTACCAACTTGAACCATTCCAACATCGACACCAGCTGCTTTTATTTTTTGAAGGCTCGTTTTGGTGTATTGATATAAAGCCTCTGATTTTTCAGACACATTCATATTTGTCCAATCTTTTGGTGGAACTTGCCGTCCTGGATCAGCCCAAAAATCTGAATAATGAAAGTCCACTAGTAGCCGCATACCATGTGCTGTAGCTCGTTTGCCAATCTCAATCGCCTTTTCTATATCGCTATTTCCAGCGCCATAACCATGTCCGTTATTATCATAAGGATTATTCCATACTCTAACGCGAATGTAATTCACACCATTTTCTTTCAAAATATCAAAGATATCTTTGACATTCCCATTTTCATCTTTGTACTCTACACCACTTTGTTCTTGAGCAATTACTGTTGAAATATCCGTCCCCATGATAAAATCAGATGATAAATTTTCTACTTTATCAACACGTATCTTAGTATTTTCATTAGCTTTAATAGGAATGACTCCTCCAAGCAAACAAAGACTAGCAGCAAAAACAAGCGACAATCTTAATCCTATTTTCATACAGTTTTCCTATTTCTAATTGGTTTAATATTTTAGTATTCGCTTTAAAAAACTGATAAAACAAGAAATAGGTTTTATCAGTTTTTAAACGAACATTTTATAAGAAGGCTAGTTATTCAAAATGCGAAAGAACGAATTGCACAGCACCTTTAGGATCACGCGTCAATTTGATATATTCAGCACCTTTTGTCGCAACAAGTTTGATGCCCAATTTATCCGTATCTTTCTTAATATCTTCATAGTAAGAATTGACTTGTGGAGCTAGCACAATCATGTCAAAATCTTTCATAATATCGTAGTGCGAACCATAAGCACCAGCTGTTGAACTAAGGTCTATGCCTAGTTCTACTGCGCCTTCTGTTAGTGCATTTGCTAGCATGGCGCTTGTCCCTGCACCGGCACATAGAACCAAAATATTATGATGCCTTCCATCTGCAACCGCTTGAATTTGATCGTCTATTTCTGCTTCTGCTGCTTCTTCGAGCTCCATCACTTCTGCTTTTTTCGCTTCTTCTTCTACTAATGAATCATCGTACGCTTTGATAAATGGAAGGTAGATGAAAGAATCAACTACAATCAACAACAGCATCAAGACAATAGATAAGATTCCTGCACCCGTACCTAAAATCAAGCCAATCGGTGCTGGCATTGCCCAAGGAAGGACATACATAAAGCTATTCATACCTAACACATCAACAAAGAACTTGAAAGCACAAACATTGATTATTGGAGTGATTAAAAACGGAATAAAGAAATAAGGATTTAAAATAATCGGTGTTGCAAACAACAATGGTTCATTGACTGCAAAGCAAACCGGAACAAAGGAAGCTTTCCCGACAGCTTTTAATTGCTTAGATTTTGCAAAGAGCATGAAGAGGAATGGAACAACCAATGTTGCACCTGTACCCCCCCATTGTGCCAACGAAGTTTCCAAGTCCAACTGTCAACACGTTTGAAGCATGATGACCTGCTTTTACCAACTGTAAATTTGTTTCCACATTTGCATAAATAATCGCGACAATAGCTGGTTCTACAATTGAAGGACCATGCACACCAACAAACCAGAAGAGCGCCATTGCTCCCCAAATAATTGAAATTCCTAAATAGCCATCAGCTGCGGTAAACAAAGGTTGGAGAAGTGTGATAACAGCTTCTGCAAACGAATGCCCAAAGAAATAACGTACGATTGTATCAATCAGAACAGCAGCAAATACTGCAAATGAAAATGGAAAGACATCACGGAAAGTTTGAGAAATTGTTCCAGGAACTTCTTTTGGCATCTTAATAGTAATGTCTTTCAATACACAGAATTTATAAACATTTACCGTGATAAAAGCTGCTACAAAAGCCGCTAAAATCCCTTTTGTTCCCATGTAGCCATTCGCTAAACCGTTTTCAATTTGATCCACACTTAAAAGGAGGAAGCTCACAATGGAAGCCAACATAACAGAAACCGAATTGATAGTCTTGTTGGTCGGCATATTGCGGTTCATTGATTCTGACAAACAACGAGCGGTCGTTGCGGACACGAGAATAGCTACTACACCCATAGAATAGCCATATACTTTCCAAAGCCAGGTGGAAACGTCATTTGGCAACTTAAATCCAAAAATTTCTGGAATTGCTGCTAGCAAGATAAAAATACTTGAAAATAAAATTGCAGGCATGGCGGCTAAAAAGCCGTCACGAATAGCGCCAAGATAAATATTGCGTGATATTTTTTCAAAGAAAGGTTTTCCTTTCTCGATTTGTTTGATAATTCCGTTCATGGAATTAGTCCTCCTTGTATTGATTTTTATATAATTCAATAAAATCTATGATTAATTCTTTTAACAATAATGTCGTCATCAAATGATCTTGACCGTGAATAAAGATAAATCCTAAATCTAAATCTTCCCCAGCTGCCTCTTGTGCTAAAATCTGCGTTTGTGAATTGTGGGCTAAATTCAAATTTTCATCTGCTTCTTTTAAAGCAGCATCTACATTTGTAAAATTCCCTTGACGAACCTCTTTCAGCAAATTCAGTAAACAACTACGTGCATCCCCCGAATAAGCTACGATTTCAAATCCCAACATTTGTAATTCGTTTTTATTCATCTTATCTCCCTTCTTAAATCACAATCTTTGTTTCACTAACATGCTTGTACCAATAAGCGGATTCCTTAGGGTAACGCTTTTGAGTTTCAAAATCAACGTAAAACAAGCCATAGCGTTTATTGTAGCCATTTGACCACGAGAAAACATCCATCAAAGACCAAAGAAAATACCCTTTTACCACAACACCGGCATCAATAGCTTTGCTTAAAGATTGCAAATACACTTTCAAATAATCAATCCGTGGCTTATCCATGACGATACCATTGTCAAACTCATCTTTATAGCCCATTCCATTTTCAGTGATATAAATCTTTTGATAATGTGGATAGTCTTTCTTAATTCTCAATAAAAGGTCATACAAGCCTTCTGGGTAAATAATCCAATCCCAGTCTGTTCGTTCAATCCCTTCCTTGTAAATCCGTTCTCCAATGCCTTTCACTTTATAAACTGAAGTGCCTTTATCACCCGTTCCATTATGATGAATAGTTGATTCGCCCTGATAAGCCTTAACAAAATGACATTGATAATGATTGATTCCAAGATAATCATTTCGGTGACTAGCTTTTTTCATTTCTTCAAAGTCGCTTTCAAGGAATTCATAACTAGCATTGTTAGCAGCGCAAATTTTATTAAGAGCTTCCATTGTTTCGTTTGAATAATAACCTAGATAAGTAGCATCTAGCAAGAAACGAATAGAAAGCGCATCATCCAGAAAAGCTGCATACTTATCTTCTTCGCTGTCTGTTGCTGGATATTTTGTTTCCAAAGAATGCACCACTCCAATTTCACCGAGGTAACCCTTTTCCTTAAAAAGATTTACTACACGCGCATGCGCGTACATCATATTGTGCAGGCATTGAATCACCTTACTCAAATCGTACTGAATCCCCGGAGGAAAGACACCGAGCAAGTATTGATTGGTCGCCACAGGATAAATTTCGTTAAAAGTGCTCCAATGATGAACCTCTGGAAATTCTTGAAAACAAAATTCAGCATATTCCACAAACGCTTCAATCGTATCACGATTGAGAAAATCACCTTGATCAAACAAAATTTTCGGAGTATCAAAGTGATGCAATGTAACAAACGGCAGGACGTGGTGTTTCGCACATTCAGCAAAAACACGGTGATAAAAATCTACTCCTTCTTGATTCACTTCACCACGTCCATTCGGAAAAATCCGACTCCAAGCAATAGACAAGCGCAAACCATTGACGCCAAACTCCTCACACAACTCAATATCTTTTGAATATTGATGATAAAAATCGCTGGCTGGATCTGCCAAAAATCGTCCTTGTTTTTCTAAAAATTCATCCCAAGCGACCGGACCTTTTCCACCTTCTTTTGTAGCTCCTTCTACTTGATAAGCAGCTGTTGCACCGCCAAAAATAAAATCTTCTGGTAATTGAAACATGTCTTCTCCTTTACAATAATCTTTGAATATGAATCACCAAATACACTTTCTCATTTGGATGAAGTCCCCCACCCAAATGCTGATGAATGACTTCATAAATATCTTCACCAATCTGATAGGCTTCTGGATAATCCTTTTTGATATGTTCTTCCAAACTCTTCATTGAGACTTTTGAATCACTGTCATCTTGATCCAAACGCTCAATAAAGTACGTCAAATGAATCATTAAACGATCATAAAAATTACTATTCTTTTTTGTCCGCTTAATACCATGTTTTAAAAGTTCCTCTTGCACCAAAGCAATCATTTGTCGGGTCAGTGTTTGTTCATCTTTACTAATCACGACATCTTCGCCTTTCGCATTGATAAACTGTAAGGCTAACCGCCCAATCTCATCTTTTGGAAAATCCACATCCAATTTTTCTTTTAAAATCACCAAAGCATGCTCAGCAATTTTGTACTCCGTCGGATATTGCTCCGACATATCCGGCAAGTGATTACTTTTATAAGTATTTCTTTGCAGCGCTTGATAACTACAATAAATATGATCTGTCAAAGTTACATAGATGTACTCTTGAACTGGAAATTGGAACTGTTGAATACCATAATCAATAATTTCATAACTAGTCGTGATAAAGTCCAAGGGAACATCTTTTAACAAAGCAGAAAAGTTTTCGCGCGATTCTTCACTTTTTAGTTGAAAGACTTTTTCTACGCGTTCTTCTGCCAGCAAATCCCCTTTTTTCTTTTTAAAAATGATACCGAGCCCCATGACAACAGCCTGTTCACCACTTTTATTTTTGACCACCGCAACATTATTATTTAGTGGCTGGACAATTCGAAACATTCGTGTCCTCCTTCCTAACAATCTTTCTGTAAAACATAAAAAAAGCCATAAACAAACCAAGACTTTTTACTTGGGTCATTTATGGTCTCGCCTAATTTCTTAGTTACAATCCATGTTTTATTTAACTTTATGAATAGAGTTTAACACATTTTCAAACTTTTGTAAGCCCTTTCTTACTTTATTTTTTAAAAATTTATACAAAATGGATAATTTGTATAAATTTAAAATCTTTCATTCTACACTTAAAAAAATAACTTACTTCTGCGCAATACCATTTGGGATAATGACTTCTTTGAGCAGTTTCTCTTCTTCCTTGATGCGATTATACAAAACTACCACATACAGAGGAAATAGAATACAAAATGAAATTAGTGAATGACAAAGTAATGCTAAACCAATCAACTCTGGAACGATATTCAAGAAATAATTTGGGTGTTTCACATAGCGGAAAAGCCAATGATCGACAAACTTATGATCGTTTACAAGCATCAATTTCACTGTCCAAATGTCCCCTAATAATTGCGTCACAACATAGAGCATAAACATTGAAAATAGCAATAGCCCCAAACCTATAGCACTAAGTGCGTCAAACCAAACCTGACGTATCGTAGCTTCAGCAAAGCAAGAAAGGTAAAATAAAATGTGAAGAATAGTGATATACTTGGTATTTTGCACGCCATATTCGCGCCCACCATTTGCCAATATCGCTTTCTCATTCTTCATCGATATTTTTAGAAATACCAACCGAAATACAAATACCGCTAAAACAATAAGTCCTGATAAAGTCATACGACCTCCTTATAATAAAATAATCTATTTTATTATATAAAGTGGGGATTTCCTAAGTCAATACATTCAAAAAATATCATATAAACTGTAGAAAGAATTTACAATGTTGTTAGTTCGATTTCGTCTACAATTCGTTTTACATCGGCTGGGTCTACTTTTGGAGTCCATTGCAGGCAGTTAGCTGTTGCATAAGCACAGGCACGAATGACAGCCTCTCTATCAACTCTCTCCTTACTTTCTAAAGCATGGCAGAGACTTCCAAGGAAAAAGTCGCCTGACGCAATAGGATTTTTAACATGAATTGTTGGAAACGTCAGTTGGAAAACATCATCCTGCAGGCGTGCTACGACTCCTTTTCCTCCCATTGTCACAATGAAATAGGGAATTTCATCATATTCTTTGAGAAGTTTTGCTGCTTCTTCTGCAGTTTCAACTGGACATCCTGTTAATTCTGCCAATTCTTCATCGTTAATTTTTACAATGTCAGGTTGTGCTGAAAAAGCTGCTTTTAGTGCGACACCGCTTGTGTCTACTACTAAATTCACATTCTCTGGCAAAAGACGACCAATTTGTGCAATATAATCATCTGGCATCCCTTTCATCAAAGAGCCAGAAAACACAACGCTATCGCCAGATTGAATGCGCTTTATAAGATTTGCAGTGAATTGTTCTAATAAATCCTTATTCAGCTCAAATCCCGCTTCATACACAAGATAGGTGTTTCCTAATTCTGTATCAATCATAATTGTACAAGTACGCGTATTTTTATCAACTTCTGTCACAACGAGCGGAATACCGTCTTCTTCATTTAATCGTTGAATATATTCGCCCATTTTGCCACCTAACATTGTATGAATGCAAAAATTTCCTTGTTCTTCGCCTTTTTCGCAATTCAGGACATAAGCCACATTAAAACTCTTTCCGCCAGCATTTTCATGCACTTGACTTGGTCGGTTGACCACATCTTCTTTAAACTGACTAAGTAAAACTGTCCGATCCAAAGCTGGATTTGGACAAACTAAATGGATCATGTTTCTTCCTTTCTTTTTTTCAATCAAAAGCCAGACTATTTCAAAAGGAATAGTCCAGCTTATTGTTATCTTATTATTCTATTTTGCATTTGTAGCGTATTCTTCATTTCGCTTAATCATTTGTTTTCTATACCAAGCAAAGATACCAATATAGAACACTAGAAAGACAATAACACCAAAGATAGCTTTGATATCGCCTGTTGTAGCATTTCCGATTGTCCAACCAAGTAATTTTTCAATTGGACCTTCAAGAGTAGAGTGGGTAATCAATTGTGTGCTAGCTACCCCTTTAGGAAATGCATCTACGCCTTTCGCTAAGTCCGTAACAAATGGCGCAATAAGTGTTCCAGATAGAAGGAAGAGCGGAAGCAACAAAGTTCCAAATGCAATCATTCGGATAAGCTTACCACGTGTAACAACCAGAAGTGCTGGAGTAACACCCATTGCAATAATCCCAGCAAGTGGCAAAATACCATTTCCGACTTTAGAAAGAAGGACTGCTTCTACTAGCATAATTGGTGCTAAAACATTGGCACATGCCCAGATTTCTGCACGACCTGCGATAAATGGCCAGTCAAGTCCAATATTGAATTTACGTCCTTGAAGACGTTTTGTTGCAACATTTGTAATTCCTTGTGAAAGAGGTTCTACTGCCGCGATGAACCAAGAACCAATAAGTGAGAACAATTCCAAGCAGACACCAGCTGTCAAACCAAGAGACAACCAACCTTTGATAACAAGTGACCATTTTGCTGCTTCGGCAACGCCAGATACTGGATGCGGCGTTCCCATAATTCCAATTACAATCCCAAGGATAAATCCAATGAAGAATTTAGAGCCCCAGAAACCAATTTTCTTATTCAGCTTGGCAGCGTCAAAATCATACTTATCCAGCCAAGGGAAAAATTTATCAAAAATCTTATCCAAAACCATAATGACTGGATTCATCATGTAGTTCATGTGAGTAGATGTCATTGGAGACGAACTTGGTGCATTGAGCAAGTCATCAAATGTTGGCTTCATTAAATCCGAGTTAATAATTTTCATTACTCCAACGAGTACAACAGCAAGCGTTGCGACAAAGAGAGAAACACCTTGGCTAACACCATTATTGTCCGCATACCATTTGATCAATAGACCTGTGATTGATAGATGCCAAATATCAAAAATATCAACATCTAAGGTATCTGTCTTTTTTGTAATCAACATCACAACATTGACGATGAGCATAATGAGTAAGAAGTAAAGCGTCCAAGCAGAACCCCATGTAATCGTCGCCAATGGTGCCCAACCAACGTCTGTAATATTAAGTTGAATTCCTGTATTTTCAACGAATTTCGCAAGTGAAGCCGAGAAAGCACCATTTAACATACCGATAATGGCACCAATACCCGTAAGAGCTATGGCAAGTTTAATACCACCTTCCAAAGCTTTGGAAAACTTCACTCCAAAGCATAAAGCAAGCACCGTCAAGACTATCAACATGATAATTGGTGCACCCATATCCAAAATGGGTTTAAAGAAGCGATTCGCTAAGTCAATAATGACATTCATAAAAAATCCTCCCGATTTTATTTTTTGAATGATAGTGAATGAAAAGTGAAATAACTATTTCAGTAGATAAAAATTGTTTTTATCTAGCGTTTCAATTTTTCATTTTTTTGTTTTTTTCTAATGAATTACTTTAACTAAGTCCATGTTCCTTAATAGCTGCTTCAATATTGTCATATACTGGTGCACTCATGGCTGGAATACGGAATAAAATTGGTCCTGCTTCAATAACAGGAATCCCCGGTTCAAATCCCAAATCCGTGGCTGCTATTGGTGTGAAAATATCATAACCTTTTATCAAGTCTTCATTCACATCTTTGACCATTACCGCATCGCATTGGACATCATAGCCGCGATTTGAAAGTTCTTCTTCAAGAGCATTTTTGATTTGGTGGCTTGAGTTTACTCCTGCTCCGCAAGCTGCTAAAATTTTAATCATTGTAACATCCTCCATTTTTATTTTTAATGATTTATTGTTTCCGATATATAATGAAATAGTTTATCTGCCTCATCCAGCTCGGATAAGGACTCTAGGTTGCCGTCAGCAGTAAAGAAATCCATCAATTGAGCCAATATATTCGTTTGACTGGCATTAGAATTATTGATAATGAAGAACAAAAGCGATACTTGTACTTCATTTGACGGAACAATCATATTATGAAAAGTCACCGGCTGATCTAAGCGGACTACAACCACCTTTTCTGCTAAATTATGGACAATATCCGTATGCGGAATTGCTACATTCGGCAAATCTTTCCCTAAAAATTTCATGTCCAGCCCCGTAGGAAAGGACTTCTCTCGCTCAATCAAGGCGTCTTTATAAGAAGACGTTACAATGTGCCTCTCCTCAAGGAGATTTGCAACCTGATTGAAAAGCTCTTCTTGACTGTCAGCATGCAGACAAAAGACTAAATCTTTATCGAACAACTGATAAAGTTCCATCATAGCCTCCTTCTATTTTGTTCTATTTTGTTTATAATCAAATTATATCATTATGTGTAAACGGTGTCAATAGTTTGTTTTGTTTTTTTATGTTATTTTTTGTTTGACAATATTTGCGTGAGATGTTATGATGTTGTTGTGAAATAAAAAAAGGAGGTATAACAATGAAAGTTATACTAGGTACAGACCGTGATGGTTTTGAGTTAAAAAATAAAGTAAAAACTCATTTACTCCAACTTGGTTATGACATTAAAGATCTCAACGAACAAGAAGGTGCTGCTGATTTTGTCGACTCTACAGATGCTCTTGTTGAAGAATTGCGAAAAGATGATACTGCCCGTGGTATTTTGTTTGATCGCTTTGCAATTGGTTCTTATATGGTTGCGAATAAACACCGTGGCATCATTTGTGCTGCTGTTTCAGATGAGCATTCTGCCATGATGACCATTCGTCACAATTCTACACGCATTATCACTCTCGGTGCAGCTATTCTCGGTGAAGAATTGGCAAATGCCTGTGCAGAAGCTTATTTAAAAGCTGACTATGATGCTGGACGCCACCAAGTTCGCATTGATATGCTTAATAAATTATGTTAAAGGGTAGGAGGAAAAATTATGAAAATCGCTCTCGGCTGTGACCATATCGTAACAGATACAAAAATGAAAATTTCTGAACATTTAAAAGACCTCGGTCATGAAGTCATTGATGTCGGAACCTATGACTTTCACCGGACTCATTACCCAATCTTTGGTCGTCTGATTGCAGAAGATGTTGTTTCAGGAAAAGCTGATCTTGGAATTGCCCTTTGTGGTACAGGAGTCGGTATCTCTGCTTCTGCTGACAAAGTTCCCGGTACTCGTGTAGCTCTTGTTGGTGACGTTCTAACCGCACGCTATGCAAAGAAAGAACTCAATGCAAATATCATCGCTTTTGGTGGACGTATTCTTGGTCAAAATCTGATTCATAATATCGTTGATGTCTTTCTTGAAACAGAGTACGAACCAACAGAAGCCAACAAACAATTGATTGAAAAAATCGATAATAGCATTGAAGTTAATCCTGAAATCGCTAAAAATGACCATATTTTCGATGAAGAAAATGCTAAATGGGCTCGCGGTGAATACCACGACTAAAAACTCAATACTCAGAAAAACAGGCTCAGTCTAATATGGACATGGCCTGTTTTTAAATAGGATGTGTCAATACCGCACGAAAGATACAAAACAAAAATCACCTGTTCCTCTATGAACAGGTGATTAAAATATTAACTATAAAACATTTGTATATGATTTATACTTTTCTTTGACCTTTGGTGAGATATGATCATCTGTGATTACTGCATCCAAATCATCCAACTGATAGAAACAATAGAAGGAATAGCTGTCAAATTTGCTATTATCTGCCACAATGTACTTTTCAATCGCATTGTTCAAGATAATAGCATTGCCATTTCCTTCTTCTTCATTGGCAGTCGTGACATTATGACCGTCAATTCCATTGACACCAATAAATGCTTTAGAAACTTTGATTTCTTTCAATAATTTATTAGCAAATTGTCCGACAAACGTTTGTGTCTTCACCCGATAACGACCGCCAATCAGGATAATATCACAATTGGGATTATCTTTTAATTTTTCAAAAATAGGAAGCGAATTTGTCACAATACTCACACTTTTATCAGCCAAATAATCTCCGATAAAATCCGTCGTTGTTCCCGAACCGATAAAAACTGTATCACCAGAAAAAATCAAATTGGCACATTTTTGAGCAATTGTTCGTTTTTCTTCAATATTTAACATCGTTTTTTCAGTATGGGAGGCTTCATTCAAGCCATTTTTTACTTTTTTGTGAGCTCCTCCATGAACACGAGTCAACAAACCTTGCTTTTCCAAGTCAATCAAATCACGACGTATCGTCATATCTGTTACATCTAGTAACTCTTTTAAGTTCTTAACAGAAACCACTCCTTGCTGATCCAATTCTTGGAGAATCACTCTATGCCGTCCTTCTTTCATTTTGTCTCCTTTCTAGTTTTATATAATTTTATTCCTCAAATATATTATACAACAATTTATTCATTTTGAAAAATTAAAAACAATATTTTTTTGATTTTTGTAAAATATTGTTTGACTTTGTTTTATTTGTGTTCTATAATTGAACTATACAAAACAAAAGGAGTCTGAAGATGACAACAAAACAAAAAAAATTAAAACGTTTATGTGATAAAAACGGAATTATCGGCGCTTTGGCTATTGACCAACGAGGGGCTTTGCGTCGTATGCTTGGTGAAGATACTCCAGTTGAACAATTGGAAACCTTTAAAGTGCTAGTTTCGAAATACTTAACAAAATACGCTTCTTCTATTCTTCTTGATCCAGAGTTAGGTTGGAAAGCGGCGGAAGCTCGTGATAAAAACGCTGGATTATTAGTTGCCTATGAAAAAACAGGTTATGACAAAACTGTTCCCGGTCGCTATCCTGACCTCGTCGAAAATGTCTCCGTCCAACGCCTCAAAGCAAACGGTGCTGATGCTGTGAAAGTCTTACTCTATATAGATATTGACGAAGCTAGAGCAGTCAATGACATCAAAGAAGCCTTTATCGAACGGATTGCTTCTGAATGTAAAGCAGAAGACATGCCATTTTTCCTTGAGTTGGTTTCTTATGATGCCAAGGTGACAGATGAAAAGGAATATGCCAAACTCAAACCTCGCAAAGTCATTGAAGCAATGAAGCTTTACTCACAAGAACGATTTGGCGTAGATGTTCTCAAAGTTGAAGTTCCAGTCAATATGAAATATGTTGAAGGATTCGCAGAAAATGAAGTTCTTTACACCAAAGAAGAAGCTGCTGCCTTCTACAAAGAACAAAGTGATGCAACTTCTCTTCCATTTATTTTCTTATCTGCTGGAGTATCCGCACAGCTTTTCCAAGATACACTTCGCTTTGCTAAGGAATCCGGATCAACTTTCAACGGTGTCCTTTGCGGTCGTGCAACTTGGGCTGGTGCTACCAAAGCATACCAAGAAGGTGGCGAAGCTGCTACAATTAAATGGCTTGAAACAATAGGTAAACAAAATATTGTTGAATTAGATGCCGTTCTCCAAGAGACTGCTACGCCTATGGTATTTAAATAACTTTGTATCTCCTTATAAAAACATAAAAAGACGAATCGTTATTCGCCTTTTTATTATTGTATAATTACTTATCACCTTTATTACGGATGACAAATCCTGTTTTCTTCTCACTTGAAGTATTGCGAGGTTTTTTGTGGTCTTTGCGGTAACGCTTTTCTTTGTCAAAGCGATCGTGGCGACCACTCTTTTTGTAATTGTCACGCCCATTAGTACGGTCACACCGATCATTACTACGACGTCTATTTTTGCTGTTACGATTGCCTTTATTAGCTCCCGGAACATACTTAAATGGTAATGGCTTTTCACGCACGATTTCTACTTCTGGTAGAGTGTCTGGATCTTGTACGGTTAAGGTCAATATGTATAAAGCCAATTCTTCCGGTGTAAATTCAGTTGCCAACTTGCGAGCGTCTTTGCTAAACTTTTCAAATTGGTTGCGAATGTTTTCATCCGCAAAATCTCGCTCAATCTTTTTAAGTGCAACTTTTTTCTTAGCTTGAAAGGCTTCTTCTGCAGTGGCTGGTTTCATGCCTTTCATACGTTTTTTGGTCAAACTTTCAATGATTTGAAGATAACCCATTTCATTTGGTGCAACAAATGTAATGGACTGACCAGATTTTCCAGCACGACCTGTCCGCCCAATACGGTGTACATAACTTTCTGGGTCTTGTGGAATGTCATAATTGTAAACATGTGTAACACCAGAAATATCCAAACCACGCGCAGCAACGTCTGTCGCAACAAGAACATCTAAATTTCCGTTTTTAAAGTCGCGAAGAACACGGAGACGTTTTCCTTGGTCTAAATCACCATGAATCCCCTCTGCGCGGAAACCACGGATTTTAAGCCCACGAGTCAATTCATCAACTCGGCGTTTGGTACGCCCAAAAACGATAGAAAGTTCTGGTTGTTCCACATCCATTAGACGTGTCATGGTATCAAATTTTTCATTTTCTTTTACACGGATATAATATTGATCCACCAGTTCTGTTGTCAATTCTTTTGCTGCAATTTTGACATGTGTTGGCTCTTTCATAAACTTCACGCCAATCCGCTTGATAGCATCTGGCATAGTAGCTGAAAAGAGAAGGGTCTGACGCTCTTCCGGCACGCGTGAGATGATTGCTTCAATGTCTTCTAAGAAACCCATATTGAGCATTTCATCCGCTTCGTCTAAAATAAGCGTTTCTACATGATTGAGTTTCAGTGCTTTGCGCTTAATGAGGTCTAATAAACGTCCTGGAGTTCCAACAACAATGTGCGCGCCTGAACGGAGAGCCTTGATTTGCTTTTCAATGCTAGATCCACCATAAACAGAGCGAACTTTCACTCCTTTACTTCGACCAAAGCGGAAGAGTTCCTCTTGACTTTGGACAGCCAATTCACGAGTTGGTGCAATGACTAAAGCCTGAACAACAGGATTTTCTGTGTTAATTTTTTCAAGAGTCGGAAAACCAAAAGCGGCTGTCTTTCCTGTACCAGTCTGAGCTTGTCCAATCACATCTTTTCCTGCCATAGCAAGTGGGATTGTTTGTTCTTGGATTGGGCTGGCTTCCACAAAGCCTGCTTTGTCAATTTCTGCTAGTAATTCAGCAGACAAATGTAATTCATTAAATTTCAATTTTTTCTTCTTTCTAAAAAGGCAGTGCGAAGCCACCTTATAAAACATAGTTATTTGCAACTTATCTAGTATAACACAAAGAATGATAAAAAGATAGGTTTTATTTTTTACTTCCACGCCGTACGCATGAAGAAAATGCATGTAACCCTTTTTCTCGGAATACATACATTTTTCAAACAGATTTACCGATTAAAACTAAATACATTCATTTTGAATGAATTATAGCATAAATTATACTTAAAAAGTGATATTTATCGTGAAAACACGCTAATTGAAAACGATAATTTCTTCATGCACTTGGCGTATTTTACTTTTTATTGGCTAACCATTTCAAAGCTTTGGTCAATACAATCCAAAGAATAAGACTGATAATAACTATATAAATCCAAGCATTTTTATCATTAGACAACGGAAGTGGCACATTCATACCAAAGAATCCCGTGATAACTGCTAGGACTGCTAGGAGGACTGAAATAATTGTTAAAACAGTCAAATTATCATTCAGATTGTTGTTCAAAATATTGTTGTAAGAACCTGACAATTGACTGAGAACTTGAGAAATCAAGTCTGTCATTGCTACTAATTGGCGAGCTTCAATCATGACATCGTCAAACTGCTCTTTTTCAATCTCATCTAAATGGCGATAAATTGCATGTCCTTTAATGTGCTCTAACAGCATACGATTTTGCTTTGCAGCTGCTACCAAATAGACTATGGAAGTTTCTAAGTCTGCTAAAGCAAAGAGATTTTTCTTGGTGGTCGTTTTGTGCAATAACTGATTAATACGATCCTTTGTCTCATCCATTTTTTCAATTACAGGATAATAAGAATTACACACTAATTCTAAACTAGCAAATAGAAATTTATAAACTGTTACAGGCTCATGGTGTTCAATATAGTTTTTCATCATATCTACGACATAAGTATTTGCTTTATTGCTGACTGTTAAGAGTTTGTCTTTCTGTACAATAAAGGTCATAGGAATAGTTTCATAATAGTCCTTATCCCTTTTTAAGTTTAATACGTTGAAAATAAAAACGACTGTTCCTGTTTCACGATTGTAATCCATGTGTGCTCGTTCATTTTTATCTAGCGCGTACTCAATCGTTTCTTCATCAATATTGTATTCCTTATAAGAATCTGGATGTTGACTTAAAATATCTGCATCTAAGTTTATCCAAGACATTCCATTTTTCAACTTTTTTTCAATAAACACCCTTTTCCCCTTTCTTGACTTTAAATAATCTAAAGGATTGAGAAAAACGCTCAATCCTTCATCAATCGTTATTGTACTTCTTTATCTAATGCTTGATATGCTAACAAACGAACTCACTTAACCCAGTTCTGTTTCAAAAATCATTATGATAAAACTCAAACAATAGCATAGTTTTTATGTGAATCACTTCGTTAATATGCCGTGGCAAGTCTCACATCTTTTTAATTGAGTTTGAACTAAATCCTCTGAAGATAGATAAAGCTTCCTATTTTTCCTAGCGTTACGACACGGAGTCGAACAATTCGATCATAATTGTTCGACGCAGTTAGTAAGACACCTAGCTAAGTCCCATATAGAACTTGGCGTTAGTTACTTAGATTGCTTTGCAATCAAGTAACTTTGGAGTGTTACGATACAGAGTCAGACGAATCGATTTTATTCGTCTGACGAAGTTAGTAAGGCAGTTAGCTAGTCCCCCTACAGTGGCTAGCGTCCAACAATTAGGAACCTTCAGTTACTAGTCATTGGCAACGTCTTACATTTTCTCTAACTGAGTTCGAGCTAAATCCTCGGAAAATAGATAAATCCTCCTAGAAGCAATCGCTTCTTCGTCAGATTTCCTAATTTTCTGTCGGATTTTTAACGCTCTCACATCTTCTCTTCCAACTTGACATCTGGATATTTATCGGTAAACCAGCGCAAGGCAAAGTCATTTTCAAAGAGAAAGACAGGCTGGTCAAAGCGGTCCTTGGCTAAAATATTGCGGCTGGAGGACATACGCTCGTCCAGATCATCTGGTGAAATCCAACGGACCGTCTTTTTGCCCATGGGTGTCATGATTACTTCGGCATTGTATTCATTTTCCATGCGGTGCTTAAAGACTTCAAACTGAAGCTGACCGACAGCTCCCAACATGTACTCACCAGTCTGGTAGTTGGTGTAGAGCTGGATGGCTCCTTCTTGGACCAGCTGCTCAATTCCCTTGTGGAAGGATTTTTGCTTCATGACATTTTTAGCTGTAACCTTCATGAAAATTTCTGGGGTAAAAGTTGGCAGGGGCTCAAACTCAAACTTATTTTTACCAACTGTCAAAGTATCGCCGACTTGGTAGGTGCCGGTATCGTAAACCCCAATGATATCACCGGCCACCGCATTTTCTACATTTTCACGTGATTCTGCCATAAACTGGGTGACATTTGAGAGTTTGACAGTTTTTTTGATACGGGTCAGATTTACGCTCATACCGCGCTCAAATTCGCCCGATACGATGCGGACAAAAGCAATGCGATCACGGTGTCTTGGATCCATATTGGCTTGGATTTTAAAGACAAATCCTGAAAAATCCTTATCCAGCGGACTGATTTCCTGATTATCTGTGGTTTTGTGTCCGTGAGGCTCTGGTGCAAACTCCAAGAAAGTGTCAAGAAAAGTCTGCACTCCAAAGTTAGTTAGGGCTGAACCAAAGAAGACAGGGGTTAATTCCCCATTAAAAATAGCTTCCTGTGAAAATTCATTTCCCGCTTCCTGTAGGAGTTCAATATCCTCCAAAACCTGAGCATAAAAGGGATTGTTGCCAAATATTTTTTCTCCCTCTTCGATGCTGGCAAAGCGTTCATCACCTTTATAGAGCTCCAGCCGCTGATTGTGCAAATCATAGAGACCTTCAAAGGATTTCCCCATCCCAATCGGCCAATTCATCGGATAGCTGGCAATACCAAGTACTTCTTCTAATTCTTCCAGCAAATCAAGGGGTTCACGTCCGTCGCGATCCAGTTTATTGATAAACGTAAAGACTGGGATATTGCGGTGTTTGACAACCTCAAAGAGCTTTTTAGTCTGGGCTTCAATCCCTTTTGCAGAGTCCACCACCATGACTGCTGCATCCACAGCCATGAGGGTACGGTAGGTATCTTCTGAAAAATCTTCGTGCCCTGGTGTATCAAGAATATTGACCCGTTTTCCAGCATAGTCAAACTGCATGACAGAAGAGGTCACTGAAATCCCCCGCTGTTTCTCAATATCCATCCAGTCAGATTTGGCAAAGTTTCCGGTCTTCTTACCCTTGACCGTACCTGCTTCACGAATCTCGCCTCCAAAGTAGAGCAACTGCTCTGTAATCGTGGTCTTCCCTGCATCTGGGTGAGAGATAATCGCAAAAGTACGGCGTTTTTTTATTTCATCTTGAATCGTCATTATATCCTCTTTTTCTTTTTTATACTTTTTCTTTCGATTTCTGTGAAAACTCTTATTACATTGGACTGCTCCTAACTTGTTTCAACCTACCTATTATAGCGGATTCAAAGGATTTTTTCAATTGCTTAGAACATATAAAAATCGCTCTTTTCGAGCGATTTTCTGTTTCTTGATACAAGAGACTACATTTTATAATCTCACAATTACACTAGCAAAGAGAAAAATTACCAATATCATGATTAAAACCAGTAAATAAATAATCCGTTGTTTTCTCATTTGAAGTTCTTCTTTTTCTTCTTCCGTCATGGAAAAAACAGCCTTGTTTCGGTTTAATAAGTATAAAATCAAGCCTTCTCCCCGTTGACTGCCAGCTGCCAAAACTCCCCAGAACTTAGGATGTTTCATCCCGCGAACCGCAGCATCTAATTCAACTAGTTTAAACAATTGATACACAAACAGCCCATTTGTTACGACGAGTAAGCCAATCAAGGTCAATAGATACCAAGTCATGATAGAACCTCCTATATTTTACGAATAATTTGTACTAATATATAACCTGTGGTGCCAACCACCAGAGCTACTGCCAACAAGGTCAGCAGATAACTCTTGGAGATTGGAATGATAAAAATAAAGAAAAGGAATAAAAGACAAATATTACATATAAAAGCCAGTAAAATCTTTTGGTTGCTCTTTACAACGTTCGTCGAATCTTCTAAGTGCTGAATCATGCGCTCATCTCCTTTCAGCAATTCATCCAAGCTAACCTGGTATAAATCACTTAACTGCAAAACATATAACATATCCGGATAAAATTTTTCTGTTTCCCAATTTGAAATAGTTTGTCTAGATACATTTAATTTTTCTGCGACATTTTCCTGTGTCAAGCCCCTCATCTGACGTGCTTCTTTTAATTTTCTTCCAATTTCCATTACCTCACTCCTATCTTTCTACTTTTATTTTACTATTTTCGTTTATAAAATCTAGCAAAATTTTTTTACATTGAAAAAAAACAATAAAAAATCCTGCCAAATAAATTTGACAGAGGATGTAATGCTTAAAGCTTTAAACTAATTTTGATTGCTTTTTCCATCGCCTTTTAAAATATTCATCAAAAAGGAGCAAAGCGGTGGCCAGAACCAGTGAGACAAGTACGTAATTCACCCATATCCGGTCTCCTTTTATAAGCGGGGGATGAGTCATCAATCCATAATTTCCACCAGTTACGGCATTGACACCAACTAAAAACAAATCCAAAGCAAATGTGTAGCCCACAATCTCATACTTCTTCAACAGCTGCTTGTCATAGTGGTTTATAAGATAAACCAGCGAATTAACCAGCAGGCAGTAATGCCCCAGAAGAAATGAAAAACTGGTGAGATGCGGAAAATCATAAGGGTCAAAAACTGGGTAACCAATTGCAAAAATCGCCCCGCTGACACCTAAAAGAGCAAAATACTGCTTGCTTCGACATTTATCTGGCAGCAGCAACATGGCAAACATGGCTAAGCGGCAATGATAAAAAGGCAGGTTATTTGCAAATGAAATATGGAAACCAAAATACCAAGAATAAAGTATAACTAATTGAAAAGCTTGTAAATATTTAAAAGTTTTCTGATACAGTGGGGGTTGCGCATAGCGAACTGAAATATAAATGAGGAAAAAGAGAGTTCCTATCATCGTCACATAGCCCATAGCAGAAATGGGAGGTGGTGCTGTCTTTTGAGTCGTTAAAAAATCATTCAGCATAGCTTAATTTTCCTGTCTTACTGTTTCTTCTTGTTCTTGTCTGATTTGTTTAAAAATCAGAGAGACCACGAAAATTGCTAAAATCAAGGTCAATGAAACAAAAATATAGTTAGCAATCATTCCATGACTTCCAACTAAAGGTGGTACTTTCAAAAAACCATAATTTCCACCGCTCACCAGATTTATAAATATCAATAAAAGATTCATACTAAAGCTAATCTCTACAATTCGCCGTAAATTCAATAACTCGCTATCATAATGATTCAGCAAATAAGTGAGAGAATTTCCCAAAAGAGCATAGTGACCAATCAAATAGGAGACTAAAGTGATGTGAGGAAAAGCAAATGGATCAAATAAAGGATAGACCAATGCACAAATAGGTCCAAATACTCCTAAAAGCGCAAAATACTGTTTATAGGTTGAAGAATCAGGCAGTAGCAAAACGGCAAACATCGCCAATCTGCAATGATAAAAAGGAAGTGATTCAGAAATTGGTGACAAGGTCTCAACATACCAGCCATAAAGCACTAAAATTTGTAAACCTTGTACAGCTTTCAAAAAGTTCTGATAGCGCCTGTTTTTATGATATTTTACAGCACTATACATGACATAAATGATTCCTAAAAACATCATTCCATACCAAAATGGAGTTAATTGAGGGGCCTCCGTTTTATAACTTGTAAAAAATTCTTGTAGATTCATCTCCTACTCATCCATCCTATTACTTAATTCTTTGATAACACTTAGCTTTCTTGTTGTAGCGACAATACCTAACTTCTTTTCAAGAAAATTATTATTTAACTTCTTTTTTCTGGCATCTCTTGGTAAATACATATAAAGGCAAGCAGTTCCAACTGCAAATATTTCGTCCATAAAGTTCATTACTTGCAGTTCTGCCAATTGCTCCGTTGAAATGAGATTGTTTGTAAAAACGAGATGAATCCGTGATGAATCCAACTCCTCAGAAAAGGGATTTCCTAAAATAGCCCTTTCTAAATCGGACTTTTCTTTTACGATAATGGATAAATTTGCACCAATGCTTTCCAATATCACCTGATGCATGTGTTGTGCTAATTCTTCGGCTGGTAGGCTTGTTTCGCAAATCACATTGCCTGATTGAATATAACTTGAAATATTATCTAAACCAGATTGTTCCAACATTTGAACCAAATCACTCATCTTAGGGATCCGATTTGGTCCTGTTGGCATCACGCCACGAAGGAGGGCAAGATACTGTACTTTATTGTTATCCGTCATTCTCCAATTTCTCCACTAAACTAGCTAAGTTCATAGAGTTACTTCCTTTTATCAGCAATTGGTCCGTTGGTTTGAGTGCTTCTTTAACAGCTTTTACTAAGTCAGAAAATTGATCTTTTTCAGCATTTTTTACAAAATAATGGGCTTTTCCAGGCGGGAAAATTTCCTTAGCATAGGCAAATAGAGCAGCCATGTCCTCTCCATAAAGGAAAATTTCTGAGAGAATTTCTGGATTTAGGCTGGTTATCATGGCACTGTGCATTTGTTTAGAATCAACCCCCAATTCTTTCATATCAGCTAAAACTGCCAGTTTCCGACCTTTTTCATTAAACGGAATCGTTGAAAATGTCTCTAAAATCAATCGCATAGCGGTTGGATTGGCATTGTAAACATCTGAAAGGATATCCGCACCATTTTTAGCTTTCTTCCACTCGGTGCGATTTCGTGTTAATTCAAGCGTTGCAAATGCTTTTTGGATCTTATCTTGTGTTACTCCTTCTTTCAATGCCACATAAGCTGCAATCATGGCATTTGTTGCATTGTATTTCCCAGTTACTGGAAGGTCAATGGCGTTATCTAAGAAATTGGGTTCAAAAGTCAAACTATCTTTTCGTTCTTCTAATTTCGTTAGGAAAATATCTTCATCTGGACCAAAACGGACTACATTTAGCTGGCTCGGTAGAAAATCATTAATAATCTTGTCCGCTGGAACAACCAAAAGAGCCCCGTCTTTCATGCCGTCGACAATTTGCATTTTTCCTTTTGCAATTTCATAACGACTTTTAAAGAATTCTAAATGCGCTTCGCCAATCAGCGTCACAATACCTACTTTTGGCTGCGCAATTGTGGACAGAAGGTGAATATCTCCCATGTGATCTTGTCCCATTTCCAAAACGAGTTTTTCCGTATCATCTGGCATGTGTAAAACAGTATAAGGAAGACCAATTTCATTATTGTAGTTTCCTTGCGTTTTATAAGTCTTGTAAGTTGTTGACAAGAGGTGAGCCAGCATATCTTTGGTCGTCGTCTTACCATTAGAACCCGTAACTGCAAAGACATCTACCTTCATTTTTTCCAGATAATACTGTGCCAAACGCTGCAATGCTGCCAACACATTATCAACTAAAATATAAGGATAATCGCCCAATTTTTTTTCTGACAAGGTTGCCGCAGCACCATTTTCAAATGCTGTCGCAATAAAGTCATGCCCATCACGTGCTCCTTTAAGAGGCAAAAATAAGTCTCCTTCTTCAATCAATCGACTGTCAAATTCTGCCTTTCCAAATGTACAATCTGGAAATTGATGAACATCATTTTTTGCTTTCAATACAGAAGCTACTTCATAAAATGTTAATTGCATTTTTTCACCTATATGTCTTAAATTTCTCTAACTCTCTCATTATACCACAGAATAACCTACTTTTACACACACTCGCCAAAGACATACTAAAACAATAGAAAAAAGAACCTTTTGGCTCTTTCAATCTTGTCTTACAACAAATGCTCTTCATGTTTTGTAAATGTTTCTTGCGCTAAGAGAACTAATTTCTCAATCAAATCTGTATAAGAAATGCCCATATTTTCCCAAAGCAGCGGATACATCGACCATTTAGTGAAACCTGGCATCGTGTTTAACTCATTAAGGAAAATCTCGCCCTTATCAGTATAAAAGAAATCGCAGCGAGCTAAACCAACACCGCCAATAGCATGGAATGCTTTTTCAGCATATTGCCGCATAGTGGCAATGACATCTTCAGAGAGTTTTGCAGGAATATCCATGGTGATTTTGTTGTCAATGTACTTGGCTTCGTAGTCATAGAAAGCAACATCTTTCACTACCTCACCTGGCAAACTGCTTTTGGCTCCTTCATTTCCAAGTAAACCAACTTCAATTTCACGCGCATTGACACCTTGCTCAATCAAGACACGGCTATCATATTTGAAAGCCAATTCAAGAGCAGAGCGCAATTCATCTTGATTTTCAGACTTAGAAATGCCGACACTAGAGCCCATATTTGACGGTTTTGTAAAAACTGGATAAGTTAGATTGGCTTCTACTGCTGCAATCTTTTCGTCTATATTTTCCCCTTCAATCACTGCTACATAGGGAACTTGCGGAATGCCAGCAGAAGCTAATACACGTTTAGTCGTGATTTTATCCATAGCCACACTAGAAGAAAGGATATTGCAACCCACATAAGGTATTTTCAATACTTCAAGAAATCCTTGGATAGACCCGTCCTCTCCCATTGGACCATGAAGAACGGGGAACACAACAGCTCCTTCTTCGTAAATATCACTCGGCTTCATTTTTTGACTCTCAATGACGGTATCATTTGTCATCAATTTTTCATCATCAGCAGGTTTGCGTGAAAATTCTTGCGTCTTGATAAAGTCACCCGCTTGTGTGATAAAATAAGTCTTCACAAAGAATTTATCATAGTCAATCGCACGCATGACACTCTCCGCTGATAAGACAGAGACCTTTCGTTCGGCACTGCGACCACCGTAAAGGAGAATAATTTGTTGTTTTGCCATTTTTATACCTAACCTTCTTATCTTAAAAGAAATCTACAAATTTAATCGCTTTTTAGTATATCATATTTTAGATTGTTTTTGAATAGAAAAAGAGCTTTCATTTTCTTTTAAAGGAAAGCTCTATTTTCTTTTTTACAATTCTGTACGATTCTCAATAGCCCGAAGCAGCGTTACTTCGTCTGCATATTCAATGTCAGAACCAACTGCTAATCCACGAGCCAGGCGCGTTACCTTGATACCAGCTGGCTTTAACACCCTCGAGATATACATGGAAGTCGCTTCCCCATCTGCTGTCGCATTGGTTGCCACAATTACCTCTGTTACCTCACTATCCATCAACCGTGTAATGAGACTTTTCAGATTGATGTCGTCTGGTCCAATACCATTCATAGGAGAAATCAATCCCTGCAAAACATGGTACAAACCATGGTATTCTTGAATATTTTCCATAGCAGATACATCTCGGCTATCTTCTACAACCAAAATAGTAGATTGATCCCGTGTCTCATCGGTGCAGATAGCACAAGGATTATCATCCGTTAGATTACCACAAATAGAACAATAGGTCAGCTCACGTTTCGCTGCAAGCAAATTTTTAGCAAATTCATTGACATCATCATCACTCATACCAATGGTATAAAACGCCAAACGCGTTGCTGTTTTTATGCCAATTCCTGGTAATTTTGAAAAGCTATCAATCAATTTTGCAATCGGTGTTGGATAAAGCATAGTATCCTTTCTAATTCATTGGATGCTGTTGATGATACAAGTTAATAATATCACGAGTTATACTATTGCTAACGGTTGACGATAAGTTTGTATTGTGCGGGAACACAACTGCCACTGCAATCTGCGGGTTGTTACTTGGCGCATAAGCCACTACATTCGTATTAATGGCTTCCTTTCCACCTGCAAAGGTTTCTGCTGTCCCTGTTTTGGCGCTAATCGGCACTGCTTCACCTTGTGACAAAGTACGCCCTGTAGTAAATCCGCTTGTACCATGAACTACCTGATAAAAACCTTGTCGAATCAAATCCATATTCTCTTTTGAAATATCAACTTTATTCAGCTCTTTGGTTGACTTGGATTCAATCAGCTTTCCAAGCCCGCCCGTCTCATTATTGTCATAAATTCCTTCTACTAAGTGCGGCGCAATACGAGTACCGCCATTAGCTACCGTTGCAGCATATTGCGCCAACTGCATTGGAGTATAGTTATCAAACTGCCCAAAAGCATTGGTTAAGTAGTTCGCAAACGTATATTTCTTAGGTGTGTAACCTTCTGATTCACTTGGCAAATCAATTCCTGTAGATGCTCCCAAGCCATATTGAGCAAAAGCTTTACGCAATTTGTCCATAGAGGAGTCCAAATTCGTTAAATCAATTGCCATATTGGGCGTATAAGGCGTTCCCATCATATTTAAAGCTAGTTGAACCATATAAGTATTGGATGAATATTCTAGTGCCTCTAAAGCCGTAATTTGACGAGCTCCATATTGCGTGAACCAAGAAGTGATGGCAGAGGAGCCTCCAAAAGAAATTGGTTGATCCGTCATAACTTGATTTCCTGTGATGGCTCCAGATTCCCAGCCAACTGTTAAAGTAGCTCCTTTCACTACAGAGCCCGGCACAAAGTTGTTCATAATCGTTCCAAGAGAGTCTGTTGTTAGTTCTCCTGTATTGGTATCGTGCTTCAGACCAGCCATGGCTAAAATAGCACCCGTTTTAGGATTCATCGCAACAGCATATACGCCTTCAGAATATGTCGCATTTCCGCTCGCTAATTCCGCACTAAAATACTTTCTCAAAATGTCTTCTACACCGTTCTGAAAAGCTAAATCTGTTGTTAATTTTAGATTATTTCCCTTACTACCATTGAAAATATTTTTCACGCTTTCCATATTTCCATTTTTATCAAGATTGATTTCTTTGACTGCGCGTTTTCCTTGAAGTGTAGACTCATATTGTTTTTCCAAATAACTCGTCCCAACACGATCATTAAGAGAATAGCCTTTTTTCAAATAAGCATTCACTTCTTCTGCGGGTAGCCCTGCCTTTTCACTTGAAACGCTTCCGATGATAGAAGCCAAAGAAGTATCCAACACTTTCCTGTCCCAGCTGGTGGTAATACTGATACCAGACAGTTCTTTCGAGCTAGAGGCGATTGTCGCAATCTGATCAGCTGATAAATTATCCGTACGAATATTTCCCGTTTCAAAATTAGAAATAGCATTCATCTGACTAAACAAATAAATAGCTTTTTTATCTTCATCTGAGTAGTTTAACTTTGCTAAATCAACATTCTTAACGGCATTATTATAAATCTTAGACTCTGCCAAACGATTTCCATCTGTACCATATTTTTTATTTTTAGGCAGCTGATTAACGACCTTCTTATAAACCTCGCTGTCTGCCAAATAATAATCTACTTGTTGACGCTCAGTAACATCTGCGCTGGAAATAGAAACCAATGGACGCAATTTTTGAGCAATTTCTTTAATCTCTGCAGCCGTCATTTTGTTGCTGCGTGTGAAAGAGACAACTTGCTTGGTTGTATTCTCAACCAAAGGTTTCCCACTCGCATCATAAATCTGCCCCCGAACCGAACTGGTTGTCACTTTAGTCTTGCTAGCTGTCGCTAATTTTTTTGTATAAAAATCTCTATGGACAACCTGCATATAGCCCAAACGCACAATTAAACTCATAAACAGTAAAATCACAATTCCAAATAATAAATTCAAGCGTCGTGGGATTGAATGGCTATTAAATGTTCTTTTTTTCTTAGACATGGTATCTCTCATTCTAGTCAAAATGCTATCTTTTATTGTACCATAAATCCACCTAAATGAAGTCGTGGAAAATGGAAAACATTGATAAAAAACACAGCTAAAAAATGAAAGCTTTGCATGATATTAAAAAGCCCTGCTTACGCAGAGCCTCTTAATATTATATTGGACTTATTTTCCAAGATAGTATTCTTTCACTAGATTCAATTTTTCATCAAATTCAAATACAAGTGGTGGGAAGTTAGGAATTTCCACATTCATGATTTCGTCATCTGACAATTTTTTGATGTGTTTTACAAGGGCACGAATAGAATTACCATGTGCACCTACGAATACATTTTTACCGTCTTTCAAAGCTGGAGCGATTTTATCTTCCCAGAATGGAAGAGCGCGTTCCAAGGTTACTTTCAAGTTTTCTGCATCTGGAATAACTGAGTCATCAAGATTTGCATAACGACGGTCAGTGTGTGCTGAATATTGATCATCTTTTGCCATAGCTGGTGGCAATACATCATAAGAACGGCGCCAAATATGAACTTGTTCGTCACCCCATTTTTCAGCTGCTTCAGCTTTGTTTTGACCTGTCAAACCTCCATAGTGACGTTCATTCAAACGCCATGACTTTTCAACTGGCACCCAAAGTTGACCTGCCGCTTCAAGGGCAAGATTTGTTGTTTTGATAGCGCGTGTCAAAACAGATGTGTAAGCTTGGTCAAACTCAATACCAGCTTCTTTAATCAATTTACCAGCATCAATAGCTTGTTGCGTCCCTTTTTCAGACAAATCAACATCAGCCCAACCTGTAAAGAGGTTTGCTTTGTTCCATTCAGACTCACCGTGGCGAGCAAAAACTAATTTTACCATTAGAAATTCTCCTTTGATTTTTGAAAACTGTCTCACAGTCACTACTATATTTTACAAAATTTTTTCAAAAAAATCCAGTATCAATGGGAGAATATTTGATTTTTGATAATTTACTTTATTCAAGCAATGTACATCAATTCCTTAACTATTTTTCGAGCACTCAGGGCAAATTCCGTACATCAAAACTTGTGTCTTTGTAATTTTATAACCTGTTTGTTCTTCAGCTTCACGCTTCAAATCAGGAATATCCACATCTTCAAAGTCTGCAATTCGACCACATTTTTCACAGACAACATTCAGATGTTCATGCCCCATAAAATCAAAATAGGTTGTCTTATCATGGCTAATTTTGATTTCTTCTACAAAACCCTCTTCCACCAAAACTTTGAGATTGTTATAAACCGTTGCTAGACTCATCTTTGGAAAATTAGACAGCAAATCAGAATAAATCTTTTCAGCACTTGGGTGCTCATGTGTCCGAATCATATAAGCAATGACTGCTTTTCGAGTTTCTGTAATACGTACACCTTTGGCTTTTAATCGTTGAATAATATTTTCATAATCACTTTGGTCTGTGATTTCTAAATAAGGATGTAAATTCATTTCCTACTCACTCATCATTATTTTTCCTTTATTATATCACGAAAATATAAGAATGCGTATTTAGAATGATTGTAAATAAACACAAATGATAAACTTCAACATCATTTTTACCCCTTTTATTTCCCCCTGAATACGGAAAAAACCTGTTGGACAACGAATAAATGTTGATACAACAGGCTTTTTTAATCTCAATTATTTAACAGCGTCTTTAAGAGCTTTACCTGCTTTAAATGCTGGTACTTTAGAAGCTGCTATTGTGATTTCTGCACCAGTTTGTGGGTTGCGGCCTTTACGAGCTGCACGTTCACGAACTTCAAAGTTACCAAAACCAATCAATTGAACTTTTTCACCAGCTGCAAGGTATTCAGTTACTGCTGCAAATACCGCATCAACTGCTGCTGCTGAATCTTTCTTAGTCAATTCTGTAGCTTCTGCTACTTTTGCAATCAAATCTTGTTTGTTAGCCATTTAACAAATCCTCCAAAATATTTTATGAATTAGTAGTCACTAACTCTAACAAGTATTATCATATCTAAAAAATGTTATTAGGTCAAGCACAAAACGAACTTTTTTCAATTTTTCCAAAGATATCAAACTTATTCATAGCGAACGAGGACTGCCCACGCATTTTCACCTGTATGTGTTTGAATAATAGAACCAGTCTTCAAAACAGAAATCGTTTTTTCCACACACGGTTGCAAAATCTGTTTCATTTCGTTCGCCAATTCGGCAGTTCCTGCATACGAAATTCCAATCTCTGCCACTTTTTTATCTTTTAAGCTTTCAACTAAATCATTAACCCATTTTTTGAAGGTTTTTACACCACGCCCCTTAACAATCGGTTGTAATTCATTGTTTTTCATTTGCATAACTACTCGAATATTAAGCAACGAACTGAGAAGCCCAGTCACACGACTAATACGACCACCTTTTACAAGATTTTCAAGCGTTGACACACCGATATACAATTCTGTTTTTTCACGTACTTCTTCGATTCTTGCTAAAATAGCATCAAAGTCTGCACCTTCTTTTGCTAGTTTTGCAGCTTCAACCACTTGAAACTTCAAAGCTTGATCCGTAAAAGAGCTATCAATCACTGTTACATCTACATTTGCCAAGGTTGCCCCTTGTCGTGCAGCTTCGACCGTTCCAGACAAAGCATGCGACATATGGATAGAAATGATTTTATCGGCAGTTTCTCCGAGTGTTTCAAAGATTTCTGCAAAAACACCAACTGGTGGTTGACTGGTTTTCGGTAGATTTTTGCTTGACTGCATCAAACGAAGAAACTCTCCTTCTTTTAAGTCAGCGTCTGAATAAACAACACCATCTACCATTACAGACAAAGGAACGATTGTAATCTCTAAATCCTCTACAACTTGCGGTTCAATCGTAATAGATGAATCCGTTACAATTTTGATTTTTGTCATAGTTTTCCTACTTTTATAAATTTTATCTATTTAATTTATTATATCAAAAAAATAACTTTTTGTGGAATAATTTTTCTGGATAAAATGTGTAAAAGGTGTGTAGAGCTTTCTATTTTTCTAAATAAACAGAATTATTAAATTTTCAGAAAATAATTGACACTGTTTTATTTTTTTGTTAGCCTAGTGATGTATCTTATTGAAGCTGTTGCTTTGAAGAAAGGGTTGATAAATGAAACAGACAAAATTTTTAGGAATTCTTTGTCTTGCTCTTGTTATGATTTCAATTACAGTTGGTTCTGGTCACTTTTCGTGGTGGCAGCTGCTACACGGAGATAAGCAGACTGGGCTGCTATTTTTAGAGTCGCGCTTGCCAAGGACAGTCAGCATTCTCCTAGCAGGCTCTAGCATGAGCATTGCCGGGCTTCTTATGCAGACTGTTACACAAAATCATTTTGCTGCTCCTAGCACGGTTGGAACGGTCGAGGCTGCAAAATTTGGTATGTTGCTTAGTTTATTTTTCTTTCCGTCAGCCACATTAGCGCAAAAAATGCTATTTGCTTTTGTATCTGCTATTTTTTTTACGATTATTTTTATTAGACTTATCAGAAAATTCTCATTTAAAGAAAAATGGTTGTTACCGCTTGTCGGAATTATTTATAGTGGAGTGATTAGTGCAGCAGGAGAAATCATTGCCTATCGTTTTGAGCTTGTCCAAAGCATGACTTCATGGACACAAGGCTCTTTTTCCATGATTCAGAAACATCAATATGAATGGTTATTTTTAAGTTTAATCATCTTGATTGCAGTATGGAAGCTATCAGCCACGTTTACCATTATGAATCTAGGGGAAGACGCTAGTCATAATCTAGGCATTTCCTTTTACCAAATGGAAGGAATGACGTTGTTTCTCATTGCATTGACGACAAGTGTGACGATGATTACAGTCGGCTCTCTTCCATTTATCGGAGTCATTGTTCCAAACATCATTCGGAAATTTTATGGTGACCATATCACACGCATTAAGGGACTGACCGCATTAACTGGTTCCTGTCTCATCTTGATCTGTGATATTGTAGCTCGTCTAGTCATTCGCCCTTACGAAGTCTCCGTCAGCTTGATTTTAGGAATTTTGGGTAGTTTGGCGTTCGTGTATCTTTTGTGGCGAGGTGCTGCTCATGAATAAAATGAAGAGTCAAACAAGAAATCGCTTACTTCTATTGCTTTTGTTAGCTAGCTTGAGTGGCTTGTTATATCTCATGCCAATGGAATATCCTTTAACAGGTTTTATTATGAAATTGCGCTCGCAAAAGTTACTAGCCTATCTTTTAGTCGCCATAGCTGGAGGTCTTGCTACAATCAGCTTTCAAACAATCACAGAGAATCGTTTTTTAACACCAAGCATTCTTGGAATGGAATCTCTCTATGTCTTTATGCAGACGATTTATCTTTTCTTTGCTAGCAAATTCATCTGCAATACTGGTCATCCTTTGCTTGAGTTTATCTTAGTCTTACTCATACAGTGTGGCTTCTTTTTCTGCCTGCAACCTGCATTAAAAAAGCTACTCCAGCAAGGATTTGTATTTATTTTATTGATTTGCATGGCACTAGGGACGCTCTTTAGAAGCGCCAGCACATTCTTGCAGGTGCTAATGGATCCTAATGAATATGATAAACTGCAAACAAAACTATTTCCTTCCTTTCAACGAATAAATATGGATATTCTATCTGTCGCTGCAATCATCATTGGACTAGCAGGTTTATATTTGTTAAAGAAGAACGCTATTTTGAATGTTTTTCATTTGGATAAAAAGACAGCGACTATTTTAGGTGTAGAAGTTGAAAAAGAGCAAAAAAAGATACTATGGGCAATTGTTTTGCTGACTTCAACGACAACTGCTCTCGTTGGACCTATGATGTTCTTCGGCTTTATGATGTCTAATTTAGCCTATCTGTTAATCAAAGAATACCAACACAAATGGTTGTTCTCAGTAGCAATTTTACTCGGTTTTCTCTCTCTAACTACTGGACAAATGCTGGTAGAGCGCGTCTTTCAGCTCCAAATCAATGTCAGCATGGTCATTGAGCTTGTCGGAGGGTTATTCTTCTTTTATCTTTTAGCTAAGGAGGTAAAACGCTAGAATGCAATTAAAAAACGTTGGCAAATCATTTGGAAATCAAGCAATTTTAGAAGATATTCAACTGAATATTTCACCGAGCAAATTCACCGCTTTTATTGGTCCAAACGGTGCCGGAAAATCAACGCTGCTTTCCATTATGAGTCGTTTGCTCAAGAAAGATCAAGGTTTTCTCAGTATCAAGGGAAAAGAAATTGAAGCTTGGAATTCAAAAGAGTTGGCCAAAGAATTAACGATTTTAAAACAAAAAATCAATTACCAATCTAAATTAACGGTTGAAGAATTGGTTTCCTTCGGTCGCTTTCCTTATAGTCAGGATCGTTTGACAAAAGAAGATTTCAAAAAAGTGGAGCAAGCATTGGAATATTTGGATATTGCTGATCTGCGAGAACGTTTCATTGATACGCTTTCAGGCGGTCAATTGCAGCGCGTTTTTATCGCTATGGTGCTCACTCAAGACACTGATTTTATCTTTTTGGACGAGCCACTAAACAATCTAGATATTAAGCAAAGTATTTCTATGATGAAAATCTTGCGGTCTCTCGTTGATGACTTAGGAAAAACGATTATCATTGTCATTCATGACATCAATATTGCCAGTCAGTATGTTGATGAAATTGTCGCCTTTAAAGACGGAAAAGTCTTTTATCAAGGTACAACCAATCAGGTCATGAGAAAAGAAATTTTAGATCCATTGTATGAAATGGACATTACCCTTGGGGAAATCAATGGTAAAAAAGTTTGTATTTACCTATAAATATTAATTTTGGAGGAATTTTAATGAAAAAGAATACAAAAACACTACTTCTATCTCTATTCGCAGCTGTTGCAGTTGTGCTACTCGCTGCTTGCAGCGACAATAAACAGTCCAATTCAAAAACGACAAACTCTTCATCTACTTCTAGTGAAGTCACTATCAAAACAGCAAATGGAGATGTGAAAGTCCCTACCAACCCTAAAAAAATTGTAACACTGGATTTAGGTGCAGCTGATACCATTCGTGCTTTAGGAAAAGAAAGCAGCATTGTCGGTATGCCAAAGAAAACTCTGCCTGCTTACTTAAAAAATTTACCAAGTAGCATTAAAAATGTAGGTAGCATGAAAGAACCGAATATGGAAGCTATCGCAGCTTTAAAACCAGACTTGATTATTGCTTCTGGTCGTACAGCTCAATATGTCAAGAAACTCAAGGAAATTGCCCCTACTGTATTATTCCAAACAGACAACAAAGACTACTGGGGTTCTACCAAGAAAAACATCCTTTCTTTAGCAAGTATCTTTGGAGAAGACGGAACCAAAAAAGCTAAAAGTGAATTAGCTACATTAGACAAGGAAATTCAAACCGTTGTTGCTGCCAATGAAAAGTCAAATAAAAATGCTCTTGCGATGATGTTAAATGAAGGTGCAATATCTGCTTTCGGAGCTAAATCACGTTTTGCTTTCCTTTACAGTACTTTGAAATTCAAACCAACAGATGCTAAAATCAAAGAATCAAGACATGGACAAGAAGTCAGCTTTGAAAGTATCAAACAAATCAATCCAGATATTATCTTTGTTCTGAACCGCACTCTTGCTATCGGTGGGGACAATTCGGCCAATAAAGACTTACTGAATAACTCACTGATCCAAGAAACAAATGCTGCTAAAAACAAAACTATTGTAAACTTGACATCCGACCTCTGGTACCTAAGCGGAGGCGGACTCGAATCCACAAAATTGATGATTGAAGATGTAAAAAATGTAGCTGGGAAATAATATAAAAGAGCTGGAGAAAACCTTAAATGAATTTTCTCCAGCTCTTTTATCATCCTCAACTTCTAATTATCCTCTACCGCGAAACCATCATTTGTGATGAAATGATGTTCTAAAATTCCCTCATTTCCAAATAAAACTCCGTGGAGAACACCGCCATAGACAGCTCCGCCATCCATGCCAATTTTTTGATCCTGCGTTTGCCAAAGGCGACTTGTCCCAGGCATCTCAGAAAAAAGATAAAAAGTCGGAGTATGTCCAAATACAATTATTTTCCCTGTTTGATTGAGACCTTGATGAAAGGGCTCACGTATCCAAACCTTTTGATAATCGCTTGTTTCATGCCAATCTTTTAAAGTTAAGTCAACTCCAGCGTGTACAAAAATATAGTTATCTGTTTCAACAAAGAAAGGCATCTGACGAATAAAATACACGAGGTCTGGCGCCTCTTCCGACACGCGCTTTGCGTCTTCAACTCCATCAACAGGAGTATCTAGAGGTCGCCCCAAAATAGAATTGATTGTTGTGTCACCGCCATTGCGACGATAATGAGCATAGCCGCTCTCAGGATTGTCCAGCCAAGTTAAAAACATGTATTCGTGATTCCCAGAAATACAAATCGCTCCTTGCTTGTCGACAAGACTTTTCACACACTCTAAAACCGCTCGGCTGTCCTCGCCGCGGTCAATCAAATCTCCCAAAAAGATGAGCTGACTTTCTCCATCCCATTTTTTGAGTAATTCTTTTAGCATTTTTGCTTTTCCATGTACATCACCAATTACAAAATAATTTGTCATGATTACCTCCTGATAACAACCCATTTAGCACAAGCCAAAGAGTATTTCATTTTTTCAAGAGCTCTCTAGCCTGCGTGAGGGCTGCTTGGGTCACATTTTCGCCCGCCAACATTTTGGCAATTTCTTCGACACGCTCATCATTTGATAACAAGCGAACAGTTGAAACGGTCGAATGCTCATCAGATATTTTCTCAATGAAAAATTGATAATCTGCAATGGCAATCACTTGTGGTAGGTGCGAAATTGCGAGGACTTGTCCGTTCGAGCCAATTTTATGAATCTTTTGAGCAATAGCTTGTGCAACACGTCCCGATACACCTGTATCTACTTCATCAAAGACAATGCTGGTTTTGCCTTCCTTGCGAGAAAAAGCAGACTTGATTGCCAACATTAAACGAGACAATTCACCACCTGAAGCAACCTTAACGAGCGGTTTGTAATCTTCACCGGGATTAGTCGAAATATAAAATTCAACGTGTTCATTCCCATCGCGGCTAAATTTTCCCTTGATAAATTGAACTCGAAAATTCGCCTTTTCCATATAGAGGTCTTGCAGTTCTTGCTGAATCTCTGCTTCTAACTGCTGGGCTAATTCGTGCCGAGCCTGACTCAGACTGCTTGCTAGAGAAACCAAGTCTTTTTCCAGCTTTTTCAGCTCTTTGTTCAAATCATCTGATGAAAGATTTTTCCCAGTAAGTAGAGCATATTCTTTAGAAATCTGCTCAAAATAAGCTAAGACATCATCTACTTGACCGCCGTATTTGCGAGTAATACTATAGATTAAATCTAGGCGACTTTCTACTTCTAAGAGACGGCCACCATCAAAATCCAAGTCTTCTAGAATATCCTCCAAACGCTTTGTCACATCTTCCAACACATAGTAAGATTCAGAAAGGTTGGTCGCAATTTCTTTGTAAGTGGCGTCATAGTCTTCAATAGCTTCCATGTCATTCATGGCAGAACGAATATTCGCTAAACTAGAAAATTCTTCATCATCCAGCATGGCATAGGCATTTGTCAAAGTGTCCGCAATCTGCTTATGATTGAGTAACTTATCACGCTCTTGGTTTAAAGCTAAATCTTCGCTAGCTTTTAAATTAGCTGCTTCAATCTCTGCAATTTGATATTCCAGCATGTCAATCCGCGCTTTATTTTCTTCTTGATTCTTTTGAATTGTTAAGATCTGCTTACGCAACTGACGATACTGGTCAAAAGTCTGTTGATAATCAGCTTTGAGCTTGAAAAATGCGTCAGCTCCAAACTCGTCCAACATGGCAATATGCAGCTGCGGTCGCATGAGTTCTTCTTGATCGTGTTGACCGTGAATATCCACCAAATGCTGTCCAACAGCTCGCAAGACAGACAAATTAACCATTTGACCATTAATACGACTGACACTACGCCCATTTTGAAAAATTTCCCGCCGAATAATCAGCTCCTCTGTCATATCAAGCCCTTGCTGCTCAAAAATTTCAACCAAAGCCTTACTCTGCTCAATTGCAAAAAGCCCTTCAATCTCTGCTTTTGATGCACCGTGACGAATCACATCTGTTGTCGCGCGGCTTCCTAGCATCATGTTCATAGCATCAATAATAATAGACTTTCCAGCCCCTGTTTCACCTGTCAAAACGGTCATGCCTTGCTCAAAATTGAGGGAAATCTCTTCAATAATTGCAAAATTTTTAATGGAAATTTCAAGTAACATAGGCTATCTACCAATTTCTGATTTGTTCCAATACCTGATGAGCCATTTCTTCACTACGGAAAATAAGGAGAATCGTGTCATCATCGGCTAAAATACTAAAAATGTCCTTAGAAAAATCTTCTACAATTTGTCGCTTCACAAAAGCTGTGCTTCCAGGGACAAGATTGAGATTGATCATATTTCCCAATAGCTCAAACTTTAAGATATTATTGTCTGCTAACTTCAAACTCGTACTAGCTGATTTCGGTAGTTCATAAATATAAGTGTTATTTTTCAGCGGAATTTTGACAATGCCCAATTCTTTAATATCACGCGAAACAGTTGCCTGTGTTGCTGTAATTCCTGATTTCTTCAGATATTCTACAATTGCTTCTTGTGTCCCAACTTCATAGTCCGACACAAAATGTCTAATTTTTTCTAATCTTTCCTTTTTATTCATCTTTAAATTCCTTATGTGCTGTCTCTACGACCGTTGTAATCATTGCTTTTACTAGTTTTTCAGGATGAGGATTTTTTTCCAAATAGGCTAAAAATTCCACATTCCCATGCCCACCTTGAATAGGGGAGAAATCTAAATCTTTGACGGAAAATCCTGCTTCAACCATAAAGTCCGTTACTTTTTCTAAAACTGCTTGATGCACTTTTTTATCTTTCACAATCCCATTTTTGCCAATCTGCTCTCTTCCTGCTTCAAACTGAGGTTTGATAAGTGCAACGACTTTTCCATTTTCAGCCAAAATCTTATGCAGAGCTGGCAAAATGAGACCAAGCGAGATAAAACTGACATCAATGGAGGCAAAGCTAGGTGTCTCCTCAAAATCAGTTGCCTTGGCATAACGAAAATTAAACTGCTCCATGCTGATGACGCGTTCATCTTGTCGGAGTTTCCATGCCAGTTGATTGGTGCCGACATCTACTGCGTAGACTTTCCTTGCACCATTTTGCAGCATGACGTCCGTAAACCCACCCGTTGATGCCCCAATGTCCAACGTAATCTGATTTTCAACTGAAATCTCAAAAACCTGCAAAGCCTTTTCTAATTTTAAGCCACCACGGCTAACATATTTGAGCTTTTCGCCTTTGAGTTTTAACTCAGTGGTCTCATCAATTTTCTCGCCAGGTTTATCGAAACGCTCACCATTCGCAACAGCAACGACTAAGCCCGCCATCACACCGCGCTTGGCCTGTTCTCTTGTTTCAAAAAGCCCTTGCTTATAAGCTAGAACATCTACTCTTTCTTTCGTCATTGAGTTTTAAACTTTCTATTATCTTTCTGATAGCCGCGCCTGAAAAAGCAAGCTCTACTTCTAATTCTGCCAATAAATGCTCTGTTTCCTCTATCTGTTTTTCAAAGAATCGCTTTGCTCCATCCAAACCCCAAATGGCTGGATAGGTGGCTTTCTCTGCTGCCACATCTTTCTGCGGTGTCTTCCCCAAGTCTTCAAAGTTCGCTGTGATATCTAAAATATCATCTCGCACCTGAAAAGCTAAACCAAGTAATTGACCAATTTTTCTTAATTTTTCCTGCTGTGGCTGTGCCACTTCCGCAATCAAACCCGCAGCAATAAAAGGATAGGTCAGGAGTTTACCAGTCTTATTGGCATGAATATTCTGCAGCTCTGCTAAACTGATGTCCTTTCCTTCGCCCTGCATATCAAGGACTTGACCTCCGACCATACCAAAAGTTCCAGCCGCTAATGACAATTCTGCAATCAAATTTACCTTGATTTGACTAGGTAGTGCCGTTTCTGCTATCAAGGCATAAGAATCCAAAAAGAGAGAATCTCCTGCTAAAATAGCCATTGCTTCGCCAAATTTCTTGTGGCTGGTCAAGCGACCACGACGATAATCATCATCGTCCATAGCCGGCAAATCATCATGAATCAAGCTGCCTGTATGAATCATTTCAAGCGCTGCTGCCACTTGGAAATGTGCTTCTGTCAGTTCCAGTCCTAGACCTTCTAATAATTCTAAAAGTAAAAGAGGACGAATTCGCTTACCGCCTGCATTAACAGAATAGAGGATTGCTTCTATCAAATCAGCGGACACCACTTTTTGAGCATAAAATCCCTCGATAGTCTGTCCAATTCTAGCTAATTTTTCGTCTTGTTTCATTCCATTTCCGTTTCTGTGCCATCAGCCTGCATAACTTTTACCAGCGTTTTTTCTGCCTGATCTAGTGTTTTTTGCAATTCTTTTGAGAGCTGCATCCCCTTTTGAAACTCAGAAATCGCTTCTTCCAAAGCCACATCTCCGTTTTCTAACTTCTGTACGATAACTTCTAAGTCTGCTAAATTTTCTTCAAATTTCTTTTCTTTCGACATCTTTTACCTCAACTTCTATCTGACCATCTCGCATCAAAATGGTTAATTGATCTTTTTTATTGATTTTCTCAATAGATTCTAACACCTGTTCATCTTTTTTGACAATAGCATAACCCCGAGCCACAATTCGGCTAGTATCCAGCATGAGCAAAGCGTCAGACAGACACTTGACTTCAGCCACTTTATGGTCATAAACAACTGCCATATTACTGCGCAGAAGCCGTTCCAACTGAGCTACACGCTCTTGATAAATCTGAACCTGCCTTAAAGGAGCTAGAGCCTCCAAACGATGTTGTAAAAGCCTTGCCCGCTGCACTTCCTCGTTATAATATTCGCGAATTTTTTGCTTGAGCCGTAAATTTAGTTGATCTAATTTTTGCAGGTAGCTATCATACAGTCGTTCTGGTTGTCGAAAAATGACAGACTGACTCAGCTTAGCTAATCGCTCACGATTGTAAGTAAGACGATTCGATGTGGCAGTTGCTAACCGATTTTGTTGCTGCTGCAAGTGTGCTAGGAGATCCAGCTTTGTTACAGGTGTTGCTAATTCAGCAGCCGCAGTCGGCGTTGCAGCCCGTCTATCTGCAACAAAATCTGCCAAGGTCGTATCTGTTTCATGCCCCACACTCGAAATGATCGGAATGTGCGATTCAAAAATTGCACGGACAACCACTTCCTCATTAAACGCCCAGAGATCTTCAATTGAGCCACCACCTCGACCGATAATGAGTAAATCTAAATCATTTCGCCCATTAGCACGACGAATATTTTCTGCTACTTCAGTAGAAGCTCCTTCGCCTTGCACCTTCGTCGGATAAAGAATTATCTCAACTCCCGGAAAACGACGACTAACAGTTGTGATAATATCGCGAATCACTGCTCCACTAGGACTGGTCACTACTCCAATTTTCTTTGGAAATTGCGGTAAAGCTTGCTTAAAGCACTCCTCAAAAAGCCCTTCCTCGCCTAGCTTTTTCTTGAGCTGCTCAAACTGAATTGCCAAAACTCCGATACCGTCTGGCTCCGCTTTTTCAATGATAATAGAATAAGATCCACTTGGTTCATATAGTTGAACACGACCGATGACATTAACCTTCATACCCTCTTCCAAGTCAAAACCTAACTTCTTATAAACACCACCCCAAATTGTTGCCTGAATGACTGCTTTTTCATCTTTGAGAGAGAAATATTGGTGATTAGGTCGCCTACGAAAATTAGAAACTTGCCCCGTCAGATAAACTCGTTCTAAATAAGGATCTTTATCAAACTTTAATTTTAAGTATTTGGTCAAGGTTGACACGGATAAATACTCAGACATTCCTCTCCTTTCATTTCCTGTAATGCTTCTTTATTCATAATTTTTATTATACCAAACAATCTATAAAAAATCATTTCCAGCCCTCAACGAAAAAGGAAAGACTAGTTTCCCATATCTTAAGCAGAGCCTAGCCCAACAAACTTGCCAAAATATACAAAAGATAGATATGCACAGGATAGAAAAATAACTTCATACCACGACTTTTTCACCGTTGTAAAAATACATTGGAATCACCGCAAAAACCATCATCCATTGCACAGACGTTGGATCTGTTAGATACACAAATAAAGATACTGGTGTTAATGTCACCATTTGTGCTATGCGGTGTCTGCGGAAGATATAAAAGAAAAGACCAAGGTAAACCATGACATCCCCTCCTTCAACCACGATAATGTTTGGAATGGCCATGATAAAAAAAGCAATAATTTGAACCATCAGAGGTGATATATTTTCACTGGCTAGATAACCCGATAGAAACAAAGCCGGCAGAGCCAGAAGAATCGGTAAAAGAAAAAGGCCCAATCCTTTCCAGAATGAATAAAGTTTCTTTTCTTTCATACCCTCAACCATCAAATCCTAAGCACAGATAGATATGCCCGCTAAGAAAAAGGCGCCAAAAGCATTATTCGCCAGCCCAACTTGACCATTAGTGAAAAATTGACTGACAATCATGTTTCCAATAATCATAAACCATGTCATAAAGAGCAACCGTTTCAAATAAGCTTTTCGATTATGCGTATAATAAAAACTATCAGCTGCCAGAAACATAAAAAGAGGAAAAACTACGCGTCCTAGCATTGTTATCCACATCGGGGCGCCAAAAGCGCCAAACATTTCGTAGATATGATCTAAAAACACAAGTAAAATAGCTAAAATTTTCAAGTTCGTTGCATTCGATATTTTCTTTAAAGATTGTAACATCATACATTCTCCATTTCTTTTTTTCAACTAGCATAATCTTACTGAAATTTTCCCACTCTTTCCATTACATAAACTTACATTTTCAGAAAGAAAAGTGACATTTTTGTAGGGCAGAAAAAATAAGGTCAAGATAAAACATCTCAACCTCATTAAATACAATGAATTTTCATAAGATAGTGGATATTGAAAAAGTTTATTCTCCCTTTCAACTTGTACTAAACCTCATGAGCTAAATATTACTTTTATAAATAGCTAATAAAAGTTAAACTTTCCAATTTTTTAAATGCTTTTTCAGGTTTTTTCATTATAACATATTTTCTTTTTTAGCTAGCTTCTTCATCCACTTAGGGATTTCTTTGCTGATTTCCGTTGGCAAGACTACATATTTTTCTTTGTTTAACTCCTCTGCAATGGCTGAATGCAGATAGACTGCTGCTGCTACACGTTCCAGTAAAGAACTAGTCTTGAACTGCCTTGCAAAACCCGCAATCATGCCTGCCAGAGTATCTCCCATGCCACCCGTTGCTTGATAAGGACCACCAATAGTCAGTTGAAAATGGTTTCCATTTCCACTTTGAAAAATAGTCGTTCCGTGCTTCTTTTGAACAACGATAGTTCCAGCAGGGAAGGAATTAACAGCTTCTTGGCTTTTTTCAACCGTTTGCTCAGCTATCTTTAGTCCGCTCAACCGCTCCCACTCTTTTTGATGTGGGGTAAAAATCGTCTGTGCTTTTGGAATTGGCAGAGCTTCTTTGCTAAAGAGGGAAATAGCTCCACCGTCCATGATGAAGACTTGATGTTCACTAACAAGTTTCACTACCAGCCGCAAAACGGCTTTTTCAAGTTTACTTTCAGCTAAACCTGATCCAATCAATACTACATCTGCTTTTTGGACTTGCTCGGTCAATAGCTTTTTATCTTGTACATCAAAAGCCATTGCTTCTGGTAAATGATCGTGGAGAGCTGCGATATTTTCCCTATCCGTCGCCACCGTCACTAGACCAGCTCCGCTATGAACTGCAGCTAAGGCTGCCATGATAATCGCTCCACCAAAAGGATATGTCCCGCCAATTAACAACAAGCGACCGTAATCCCCCTTGTGACTATGGAGTGCACGTGGCTGAACGACCTTTTCCAATAATGTACAATTGACCACTTCCATTATTTTCTCCTTTTGCATACTGCGATTCCCCTTGTCTACCTCTATTTTATATAAAGGAAAAAAGACCTGTCTAGGACATTCTTGTCTCAGACTCGTTTACTTTCTAGAATAAAACTCAATACGCAATTGAGTGGCCTTTATTACGCTGATGATATCAGCTTTTACAAACCTACTCAACCTTGCAGGGTGGGGCAACAAATTTGATTTCTTACGAAATACCATTTTTATACGTAATTTTCACGATTACACTCTTTCTGTGGGGGAGTTTGTAGTATAATCATGGCTGTTGTCTGTCCCACTCCCATGACATTCTTATTTTTTCAAACTCCGTTTACACGCTCGATAGGTTTGCTCCATGAGCATGGTAATGGTCATCGGACCAACCCCTCTTGGTACAGGAGTAATGAGACTTGCAGTTTCAGATACTTCATCAAATTTCACATCGCCAATCAATTTACCATTTTCATCACGATTCATACCTACATCAATCACGACCGCGCCTTCTTTGACAAAATCTTTAGTCACAAAATGTCCGCGACCAATAGCTACAACTAAAATATCAGCTTCTTTTGTAATCTCTGACAAGTGATGTGTCCGTGAATGCGTCAGAGTTACTGTTGCATTTTTAGCAAGTAAAAGCTGTGCCATGGGCTTTCCGACAATGTTACTCCGTCCAATGACAACAGCACGTTTACCTTCTAATTCTACACCGTACTCATGAAACATTTCCATAATTCCAGCAGGTGTGGAGGGAATCATGACAGGATGACCACTCCAAAGGCGTCCCATATTCATTGGGTGAAAGCCGTCCACATCTTTATCAGGGTCAATTGCTAACAACACTGCCTCTTCATCAATATGCTTTGGCAGTGGCAACTGAACTAAAATCCCGTGCCAAGCTGAATCTTGATTGTATTGGTCTATCAAAGCAAGCAATTCTTCTTGACTAGTTGTTTCTGGCAGACGCACCACTTCGCTTCGAAGTCCTGCAGCCAAAGCTGACCGTTCTTTATTTCTCACATAGATTTGACTAGCTGGGTTATTGCCGACCAAGATGACTACAAGTCCAGGAACTAAGCCTGTTTGGTCTTTTAATTTACGAACTTTCTCTGCTAATTGTGCTTGTAATTTTTCTGCCAAAGCTTTTCCGTCGATTATCTTTGCCATATAACTCTCATTTCTATTTTCTTCATTCTATTATAGCAGAAATTCATTCATTTGTCCTATAGACTTTTTTATAGAAAGTTATAGAGCGAAACCAACCTTGTCTTTCCACCTTTTTCTACTATTTTATGAAAATTTACACAAAAAACAGAAAAAAAGGAGCCAAAAAACTTAAAATTATCTTAAACCTTAAAACTATTTTAAGGTAACTGCTTTAACATAGAACACGGTACCAATTTAGTTTAAAAATTTAAAGAAGGGAAGAAGACAATGCAAGTAGTGAAACGATCTTTGCATTACATCAGTCGAAAAAAAGTTAAAACTCTTCTTGTATTTCTGATACTTACTCTCATTTCAACTGCCTTAACTAGTAGCTTTTCTATTATGGGAACGACTAATAATATCGAAAAGAAAATCTATGACGCATCAAATACTGGCTTTACAATAACTAGCAAAACACTTGAACGACCACTTTCACTAAAAACAGCAGAAAAATTACTTGAGAATAAAGAAATTTCAAAATTCAACTTCAAATACGATGCTTTAGCAAGTTTGACAGATAAAACTGTTGTCAAGAAAAAACAAGGTGTCACAAGAGACAATCAAAACCCTGTCCTCAACAACCTAGTCGCAGCATTAGGAACAAGTGATTCTACTCTAGAAACAACCTTTGCAAGTGGTGTTTTCAAGCTTGAACAAGGAAAGCCAATTCGTAAAGACGATAAATCTAAGATTCTCATCCATGAAAAATTAGCTAAAAAGAACCATTTAAAAGTTGGAGATAAACTAAAACTAAAGGGAGCCTCCTTAAAGGATGAGGATGCTAAACAACTCCATGAAGTAGAGTTTGAAATTGCTGGTATCTTCTCCGGAAAAAAAGAAGAGAAACAAACCGGTTTAAGCTCAGATGCGACAGAAAATACTGTCTATATGGACTATGAATCGAGCCAATACTTACAAGGCTACAAACCAGCTGATTATAAATTATCTGCAGCCGTTTATTTCGTATCAAATCCAAATCAAATTGATAAAATCATCAATACAGTCAAAAAATCAAAAATTGATTGGAAGCAAACTGATCTTGTTAAAAACTCTAAAGCTTTTGAAGCAGTTTCTTCTTCTGTTACCAGTTTAAAACAGATTATTAATGTTTTAACTTTCAGTATCATTATTGGAAGTATCAGCGTTCTTTCCTTGATTCTCATGTTCTGGTTGAGAGAAAGGATTTATGAAATCGGAGTACTATTATCTCTCGGTATTTCAAAAGCGATGATTATCTCTCAATTCATACTGGAACTGGTTATCATATCAGTATTTAGTACGGCACTAGCTTCTATTAGTTGCTCTTATATTTCCACTATGGTATTCAAAGGGTTTATAAAAGGCGGTCAACAACAAGATAGCTCATCCGCTATTTTTGAAAATATCGTTCCGCACTTACATACCTCTACTATTCTGATGACTTATGGAATACTGCTCATCATTATTTTACTTGCAGTAGTAGGTTCATCTTCTATTATCCTACATAAAAAACCAAAAGATATTTTAACCGATATAAGTTAAGGAGACAAAACATGACAATTTTAAAAATGGATTCAGTTAGTTACCAATACAATAGCCTACAAGAAAATGTATTGAATCAGATCACAGCTTCATTTGAAGAAGGAAAATTTTATGCTATTATAGGGAAATCTGGTGCAGGAAAATCAACCTTGCTTTCCCTTCTTGCAGGACTTGATACTCCTACAAAAGGAAAAATCCTCTTTGAAGATCAAGACATCGCTCAAAAAGGCTATAACCATCACAGACGGAAACAAATCTCCCTGGTTTTCCAAAATTATAATTTAATCGATTACTTAACTCCGATGGAGAATGTTCGACTCGTGAATTCTCAAGCAAATAAAGATAGCTTGTTACAACTTGGACTCAACGAAAAAGAAATCCATCGTAACGTATTACGATTATCAGGTGGCCAGCAGCAACGGGTTGCTATTGCACGCGCTCTTGCATCTACAGCACCAATTATCTTAGCAGATGAACCAACTGGGAACTTAGATGAAGGTACTGCCATGGACATCATTGAAGTCCTAATTAAATCAGCTAAACAAAAAAATAAATGTGTGATTGTGGTGACACACAGCAAAGAGTTAGCTAATAAAGCGGACGTCGTCTTAGAGTTAAGCAATAAGAACTTAGTCGAAGTCACTAAGAATTATAAATAAGAGCTCCAAGGAGAAGAAATTATATGTTAACGATAAAGAACGCCCTTGCCTATGTATGGCGCAAAAAAATAAAAACACTGATTATCTTTTTAATCCTGTTAGCCATCTCTACTTTAACACTTGGCAGTATTGCTGTTAAAAATGCAACAGACGCTGCTTCAAAAGAGACTTTCAAAAATATCACTAGCAGTTTCTCAATGCAGATTAACCGCGAAGTGAACCAAGGTACCCCTCGCGGAGCAGGAAATCTTAAAGGCGAAGATATCGAAGCTGTGGAAAAAGTTAAAGGTATCTCTGGCTACATCAAACGAATGAATGTTATCGCTGACTTAATTGATCACCAATTGGTTGAATCTGGAGAAACCGACTTTGAAAGCGAAGATAGAAAACAAAAATTCGGCCGTGCCATTATGGCAACAGGTATCAACGATTCATCTAAAGATGATAAATTTACCGCAGAAACCTTCAAACTAGTTGAAGGTAGACATATCAACAAAAATGACAAAAATGTTGCTTTAATTCATAAAGATTTTGCAGAAAAGAACAAACTTAAAGTCGGCGATACGATTAATATAAAATCGAATACTTATGACTATGATAACGTTCGCAAAGCTAATAAAACGACTAAAGTGACAGTTATCGGAATTTTTGACGGGAAAAATAAAGGAGGTGTTTCTAGTCCTCAAGAATTGTATGAAAATACCTTTATCACAGACTTAGAAACGACTAAAACTTTACAAGGTTCAACAGATAAAAACGCTATTTATCAAGATGCTACTTTCTTTGTAAATGGTAGCCAAGATATTGATAAAGTGATGGCGAAAGTAAAAGAAATATCATCTATTGATTGGGAAGCCTACACCCTTGTTAAGAGCACAAGCAACTTCCCAGCACTTCAATCTTCTATTAACGGTATTTACGGCGTTACTGGAAACCTCTTAATCGGAACTCTAATCTTTGGAGCGATTGTTCTTACGCTAGTCTTGTTCTTATGGATCAATGGTCGTAGAAAAGAAATGGGAATCATGCTTTCAATGGGAATTAGCAAAACAAAGATTTTCTTCCAATTTATCACAGAAGTTCTCTTTGTAAGTATATTTAGCTTCATTGGTGCTTACTTTGCAGGTAGTGCTGTCAGCAAGGTGATGGGAAATAGCATTTTAAAACAAGTTACCAGTGGTATTGCTGAAAAACTAGCTCGAGAAGGTAAGAGCGCCAATCTTGGAGGCGGGGCTGAAGTGGATGGCTTTAACAAGACCCTCACTAGCCTCAATGTACATGTATCTCCTGATGATATGACCAAGGTGGTCATCTTTGGACTTGCCATTATCATCGTTTCCGTCCTCATTGCTTCAATCACGCTCCTTAGTAAGCAACCAAAAGACTTACTAATGGGAGATAACAGCAAATAAGATATCAATGAGTTCAGACAAAATCGGTCCGTCAGCTAAGTTGACGGACCGATTTATTTTATAAACAGCTAGACTGACTCTCGGATGAAATGACGTGAGGTTCGCTTTGTCGACTTGGTCGATAAAATGAACCGCTTTGGATTGGCTCTGTCGACCCAGTCGAAAAGATAAATAACTTTTAGTTTACCACGTCGACCCGGTGGACGAGATAAACTACTTTTGGTTTTCTCCGTCAGCCCGGCGGACGAAATGAAGCACATTGGATGTGGCTCACTTGCCTATTGTTGCCCTCTTTTTTGCTCCCAACCATACTGATTGTTTACTGATTTTTACAGTTCTTTTGATGTGCTTTCAGCTTCTTCATGGCCCAGTCGTAGTGACTCGATGTGCAGCTGACAAAGTAGGAGCCAAGGGTACTCCCACCAACCCATTTATAGATGCCCTTTGAAAACAGCTCTTCATTTGTAAAGGTTTCAGCCATGGTTAGCACTTTTTCCTGTGATTGATGAAGCAACTTGATTGCTTTTTCTAGCGGTGTCTGTTGATGTTTTTGCCAAAATGCCACATTCATCTCACCATAACTTCTCCAATTATAAGCTGCTGGCAAAAACGATTTTTCGACACCATTTTGATTGGAATGCACCCAATCCAAAAGCAATTGTTGCCACTCATAAAGATGAATGAGAACATCTCTGAGGTTTTTATCCCTCTTCCAATGCGCCTCTTTCTTTTTTTCATCTTTTGAAAAATCAAATGGAGTCTTTAACTCTTCTTCTGTTAATTGGGAAATCAATGACTGCAGCTTTGCATATTGCTGCGTCGCTGCACTGATCAACTCAGTCTTGCTAGTAGGTCTTACCATGTTGTGTTCTCCTTTTTTAATAAATCATACAACAAATAACCTGACAACCTCTGTCATATTTTTAGTTTTCTCTTTATTTTTGTCTCATTTTTTCTTTGATTTCACATTGGCAGTCGCAATCGCCACAGCGTCCTTTTCCTTTGATGATATGGTGCATAGCTGCACCTGCTAAAACTAAAATGATGATAAATACAATAATCGTGGACATAATTTCTCCTATACTGTTTGACGTGTCAGACTATCTAAAGTGATAACCTCTACTGTTTCTTTGCGCGGTTTTCTAAAGATGAAATAGAGACCCGCTGCCACAACGAGCAGAGCAAAGACAGTCACTGGAGATATTCCTTTTCCGTACAGCAAAACTTGACCAAATTGGTAAATCACAAGGCTGACATTATAAGCCAGTAGGGTTTGAAATGAAATAGCAATCCACGTCCATTTAGCATTTCCCATTTCCCGATGAATCGCACCAATCGCTGCAAAACAAGGAGCGCAGAGTAGATTAAAGACAAGGAATGAGTAAGCGGAAAGTGCCGTATAATGCTGTTGGAGATTGGTCCACAACTCTTTGGTGGTCTCTGTCGCGTCTGTCACTTTATACAAGATTCCAAAAGTAGAAATCACCGTTTCCTTAGCCAACAATCCCGTAATAGCCGCAACCGTTGCTCGCCAATTGCCAAAGCCAAGAGGGCTAAAGATCCAAGCTAATCCTTTTCCTAAGGTGGCTAGAATACTATCTTCTGTTTCGACCGCCTGTAAGCTAAAGTTATAGGAACTAGCAAACCAAATGAAAATATTGGTCACAAAGATAATCGTTCCAGCACGCTTAATGAAGCTCAAAGCCTTTTGACCAGCATAGCGCAAAACCGTTTTGACTTGTGGCAGGTGGTAACTCGGCAACTCCATGATAAAGGGCGCGACAGCGCCACCGAGGATTGCTGTCTTTTTCAGAGCAATTCCTGATAAGACAATGGCTCCCATTCCGACAAAATAAGCACTTGGTGCAATCCAAGGATTGCCGGGGAAGAAAGCTCCCGCAATCAAGGAAATAATCGGCAACTTGGCAGAACAAGGCATAAAGGTTGTTGTCATAATGGTAATTCTACGGTCACGTTCATTTTCAATGGTTCTACTCGCCATGACACCAGGAACGCCACACCCCGTCGAAATCAACATGGGGATAAAGGATTTTCCAGATAAACCAAACCGCCGAAAGATTCGATCCATCACAAAGGCAATCCGGCTCATATAGCCGATGTCTTCCAAGAAGCCCAAGCAGATAAACAAGACAAAAATCTGAGGCACAAAGCCTAGCACAGCTCCGCAGCCTGCGATAATCCCATCAATGATTAAAGATTGAAGCCAGTCAGCTACAGCTAATTGCTCTAGCAATGATTTAACACCATTTGGAATCCATTCTCCAAAGAGAACATCGTTTGTCCAATCCGTTCCCATCGTTCCAATCGTTTGAATAGAGAGGAAATACACCAACCACATAACAAGCGCAAAGATTGGTAAAGCTAAATAACGATTGGTCACAATACGGTCAATCTTATCTGACAAACTTAATTTAGTAACATCGGCTTGCAGCGCCATTTTGACTGCTGACTCAATAAACTCATAGCGCGCATTAACAACAATGGTTTCTGCGTCTTCATTGTAGATTTCTTCCGTAATCCGAATCGCATCTTCAATCTCTGTTTTTTGAAAATCAGACAATGCCAGCTGTTCAGATAATTCTTTATCGCGTTCAAAAAGCTTAATGGCATAAAAACGAGCTTGTTTTTGAGGCACTGCATTCCCCAAAATACGGATGATTTCTGACAAAGCCGCTTCAAAATGATTGTCGTAAGCTGGATAGAAAGCCTCTTCTACCTGATTCATCACTCGCATGGCCTGCTGCATGACTTGGTCAATCCCTGTCTTTTTCAAAGCACTGGTCGCTACGACCGGCACTCCTAGCTGGTAGCTTAATTTAGTCGTATCAATCCATTTTCCTTGCTTTTCAACGACATCGCTCATATTTAAAGCCAGCACAACCGGAATCCCCGTCTCAATCAATTGCAAGCTCAAGTATAGATTTCGTTCCAAATTGGTTGCGTCAACTACATCCAAAATCCCGTCTGCATTACCGCTTAAAAGATAATTTCTACTAATCACTTCTTCAGAAGTATAAGGCGACAACGAGTAAATTCCCGGTAGATCTTGAATAATAATATCTTTATTTTTACGAAACAGACCACTTTTCTTCTCGACAGTGACACCAGGCCAATTTCCCACATGCTGGCTACTACCGGTTAGAATGTTAAATAAACTGGTCTTTCCACTATTCGGATTTCCCGCAAGCGCTAATTCTTTCATCCTTTTGCTCCCTTTTCGCTTTTCACAACACTAACCAGACTCGCTTCTGACTTTCTCAACGTCAAATCGTAACCTCTCAACTTAATTTCTAATGGATCACCTAATGGTGCGACTTTCTGCAACTGAACTTTTGTGTTTTTCGTCAAACCCATATCCATCAACCGTCGTTTTAAAACACCATCTGCATGAATTGCTTCGATGTATGCCACATCTCCAACAGCCAACTCAGATAAAGGAAGAGAAGATTTGCTACTGCCCTTTGGCACAACATCCAGCTTTTTCAAAATAGAATTATCCAAGGCAATCCTCGCAGCTCGAACTAAGAGAATAGCTGTGTCGTTTGTTTTTGAAATGACTTGAATAAAACTGCCTATCTTAATCCCTAGATCAGCTAAATGACGGACACTTGCTTCCTCTAGATCGATTCCGACAATTTCATATTCTGTTAATAATGTTATCCGAGATAAATCCATACTATCTCCTTTTCTGTTTGTCAAGAAATATGCTTGCTATCACTATTAGTATACCACTTTTTTCTAAGAATTTCTGACAATTCTAAGGTAGATAAATAAAAATTATTGCAAAATAAATACCCCTAAGCAGGTGCCTAGAGGATATCTTATTAGAGACTAGCAAATTAATACAACAACTCATAAATTTCCATAGCAATCAAATCAATACTGTCAAATGTATAAGTTTCATGCGCTGCTACATCACGAAGAGTGAATACTGAGCCATTTTCTTCGTCATAGCTATAAGCTACTTCTGCTACAACAACTCCGTCACGCTCAAAATTGCGTTTCAAATTGCCGCCATCTTTTGTCATAGCATCTAAACGATTGATAATTCTTACTAAATGTGATTCCATTTTCCTTCTCCTATTCATTTATACGTTACTATTTTACCACAAATGAAAGATGAAATACCAGTAAAAGCCCTGTTTTTGATAAATTTAACACAAAATAAAACGCTTCAGTACAAAAATCTGTCTTTTAACACTTTATTCTTGCAATGTTTTAGAATACTGCTATAATAAAACCAAGAAATTTGACTATTATTGACCAATTGGTATTATTCAAACAAATTTTAAAAGAAAGAGGTAGCACATGCTTTGTCAAAATTGTAAAATAAATGAATCTACCATTCATCTTTACACGAATGTGAATGGAAAACAACACCAAGTTGACCTCTGTCAAAATTGTTATCAAATCATGAAAACAGACCCAAACAATGCCTTGTTTCGTGGAATGACCAATATGAATAATCAAAACAACTTAGACCCTTTTGATGATTTCTTTAACAATCTAGGGAATTTTCAAAATCATCAAGAACCACAAACCCCTCCGACTCAATCTGGAGGTGGTTACGGCAATGGAGGTTACGGTTCCAATCAAGGTGGGAGTGCACGCCAGCAAGCTCCGCAACAGCCTAAAGGCCTCCTAGAAGAATTTGGTATCAATGTAACCGAATTTGCTCGGCGCGGTGAAATTGACCCTGTCATCGGTCGTGATGAGGAAATCGTCCGCGTCATTGAAATTCTCAACCGTCGAACAAAGAACAATCCAGTCCTCATCGGAGAGCCTGGTGTCGGTAAAACAGCAGTTGTCGAAGGCTTAGCTCAGAAAATTGTAGATGGAGATGTTCCACATAAACTCCAAGGCAAAGAAGTCATTCGTTTAGATGTCGTTAGTTTGGTTCAAGGGACTGGAATCCGTGGTCAATTTGAAGAGCGAATGCAAAAACTCATGAACGAAATTCGCTCTCGACAAGATGTTATATTATTCATTGATGAAATTCACGAAATTGTTGGAGCTGGTTCTGCTGGCGATGGAAATATGGATGCTGGAAATATCCTAAAACCAGCACTTGCTCGCGGTGAACTCCAATTAGTCGGTGCCACAACTCTCAATGAGTATCGCATTATCGAAAAAGATGCAGCACTGGAACGCCGGATGCAGCCAGTAAAAGTGGATGAACCAACGATTGAAGAAACCATCACTATTCTAAAAGGCATTCAAAAAAAATACGAAGACTATCATCACGTTAAATACACAGATGATGCTATTGAAGCGGCGGCTGTCTTGTCCAATCGTTATATCCAAGATCGCTTCTTGCCCGATAAGGCCATTGACTTGCTAGACGAAGCAGGTTCAAAGATGAATTTGACACTTAATTTTGTTGATCCCAAAGTTATTGATCAACGCTTGGTAGAAGCTGAAAACCTCAAGGCACAAGCTACTCGTGATGAAGATTTTGAAAAAGCTGCTTATTTCCGTGACCAAATTGCCAAATACAAAGAAATGCAGCAAAATAAAATGGCAGACCAAGATACACCTATCATCAGTGAAAAAACGATTGAGCATATCATTGAGCAAAAAACAAATATCCCAGTTGGTGACTTAAAAGAAAAGGAACAATCGCAATTAATTAGTCTGGCTGATGATTTGAAAGCTCATGTCATCGGTCAAGATGATGCCGTTGATAAAATTGCCAAAGCTATTCGCCGTAATCGTGTCGGACTTGGCTCTCCTAATCGACCAATTGGATCCTTCCTCTTTGTCGGACCAACCGGTGTCGGTAAAACAGAACTTTCTAAACAATTAGCGATTGAGCTCTTTGGCTCAGCTGACAGCATGATTCGCTTTGATATGAGTGAATATATGGAAAAACACAGCGTAGCCAAACTCGTTGGAGCACCTCCAGGCTATGTTGGCTACGAAGAAGCCGGACAATTGACAGAACGCGTACGCCGCAATCCTTATTCTCTCATTCTGCTTGACGAAGTAGAAAAAGCGCACCCAGATGTCATGCACATGTTCCTGCAAGTTCTTGACGATGGACGTCTGACAGACGGACAAGGGCGCACAGTTAGCTTTAAAGATACAATTATCATCATGACTTCAAACGCCGGTACTGGCAAAGTTGAAGCAAATGTTGGTTTTGGAGCAACACGCGAAGGACGGACTAACTCTGTTCTCGGTGAATTAGGCAACTTCTTCAGTCCAGAATTTATGAACCGCTTTGACGGTATTATCGAATTTAAGTCCCTTGATAAGGAAAATCTCCTAAAAATCGTAGACTTGATGCTAAAAGATGTCAATGAACGACTTGCAACAAATGACATTCACCTAGACGTGACAGACAAAGTCAAGGAAAAATTAGTTGACTTGGGTTACGATCCGAAAATGGGAGCTCGTCCTCTGCGTCGGACAATCCAAGATCACATCGAAGACGCCATTACTGACTACTACCTTGAACACCCAAGTGAAAAAGAACTCAAGGCTGTCATGACAAGCAACGGTAAAATTGTCATCAAATCGGCTAAAAAAGCTGAAAATGAAGCCGACAAAGAAATCCAAAAACCAGCAGATAACAATGCTAATTAAACATGAAAGTCACTCCTTAGAAATCTAGGGAGTGATTTTTTAGTTACTGAACACTATATCTCAAAATTGTCTTTAGTTTCTCTGGAGCGGTGCGATTTTTATTGTTCAAATAAATTTCACGATGATATGCTGTGCAGCGTTTTAACCCATTTTCTTGACAGAAAGCATCCATTTTCGCGAAGGTTTGTGGTTCATCGTCAAATGGTCCTACATGAAGCATGGCAACGCTGCTTCCTTCGCTTATTCGTTCAAAGCGAATCTCATTATAAAATGGATTTGGCTTTTTCACTTTTACTTTTTCGAGAGCTGTTTCAACTATTTCATTTGTAATAAACTCTGGCTGAGCAATCATAATCGTATAAACCAAGTCGTCTTTTACCAAAGTCTCTGCTTCTGTTTGCTGCCAACTCCCTTCCAAAGGGTAAACGGTAAAATCAGTAAATTCTTGATGATGAGCAGTTTTTTTATACTCCATTTTAATCGCATAAGCGAGGGAATAAAGAGCAGAAACCCTTTCTGAAAAGTCAGCTTTATTTGGATTTCCTTGACTATTTAACATGATAAATGACTGCACAGGGTGTTCAATGACCACAGGAGTTTTTGGACCTTGATAAAGTTTTTTATCTAATTTTCTCCATTCATATTTCATTTGTTTGCTCTTTTCATTTTTCTATCATGAGTATAACAGAAGAAACTTGTCGCCTGGTGTCAACTTTTATATAAAAGTAAAATTTGTTTGAAGATTTTTCTTCTGTTTTCCCATATTTTATAATGATAAATTGCAATAAAAAGTGCAACGT
>NZ_KV813976.1:0-1182 GCF_001813805.1 Streptococcus sp. HMSC066F10
TTGTCTGTGAAAAATTCTTCTTTTAATTTTATCCAATAATATCTTTTGTTTGTTGCCATATCTGCTCCTTTCTTGATTTTCGATAATCGAAATTCTTGATTTCCGATTTTCGAAATTCTGGACTTCTGCTTTTCGGAAGTCTTGTTATTATGGTTATTTAAGGGTGTAACTTTTCGTTACTCCCTTAGATTTCTCTGGTCATATCTTTTTTGCTTGGTTTTACTTTTTCTTTTACTTTCCTTTTGACTTTCTCTTTTGTCTTATCCTTGTTCTTGGATAGGTCTTTGTATTTCTTTATTTGTTTTAGGATACTTTCTTTTTCTTTTTTATTTTCCTTGGCTATGACTTGTTTAAAGACATATTCCATCACTTTTATGTCTTTGGCTTGGAAAAATACTTCATAGTTTTGGCTTTCTTTGTTTTTCATTACTGAGAAACTTACTCCAAGTTTGTTTAGTTCTTTTTTTAAGTCTTTGAGGCCGCTTTGATCTATGCTTATATTTTCTAGTTGTCCTTTTTTATATAGGTCTTTTAGTTTCATTTCATCGCCAATAAGACTTTTGATGTTTCCATTTGCTTTTTCTAAAGTTTCATTCATCTTTTTTCTTATTTCTTTGTCTAAGTTGATTGACTCTTTTGCTGCCTTTATTGTGTATGTTATTATGGTTTGTGCTGCTTGACCTGCTTCTTTGCTTATTTCTTCGTTTATCATGTTTTCTCTCCTTTGTTTGAATTAAAAAAGGGAAGTATAGGCTTTAATTTTTCTATACTTCCCTTTGATTGTTTTTATTTTATTTTTCTCGGTGGTGGAATGCTTTATTTTGATGTTTTTATGGCTTTCTTAGGTATTTGTACCTTTTATTGTTTTTCTGCTCTTATCTTATAGGATAAGCTGTTATAACATGATCTTTATTATTTCTACTCATTTTCAGGTAAACCCCAAAAATCATAATCAGCTTTAATAATCTTATCCTTAAAAATCGTAATATAATATGAATGGAAATTATTGCTAAGTTCTTCTAATAATTTTTCCTTACTTTTTTCGATGTTACCATCAAAATCTAAAAATCCATACTCTAGATTGTCCATTGACTGAACTGTTTCAATAATTTTTTTGTAGATATAATCATTTTCCTGAATGTCGTTACCTATATAAGGTAAATTAATATATAATTCAAATGC
>NZ_KV813977.1:0-312 GCF_001813805.1 Streptococcus sp. HMSC066F10
TCATCTACCCACTACAGTTGACAAAGAGCCCTATATTTTACCAAGACTATCGCAACCATGAAAAAAGCAACGGCAAAACCGTTGCTTTTTTTGATAGAATCGAGACATTATTGTCCCAGGCTCCAGATGTTAAAAACTAACACCTATTTCATCTAATATCAAATAAAATATCGGGAAGACAGGATTCGAACCTGCGACACCTTGGTCCCAAACCAAGTACTCTACCAAGCTGAGCTACTTCCCGTATAGATAGAAAAATGAAGTCCTAGGAGACTTCTTTTCTATGCACCCTAGAGGAGTCGAACCTCTAAC
>NZ_KV813978.1:0-958 GCF_001813805.1 Streptococcus sp. HMSC066F10
CGTGGTGCTATTTAATTTCAAAATATCTCAAATTATAATCTAGTATGATTTGTTCCATTCTCAATTGTAGTCCCATGATACTTCTAGTCAACGTGTGCTCAATATCAAATAGCGCACAAAGTTCAGAAAAGCGATTTTCAATCGTTCTTCTCATGACAAGTAACTGCCAGTAATTATGTTGTTCTGCACCGACCATGTTTTGAGGTAAAGGTGTCCATAAGTGATATCCTTTCTGTTCTAACGTATCTTTTAGCTCTTGACTGAGATAGCCTAAATCGGCAAGAACTATAGATTGTTTCCATCCTTCTAGGAGCTCGTCAACGACTTTGATGTCGTGTACAGAAGCTGGTGTCACAACATAGTTGAGGATATAACCCGACAAAGTGACCAACATATGGACTTTAAAACCATAGAACCAAAGGTTTTTAGCAGCATTATACCCAATATCAGCGAAATCACTGAAAATCTTGGCTCTATGATTGCGAATAGGCTGGCAAAGTGGCAATGGAAAACTGTCCATAATCACAATGCTATCTGGCGAGAGTGCCCCACTCAAGGCTTGTCGAATGAGTTGAACCAACCAAATCAAGTGTTTTGTCCGTCTGTTAAATCGACTTCTTTCTAGCAAGTTGCCCCCAAAGAAAAGTTGACAAATCCTGTAAAAACGGCGTTGAGATGTTATTCCTAACTCAGCTTGAAGCAGCAATAAAACAAGAAGAGACTCATCTGAAACTTTGGCTAAACCGATATTGCGACGATGTTTCAACAAATCAGGGCAGTAAGTTCGATAAAATTGAGAACTGATTTGGGATAATTGTTTCATATTCCATTGTAAATGATGGGATTTATCGGTATAATGTAAGTGGCTCATTAGGACTACCTCCTGTTTGTTTCGTTACTTACAGTATAGTCCTTTTGGGCTTTTATAGTATTTTGAAATTAAATAGCACCACGGGTA
>NZ_KV813979.1:0-238 GCF_001813805.1 Streptococcus sp. HMSC066F10
AAAGATGAGTTTCATTGCGCAAGATTTTGAAAAACTCAATATCATCACTGTTCTTGAAGGTAGAACACAAGCTGTTATTCGTGATCACTTTATTCGATACGATAGAGCTGTTCGCTGTCAGGTGAAAATCATTACGATTGATATGTTTAGTCCTTACTATGCCTTAGCTAAACAGCTTTTTCCATGTGCTAAAATCGTTCTAGATCGCTTTCATATTGTCCAACATCTCAGCCGTGCT
>NZ_KV813980.1:0-210 GCF_001813805.1 Streptococcus sp. HMSC066F10
TTTTCCTTGTGCTAAAATCGTTCTAGATCGCTTTCACATTGTCCAACATCTCAGCCGTGCTATGAGCCGTATTCGTGTTCAAATCATGAATCAGTTTGAGCGAAAATCCCATGAATACAAGACCATCAAACGCTACTGGAAGCTTATACAGCAGAATAGTCGTAAACTGAGCGATAAGCAATTTTATCGCCCTACTTTTCGTATGCATCT
>NZ_KV813981.1:0-447 GCF_001813805.1 Streptococcus sp. HMSC066F10
CTGGACAGGATCGTTTACAGACCTTGATGAGTATAAGGACGGAAAAAAGATTGAGTATACAATCAAAGAAGACTCTGTCGGAAAAGGTTATGTAAGTGTAATTACTGGAAGTATGAAAGAAGGCTATAAGGTAACAAATACAAGAGAACCTGAAAAGATAAAAGTAGAAGGTAAAAAGACTTGGAATGATAAAAACAATCAAGACGGAAAGAGACCTGAAGAAATCACAATCAATCTGTTAAAGAACGGAACAAAGATAGATTCAAAGGTTGTTAAGAAGTCAGATGATTGGAAATGGAAGTTTGAAGGACTTGATAAGTACGAAAACGGACAAGAAATAACCTATACCATTTCAGAAGAAGCAGTAGAAGGATACTCAACTGAAATCAACGGATATGATGTAAAGAACTCTTACACACCCGAAAAGACAAGTATACAGGTAACAAA
>NZ_KV813982.1:0-364 GCF_001813805.1 Streptococcus sp. HMSC066F10
TTTTTTAGGGCGTTGAATAGGACTTTCAGTGACATCAATGGCAACAGTGGCGCTAGGTGCTTCCAAGTGGTCTAAATCAAAGAGACCTGAAGAACGAAGGGTGTCCTCTACCCATGTAATGGCCTCATTGACAGTTGCCACACCTACACCAAAATCAAATGCCAACAAGCGTTGAGTGGGGTAATAGCGTAAGTAGCGCAAGGTCATGATAAGTTGGTCTTCCATACTTAGACGGCGTGGGCGTCCTCCTTTTCGGTGTTGCTCTTGATAAGCGTCAGTGAGACAATCAAGCATCAGTTGAAACGTCGCTTTTTTAACACCTATCAACAATTTGAAATTCTCTGAGTTTAATTTTAAGGCTTTT
>NZ_KV813983.1:0-117975 GCF_001813805.1 Streptococcus sp. HMSC066F10
AAAGCTGAAGTTGAAGCAGATGGTGTTGTTGAACTTCCTTCTACTGGCGAGATCAATACTCATCTATCGTTGTTTGGAATAATTGTTTTGTTAATAAGCACTCTTATGTATGGTTCTAAGAAAAAAGAGGATTAAATCTTTTGACCTATGACCTGAAATGTCATTAAACTTTTCTCCGTTTTACGGTGTGAATGATCTATGTTTAATTATCTCTCTCCAACCTAAATAGAGTATTCAATATGTTCAAGCATCATGCTTGGAAAGTCTATCTAGATGTATAATCTAGATAGACTTTTGATTTTGTAAGAGCATTTCGTTTTTGGAGTTCTTGAATTTGTTTAGCAGTCATAACGTAAGCGCCCAATAACAAGGTATATTAAAATCTTCCAAAGTTCACTGACTCTGGAAGATTTTGTTATCTACAATTTTGTTGTACCTTCTCTGCCCATGGCAAATAAGCCTCTAGAACTTCCTTTTTGGCGAATATCTCCTCATTCGGAAGATTCTCTAGTAGGTAACCTATATATTTTTCGCTATCCAAGTGATGTCGTTTAGCTGTTGCCAATAGAGACATAATGATAGCACTTGATTTAGCACCCTCAAAGCTTTGTGAAAAGAGCCAATTTTTACGTCTCATAACCAAAGACTTGATCGCACGTTCCGCCATATTATTGGATAAGACGAGACTACCATCTTTAAGTACAGTTCTAAACGTTTCTTCATACTTAAGGCTATAGTCAATGGCACGTCCCAACTTAGAGCCTGGAAGAACAGCCTGCCTGCGACACCAGTCAAAGAACTCTGCCATCAAAGGTTCTAACTCATCTTGGCGTTTCATCAGGCGATCTTGTAAAGATAAATCAGCCCATGACTCCTCTAAGGCAAACATCTTATCACAATAGCACAGCCCTTTGAACACCAGAGAACTCTTATCTGCCTTGGCAGTCTCCAATTGACGATAAGCCCCATGCATATCGCAATGAACATAACCAGCGTAATCACCTAGAAATTCTTGGGCAACTAGCCCACTACGACGCTTATCGTGATGATAAAGAGTGATTACTTCTTTCTCATCCTTACCAGATAAGAAGGTCCAATAGTAAGTTAGCTGGCTATCGCTTTCTAAAACGCGATAGCTGGTTTCATCCGCATGAAGGACGGGCTGTTCTAGTAATTTCTGGTGTAAAAGCTCATAAAGTGGTTCAAAATAATACTGACTTGCCTTAATATGCCAGTTAGCGATTTCTTTGCGTGTTATAGGCAAACCAAGTTTAGTCCAATCTTCTTCCTGACGATAATTCGGTACTTTAAGATGAAACTTCTGATGAATCGTATGAGCAATGATTGAAGCAGACCCTAGACTATGTGCTAGTGGTGCTTTAGGTACGGGAGCTTTGATAATTTTATCACTGAGAGTCTTCTCACTACAAGCCAGACATTTGTAGGCATGCTGGATATGGTCAACTCTCTTCAGCTGTGCTGGAATAAAGACCAGTTCTTGACGCTGAACGGTTGCACCAATTTCTTTGAGAGCCCCATGACAATCTGGACAAGCACATTCTGTTAGGTGATAATGTCTTTCTTCGGCTTTAAATTGGTTCAGAATGGTTTGACGTTTTCCTTTAGCCTTCTTACGCTGATAGGTAATGGTTTCAAGTTCACCTGGGTAAGTCCGCTTTTTCTTCAGTTAATTGTTCTTCTTCAAAAAGACTGAGTTGCCCATTAATTTGAATCGTTTTCTCAGATGATTTGCCATAAATTTTTTGTGTCAGATAAACGACTTGTTCACGAAGGAGAGCAATCTCATTAGACTGCTGTTTAATGATTTTAAGTAATTCTTCCATAAATGATCTCCTCCTAATGTTTTCTATATTATACCTAAAGAAAAGCCATGATTTCAATAGAAATCACGACTTTTTGTACAGTTTATGTTAGGAGTGATGAAAAATCCTTTCATTAGCCAGTTTAATTGTTCAGAAGTCAGAGCCTTAACGTCATACTCATTGTTTGGCCAAGTGAGTTTTCCTTTTTCAAAACGCTTGTAGAGGAGCCAGAATCCTTGACCATCCCAATAAAGAGCTTTAAAGCGATCCTTCCGCCCCCCACAAAAGAGGAATACCTGACCTGAGAAGGGATCTAGGTCAAATTGACTTTTAACAAGATAAGCGAGCGAATCAATGCCCTGTCTCATATCTGTTTTTCCACAAACCAGATAGACCTGGCCTAAATCACTTAAGTTAATGGTCATAGGACAATACCTTATCCAAGATAGCGATAGCTTGTTCAGATGAGATAGGGGAGTAAAAAGAGAGATCAAGCTCTCTCACTTTACAACGAAAGATAAGAGCATTCTTCGCTTTTTCTCAAATTTTCGAGAAATGGGTAGTTGTTCCAAAGGAACAATAGGTTGTTTGGTCATTCAGATATCCCCCAGTATTCTTATTTTCTACAGTATAGCAGAATTACTGGAAGAGAGGATAGGTACCTTGTTATTGGGCGCTTACAATTAATCATCATTATCTATAATTTCTACTATATCTTCAATCTTACAATCAAGTGTAATACAAATTTTCAATAAAATATCAGTAGTGATATTTTCCCCTTTTCCTAATTTTGCGATCGTGGAAGAACTAATCCCAGCTTCTTGTCTAAGCTTTGTTTTTGTCCAATCTTTATCAATGAGAAGTTTCCATAATTTATTGTAGCTAAACTTCATCTGAGTTTTCTCCTTTATTCCATGAAATACCGTAGAGTTCATTTCCGTTACTAGAGAGTCGCAATACAGTATTTTCTAATAAGAGTTGATTAGCTTCTGGAGAGTATGAGCTTGCTTTATCGAAAGCTAAAAACACCTGCTTATTTAGTGATTTTGATTGGTCATATAGCTTCAACAGAGCTTCGGTTGCTTGGTAGCTAATATTACTCAAGAGTAATGAGTCGTGTGCCAGTGCTGGCAGGTTAGTGAGATAGAGCATGGTTAGGTCAAATAAAATCATCCCTTTGAACTTAGTTCCTGTACCATCATCATCTGGGGTGTAGAAGGAGTAGCTGTTATGAGCTTTGAGATTGATTTGAGGGGCTTTGCGAATATCTGGATACAGAATATTATTGAACTCTCGCATTTTAGCATTGATTTTTCCTTCTAACTCTATTAGTATATCTTCGGTGCTACGCTTCAAGTCAGAGTCTGCTTCTGACTTTTCTTTTGATAAAGCAGACTCTTTCAGATAGGCTTCGTTTTGCTCTTTGAGTGCATTGATCGTTGCTGTTAGTTTAGAGTAGTTTTCTAAGAACTCAGTTGAAAGATTTGGGATGCTTCCTAGTTCTTGAAGTTCTTGGTTTAGAGTTACTAATTGACTCTCTAATTCGTCAATCTCACCTACTAGGGATTCACGTTCGGTTGAGAATTCGGAATCTAAAATAGTTGCCAATTTTTTGTGGTAGGTCTCAACTTCATATAATTTCTTGAGATTAGTATCAGGGAAGTATTGCTGAAGCTCTGTTAAGTCAGATTCAGTAGGATATAAACCAAATTCGATACTGATATCTAATAGCTTAAGACGTCTTTGTTTATCACGGAGAATACTTTCTAGCTCCAACTTAGTATTTCTAAGCTGGAGTTTTTGCTGATGTTTCTCAATGTCATCCGAACAAATGTTGTCTTGATAAGTATCTTGAAGGTGTGATAAGCCATATTCCAATCTTTTAATTTCTGAGACGTTGAGCTCGAATTGCTTTTTACCACCAACTAAGTTGGAGATAAATTCATATTTTCGAGCATTGCGAAACGTTGTTAACTGGTCACTCTTATCCTTAAGTCTTTCTTTGTATCGTGCAATGTTATCATACAAATTAAATAGTTGGATAAGGGTTGTAATGGATTCGGAAGATTTTTGGCTTGCATAAACTTGTAACGGGAAATCGGTATTTTGATTATTTTTCCCTGCAATTCTAAAGAAACCACTCATAGCTAATCGGAATGATAAATCGGAGGATTCCAAATGATATCGTTTCTTAAGTTTGTTAAGAAACGTTCCAAGGTCCATTATTTCACCAGTTGGAGAGTAGTTCTTGTCACACACTATAATGATATCAGGATTGGCTGTATCTCTTGAAAAATAAAACTTTTTCTCAAATTGAAAGCAGAAGTAGATAGGATGATCACCTAATTTCTTAACCGCAATTGATTTTAGATAGCTATTACCTCCGAATATGAAGTCAATTGCTAATAAAGAAGAGGATTTGCCGATAGAATTATTAGCTAAGTCCATACCCATGATAACGTTTAATCCAGGGTGAAATTGAATCGGTTCCCGAGTTTGTCCATCCTTTTTAAAGACTGGCGACCACATTTCTATAAGCATAATGTTACCTCTCCTTCATTGGTCATTTCAATGGCGTTTAATGTATATAAGCAATCCATGATGGATAAGAAATCTGTCGGATCCTCCAACTCTTCTGAGATAGTATGAAAGATATCTTTCACATTTGAGTTCCCCATTTTAATTTCATGTAGCACTCTAGGTAAATAGGCTAGGGTGCTTTTTTGATAGGAATAAAGTTTATTTGGTAATTGCATTATTCAAGTACCTCGCATTTTTGGATAAAGTAAGAGACAATCATCTGGCAGAAGTAGATGTCCTGTAGTGTAGCTTTATGGAGTTTTTCCGAAATAGTATTGAAAATCTCAAGATTACCATGCTTGGCAGCCTTTAACTTTTTGTACATCGATCGCATTTGATATTGGATATCCTCGTAATCGATTCTTCCTTGTTTATCTAAATTTATAATGATTTTTTGAATGGTTAAGTAGTTATCAATAACTTGGTTCTTAACCAATTGATAAAGCGTACGATTGTTCTCAGGTGATATCTTATCAGTCAATTGCTTCGGGTCATAGGAGATATCATATTCATCAAATTTTAGTTTATTGAGACTAGTCAAAACTGAGACAATTCCACTATCTAACTTCATATCAGAAATCGATTGTTGGCTGTTATGTGCAGAGACTAGAATCTTTTTAACATTTTTTAGAGCTGTTACAATTTTTTTGCGACTTTCTGCTTGATAGGTTAAAAAACAATCTGGGCAGAGGGCTATCAGATTCAGTGGTTCAGCGTCCTTATCTTTTTCAATGGTTGAAACCTCATAGTTTTCCGATGCTAAACCACCTCTTGTTAAAATGAGTGGTCTATCACAGCCTGGGAATGCACAACAGTTATTTGCTTCCGTCAGTAAGAATTGTCCATATTGTTTTTTGAGTTGATTCGACTGGTTAATAAATGTAGCTTTTTGAGCTGTGGTTGATATTCCCATCCCAGCTTTCTCTCTAATGAAGTCAACGAAAATTTCTGGAATTCTTTGCGAGGCATTTTCAGCAGTAATATCAGGATAATAAGTATTAAATTCATTAGCTAGTAACTGAATAGTTTCATCTGGCCTACTTTCAATAGACTCCGTCATATTAGCTGAATTGACCCGGTAGAGCAATTGATTTGCCATCTTCTTGGTGAAGCCTCTTTTGGGCTTTGTATAAGAGATAAGCGTACTATCTGCTTTGTCAGATGTAATACCAGAAGCACTAATGATATCTTCGGCGTCATCATCAGTAATCATTTCAATGAGTTCTCGAAAAAACTCTGGGATAGTCGCGCCATCTCCAAGATATTTTTTCAGTATTCTAAAATAAGTGGGAAAATCCAAGTGATTATCTCCTTTTCATTTTTGTACCAAGCTGTACCGTATTGTACTAATCTGTCCCCGAATTCAAAATCTCATTTAATACAATAGAGTCGAACAAAGTAATCGTTAATGATTAAGTTTATTATATCATGACAGGATTGCGATGTTCAAAAATATATTTGCGAACGCATAAAAAGTTTTGCGAATGTAAAAAATCTCGATTATCGAATAGCGCTAATAGGTAATTTGAGATGGTTGTTGCCTAATGATGATACTTTGTAAATGAGTGAAACTGATTTACCGTGACTTTAAGGGTACAAATTAGGTGTGCAGTTCAACTTGTAAAGTCAGTTGACCATGAATTAGCAGAGGAATTGCTGATGTGGTCAGAAAATCTTTTTAATAGTTCTTTGTCTTGTCACGTTTCTCTGCTTAAGACAGAAAGTGGAAAACATGACAAACAAGGACAATATTTATAACGAATGTCAAAAACAAGAATGCTCCCTAGAAGTCGGACTTTTAGAGGGGCAGATGCTAGCTCCTATGTTGGTTGAGAACCAACAAGTTATTGAGGATATGCGTCTCAAAAGAGAGACCCTTCGGTCTTGGAGGCCAGCTAAACAGCTGAATGTTTATGTACTGGTTGCTTTTATCCCAGTCTTTCCTGAAGAATATGCTAAAACGGAACGTATCTATAAAGATGCCGTTGAAAACTTTTTGAATGAGTTCCGTACACGTAAGTCAAAGAATATTGAAGAGATTATCTCATATGAAGCCTGGATTGATATGGATAAATCTACTCTTTACAGTTCTACTGAAGAATTGGAAGAATTTATGTTTGCAGAAATGCTGCAAGATTTACTTGAGAAAGTAAGGCAAGCAGACAAGGATTTGTATGATATCACTTTGGGCTTACTCGCTAAAGAGTTTGATGAGAGTATTGAAGATGTATTTGCTAGGATTGGGGTTAAACGTTCTACAGGTTTCTATCGCTTGCCAAAGGCTCGTGCTTTGGTTGCGGCTTTATTGAAGAAATTCAATCCGAAATAGTGTTTATATTTGACACTAGCGATGTTTTTGGTATAATTTAAGTAGAAGTAGTCGGAGAGTAATACCGACTCTAAAAAGAAAATACTCTAAAGTTGATGTAGTCGTAAGGGTCGCGACTCTAAAAAGAAAGACCCTTTTTTCGTATGATAGAGGTTTAGTTTATGTCAAAAATCAATAAGAATAGTCTGTATTTTCATCTAATAACTCAAGACTATTTCGATACTTACCAATATTTGGATGAGTTTCAAGAAGATAATGCGCGTGGACATGGTGTTATGGTTCTTGATATCAATAATCAACTGATTGCAATTCCGCTTCGCTCCGGTCTTCCTGAGCATCTTAGGAATGCAAGTCATTTATTCCCTTACACAACCTATAGACGTCACGATGGAAGAATTTGTCTGAAGGCTTTAGATTTCAGTAAGTTGACGATTATCGAGGAAAAATATATTGACAATTCAAGAATATATCACTTTAAAAATCCAAATGAGAAGATTTTTTATCTAAGAAATTCAAATCGTATTTTCTCACGAGTTAAGAATTACGTAAATAAGTATATTGAGATTTGTTCAAAGATTGAAAAGGGAGAAACTGTCACTTTTAGGACATTGAACCCATACCGATTTAGCACTCTACGCAACTTTCATGATGAATTGGGTATAGCAATTTCCAAGGAAGATTTCATCAATCAATTAAGGAAATAGTTTTTATCACATATAAAATGGTTCACTACCTGAATTAGTAGTGAACCGTTTTTTTGTGTGTCTAGTCCTTCTGATAAAAGGAACATTCATAACCATCAGCTCGGAGGTTAATGTCAGACATCCAGTCTGGTGCAATCCCCATCAAGGTTGAAATTTCTTCAAGGTCTTGGTCTTGATCACACTCAATGATGACTTCATCATGGACATGACCGACAATCTTGAACTCACTAAGTTGTCTCATCGAGTAGGCAAGAATATCACGGCTAATGGCCTGGACAATGTTCTCGACAAACTTTGGTCCATAGCTTTCAAGTCGCTCCCAATGTTTAGCAGTTCCTGTACCTTCATAGGTAACAGACTCTCCACCAAATTGGTTCTCACCCATCTTGGGTTTGACGTAGGCAAGTTTTCGACCAGAAGGGAGAGTGATAAATAACATCCCATTTCTGACTTCGAACTGAATGCCGTGAGTTTCGGTTTGGATTTGTTCTTTGACGGCAGTTTTCACAGCCCTATCCACATCCCACCAAAAAAGGACGATGCTGGGATTGGCTTGTCGCCAAGAATCCACTAGTGGTTGGAGTTCTTGTTCCTCAAGTCCCATATCAATGGCGCCCATTGCTTTAAGAGCACCAACTGCTCCGCCATATCCACAAGCCAACTCCGCAATCTTCCCTTTTTGACGCAGGTCAGCGTTTTGCCCATGTTTCTCAACGGGTACTCCGAACATCTGTGACGCAGACATGCAGTAGATGTCTTTTCCTTTTTCAAAGACCCTGCTTCGCCATGTCTCTCCTGCAAGATGAGACAGAACACGCGCCTCGATGGCAGAGAAATCACAGACGATGAATTTTTTTCTATCGCTTGGGACAAATGCAGTTCGGATAAGTTGAGATAAAGTATACTGCGTGTTATAAAGTAGCTCAGTAGCTTCTAGGTCACCAGTTTTGAAAAGTTTTCTAGCTTCCTCAAGGTCAGGAAGATGGTTCTGTGGAAGGTTTTGCAACTGAACCAAACGACCAGCCCAGCGCCCAGTACGGTTTGCTCCATAGAATTGGAACATTCCTCTAGCACGTCCATCTTTACAGACACAGTTCATCATTGCTTGGTATTTGGAGACGCTGGATTTGGCTGCTTGCTGCCGAAGTTTGAGAACTTGTGCAGTTTTCTCATCGACAGTTTTGAGGAGTTTTTTTACAGATTTCTTATCGAGGGAATCAGTGGTCACTCCGTGTTCTCTTAACCAACCAATCATCTGAAGAACGGAGTTGGGATTATCAAGTCTAGTTAGTTTTCTCAATTCTTCTTGGATTTTAGTCTTACTTTCCCCGTCAATGGCAATAGCTGCATTGACAAAGTCCACATCAATACCAATCCCACGGTCGTTGATGATTTGGTCTTGATGGTATTCCTCCCAAACAAAGACTGGAACAGGGTAGTTACGGAGTTTCTCTTTGATGGCCAATTCCACCTCAACATCACGCTGGTTGTAATCGATAAAAGCAGACCATTTATCAGGTGAGTGACTGGGAAAGTTTCGTGTTCGTCCACCATTGACCTTGGTCGGTTTACAGGGGAGACAGAAGTAGCGGATTAAGTCTCCACCTTCTTTAAGTTTCTGTTCTTTTAGCTTGAGGACAGTTCCGACTCCTTCAAGTGAGAGTGGTAGGCCAAGATATGCTGACCAAACCATACTGCATCGCCATGAGTTTGGAGATAGGAAACCTTCGGATAGTAATTCTGGGTGATGTTTCTTGAGCCAGTTAGACAGACAGATGCGTTCAAAGCTGGCATTAAATGCCCACTTGATGATGGTGTCATCTACCAATGCTTGTAGGATTTCATCAGGAAGTTCTTCCTTTGTTAAGTCATAAACGGTTACTGGTTCGTTATCAACTGAGACAGCTAGAAGAAGAATTTCAAAGGAATCATCTTCAGCGTAGCGATAGACACCAGACTTTCTCAAATCCACTTCGCAGTAGGTCTCTAAGTCAATCGATAGTTCTTTAATTGGCATAGTTTGTCCTTTCATAAAAAGGTGGCAGGAGTGCTGCCACCAGAAGTATTAACGGCTACGATGTAGCGGAGTTGTGTTGTTGTCTTGACGTTTCTTTTCAGCTTTTCGCTCTTTCTCACGACGAATATCGTCACGGATGGTCATGTAGTTGAGATAGAGTCCAAGAAAGACGTAAATACCAAGAATTATGCAAAGTAAAATTGTGTAAATGTCCATAAGTAATATCCTCCTCTATTAGTTCAAGAAATCATCATCGTCATCAGTCGCAAAGTCATCTTCTGCACGAGTACGTCCACCGAGTGGTTCTCCGTCACGAAGTTTTTGCAAGTTATTCAAACCGCAGGCGATACCCTTGTTGCCATTAGAGTTAAAGGCATAGAAGGAGATAGAGGCACGTCCGTAGATACCGGAGTAGAGTTCTGAGGTGTCGATAATCTCTTGACGATTCCCGTCAACGACCCCTGGCTTGTGTGGTGAATTGGCATTGACGAAGTAGGCATTGCGATAAGCGTCATCATCAGGACGCTCGAGGTCACCATCACGGAGTGGTGTTTTAAGGATAGAAAGTGCTGGTACTGTTTTCCCATTGCCTTTGAGTTTTGCCTCACCTTCCTTGTAGGCAAGCTCAATGGCTGCTTTGATTTTGTTGACAGTCTCAATATCATCTTTTGGAATGATGAGGGAGACGCTGTACTTCGGTGTGCTTCCGTTAATGGATTTTGGTTCATTGGCATTCAAGTAGCTGAAGCGTGTGTTTTTACCAGTAATCACTTTTGTTGTTTGTACTTTAGTTGACATTCTTTTATACCTCTTTGAATTCATTTTTAGCTAGGTTCATCTCTTGACGACTATCATCAAGAGGAACGAGTGTTGGTTTACCACTTGGTTTGACAATCAGACCACCAAGTAGGTCATTGAAGGTTTTCTTGCCAAGGAGTTTGCTCATGGCAGTGATGGTCAGGAGTTTCTTTTCGTAAGGGTCAAAGCCAGCCTCCATCACAGCTTGACTGACAGCAGCTTCGTCTGAAAACTTACGAACCGAACGTCCTTCTACAAGTTTGTAGCCTGGAATATTGTGTCCTTCAGTTGCTTCTTTCAAAGCATAGGCTTTGACATCATTTGCCCACGAAACCAGCAAGTCCAGTTTAGGCAAAATCTCTGCAATATCCTCATAGTCTAGAGTAGCAGGGTCTGCAAATTCCATCTTGGCGAGTGCCAAGTTATCCTCTGCACGTTTGCGACAGACATTCTTGAGCTTGCAGAACTGGCAGTGTTTACCAGAGGTCATCTCTCCCTCTCCTTTAAAGGCCAGTTCAGCTTTGGGTGAGAGTTCTGTTTCTGCCCACTCAAGTAGTTCAGTCTTATCAATTTCAAAGGTAGAGATGTTGTTTTTTCGCGGTTGAAAGATGGTCATGGTGACCTTATCAAAATCATAGAGGTCATCAAACATCTCAAGAGCACCTAGAGCGTAGCACATCATCTGTGGGTTGTGGTCTGCATCAACTAAAACGCCAAGTCCGTGTTTGTAGTCGATCACTTGAAGCAGTCCATCAGCCACAATCAGACAGTCGCCTGTTCCAAAGCCTTCAGGGACCCATTTAGAGAAGTCCAGTCGTTGCTCAACCAGAACTGTTGGGTCACGAGAATAGCCTTTAGCTTTCTCAACTTGCTCCATGACGTAGTTGCGATATTCCTCGGCACAGGTTTGCATTTCTTCATTGTAGAAGGATAAGTCCTTAGTTGGATCACGCACCTTCCTACCCAATGCCTTCTCAACAAGATAAGCGCATAGCTCGTGAGCGTCTGTTCCTTCAAGGGCAAACTCTGAGGTCACATCTGGCATATCTTCGGTAAGTCGTACAGAAGGTGGGCAGTTGAGCCAGCGATGAGAAGCAGAAGCAGAGAGTACTGCGTGATTAGTCATTGCCAATTCCTCCAGCTTCTTCAAGAACAGCTGCGTAGTGCTCAGTGGCTAAAGCAGATAATGATTCAGCTCCATATTTATTGAGGAGAGCACGCACCTCATTCTTGTAGCCATCTTTGGCTTTGGTCGCAAGGACGGCACGAACATCTTCCAACTTGAGTTCCTTTTGTGGTTTAGGTTTTGGCTCTTCAGAAATTGTGTCTGTCTCTTCCTCAGTAGAGAGAAGTTTCTTGAACTCATCTACCAAGCGTAGGTAGTATTTAGCTGTGCCTTCCATCTCTGTAATTAGTTCAAGTAGTTGTTTATGTTGACTCATTTCGATTCCTCCTTTTGTAACTTACGAGCTAAGAGCCTAGCGATAACGCTGATGGCGATGAGAGTGTCTGTCAAGTCTTCTTGTTCTTGACGGTTTATGGTGTTTTCCATAGAAAGTCCTCCTTTAGGTTTGTTTGGGTTATCTCGCCCTTACACCTACTAGGGGGACTTTTTTGCGTTTTAGTCTAAACAGATTTAAAAAAATATAAAAAAATTGATCGATGGAAGGTCGCTCAATAGTTATTTATAGAAGAAAAAATTTTTTTGAAACTTTTTGGACTAAACGCCTTCATTCTTCCCCTAGTAGGTAGGAAGTGAAACCTTCACAGATTATTTTTCCAAAATGGAGGCTATGATTTATGCAATTTACCTTATCTCATTCAGGACAGACAGGTATTCAAACGACAACGGTCTATCCTCATCAAGTAATGATCTCAGACAAAACAACTCTACAAAAGGTCGCACTCTTTGACCATGTGGCTGGCTTGTTTACCAATAATACTCGTTCCAATGCCAACTTCATCAAATCAGATGTATTGGTCATGGATATTGATAATGACCATACGGACAACTCTGATGAATGGGTAACGGAAGAGCTACTTAAAGATATCTTTGCGGATTACAACTTTGCTTTAGTGACCAGTCGTAACCATTTGGTTCAAAAAGGGGATAAGGCTGCCAGACCCAAATTCCATATCTACTTCCAAATCAATGAAATCACAGATAAGGACACCTATGCCTTACTGAAAGAAGAACTTGTAAATCGCTATGGCATCTTTGACACTAATGCCAAAGATGCGGCTCGTTTCTTCTTTGGAAATCCTAACGCACAAGTCTTGTGGCATGATTCTTGGTTGACCATTGATGAGGATTTACTGGATGACATGGTTGCTCAAGATGATGAAGAGGACTTTGATGCAGACTTCTATCAGCCAACAACAGGTCCAATCACTGAAGGTAGTCGCAACTCAACTATGTCAGTTTTTGCGGCGAAAATTCTTAAGCGTTTAGGTGTAACGAAAGAAGCACGAGACGGTTTTGATGAACAGGCACTCAAATGTGTTCCTCCTCTTGAGAAAGCAGAGCTTGACACTATTTGGGGCAGTGCTGTTCGCTTCTATAACAAAACCATCAAAAACTCCAAAGATTATAAGTCACCAGAAGAGTTTCAAAGGGAATCACTAAAACCTGATGACTATTCAGATGTTGGTGAAGCTGGGGTTCTTGCTAGAGAATATGCAGATAAACTAGCCTACACCAATGCGACAGACTATCTTTTCTACGATGGAACACACTGGCGTGAGAATAAGCAGCTGGCACTAGGGGCAGTTGTACACTTTACCGATGACCAACTTGCGGAAGCAAATACCTTTTTAGAAACAACAGAGAAACAGCTTCAATCTTCAGGTATTGATGAAATGACCATCAAGGCAGGAGGTAAACGTCTAGAAAATGCGGTTGAGACCTCTCTACAGTTGAAATATCTTAAAGCCTATCTTGCGGCAAAAGAGTTCCATAAATTTGTCATGAAACACCGTGACTATAAGAATTTAATGGCTGTCTATAATACCGCAAAGCCTATGCTTACGGTTGAATTATCAGAGTTGGATAGTGATGACATGTTGCTCAACACTCCTGAGGCTACCTATGATTTGCGACAAGGAACAAAAGGACAGCAAGAACATAATCCTGAAGACTACATTACTAAAATGACAGCTGTCTCTCCTAGTGACAAAGGCCAGGACTTGTGGCGGGAAACCTTGGCTACCTTTTTCTGTAACGACCAAGAGTTGATTGACTATGTTCAAGAAATCATTGGGATGGCAGCGATTGGTAAGGTTTATCAGGAACACATGATTATTGCCTATGGTGGCGGTGCAAACGGTAAGTCTACCTTTTGGAACACCATTGCTCGTGTACTAGGAAGCTATTCTGGGAAATTATCGGCGGATGCCTTAACCATGTCTAACAAGCGAAACGTCAGTCCTGAACTTGCGGAGCTTAAAGGAAAGCGTCTCGTGATTGCTTCTGAGATGGCTGAAGGAATGCGACTTAATACAGCCGTTGTTAAGCAGATTACCTCTACAGATGAAATCCAAGCAGAGAAAAAGTACAAGGATCCCTTCCACTTTGTGCCATCACATACGCTGGTTCTTTATACCAACCATCTGCCTAAAGTGGGAGCGAACGATGATGGGACTTGGCGACGTTTGGTGGTTATTCCTTTTAACGCCAAAATCACTGGTCGCTCTGATATCAAGAACTTTGCGGATTATTTGTACGACCATGCAGCACCAGCCATTATGTCTTGGATTATTGAAGGGGCAGAAAAAGCCATCAAGGCAAACTTCAAGACAAGTGTGCCATCTGCTGTTTCAAATTCCGTCAAAGCCTACAGAGAAGCCAATGATTGGTTAGGGCACTTCCTTAGTGACTGTTGCGAAGTTGGTGATCAGTTTACAGAAAAATCTGGAGAACTCTACAGTCAGTACCGTGCCTACTGTACCAAAAATATGGAGTACACGCGCAGCACGACAGATTTTTACTCTGCCCTGGATCAGACAGGATTTAGACGCAAACGTACCAATAAAGGAAACCTTATTCTAGGTTTGAAATTGGTTGATGATGACTATGATTTCCTAGACTAGTGACCATCATTTTCCATGTCCTACTTCCACAAGGGAGATGGAGAGGGATTTTAGATGTGCTAGTCATTGACCTGATGACAAGAATTTATGAGTTCTACTCACTAGAACAGATTAGTCAAAAGGACTAGCACGACTAACATGATTTGATTTTGTGTAGGTCTATTATGGTCTTTTCTAAAACTATCCTTTAAGTAAAACTTACTATAAAAAAGCCTATAAGGGGAGTTTTAGAAATGACTGTACTATACCTCCACACGTCAATTTGACGAAAGGATTTGTTATGCGAGAAAAAGTTGTTGAACAGAAGTTAGTAAGTGAAGTGAAAAAGCGTGGTGGAATTTGTCCTAAGTGGGTGTCACCTTCTTTTGGCGGTGTACCAGATAGGTTGGTGTTTTTACCCAAGGGTAAGTTTGGCATGGTGGAGGTGAAAGCTCCTGGTGGAAAGCCACGTTTACTACAAGTGACAAGGCACAGACTATTTGAGCGATTAGGCTTCAAAGTTCATGTGCTGGACAGTGTTGAGAAGATTGGAGAAGTGCTAGATGAAATTGAGTTTACATGACTATCAAGAAGTCACCAAGGACTTCATCATAAGAACCCCTTATGCGGCGGTCATCTTAGACATGGGGATGGGAAAAACTGCTACGACCTTATCAGCTATCAACGAGCTGATGTTTGATCGCTACGAAGTCTCAAAGGTACTGGTTATCGCACCTCTTCGTGTTGCAAACACCGTATGGAGTGATGAAATAGAGCAGTGGGAGGAGCTGAGACACCTCCGTTATGCTAAGATTGTTGGAACACCAAAACAGAGAAGAGCTGCCCTGGAGCAAGATGCGGATATCTACATCGTCAACCGTGAAATTCTCCCTTGGTTGGTGCAACAATGTAGTCCCTACTTCAAGTGGGACATGGTAGTTATTGATGAGCTCTCGTCTTTCAAGTCATGGCAGTCCAAACGTTTCAAGGCCTTCATGGCTATGCGCCCCTACATGAAGCGTGTCGTGGGATTGACAGGAACACCTAGTTCAAATGGGCTTATGGATTTGTTTGCGGAGTTTAAGGTCATTGATAGTGGTGAGCGTTTGGGACGTTTCATTGGAGAATACCGCAGTCGATACTTTGACGAGGGACGTAGGAACGGCAATATTGTCTACGAGTATATCCCAATGGACTATGCGGAGTGCCAAATCTATGACAAGATTGACGACATTACCATTTCCATGAAAGCCATGGATTATTTGGATATGCCTGAGTTGATTTCGACCAAGAAGGTGGTTCATCTCACTGACAAAGAAACGGACAACTATAAGCGATTCAAGAAAGACTATGTGCTTTCGGATTTGGAAGATGGTGAGGTGACAGCTGCCAATGCGGCTAGTCTGTCAAACAAGCTGGTGCAGATGGCCAATGGTGCTGTCTACTCTGACGACCATCAAGTAGTGAGCCTACATGACCAGAAGCTCGATACTCTGGAAGATATTATCGAAGCAGCAAACGGTGAGCCAGTTCTTGTTGCTTATTGGTTCAAGCATGACCTTCAGCGTATTGAGGAACGCTTGGCAAAGCTCAAGGTTCAGGGCACAGTCCTTAAAACTGAGCAGGACATCCGTGAGTGGAATAAGGGTAATATCAGAGTTGGACTTCTACATCCTGCAAGTGCTGGTCATGGACTTAACTTACAAAAGGGCGGCCATCATTTGGTTTGGTTCGGTCTCACTTGGTCTTTGGAACTCTACCAACAAACTAACGCCCGTCTATGGCGACAAGGGCAACAAGCAGAGACTGTGGTCATACAGCACATTGTAACGGAAGGCACTATTGACGAGGAAATCCTCAAAGCACTGGAAAACAAAGATGCCCAACAATCACGGCTGATTGAAGCTGTGAAAGCACAAGTAGGAGGAACGGATGGATAAAGCGGAATATATCCTAACGCATTATAATGAACTCAAGGGGGACTTGGAAATGTTGAAGTATCGCTTGGAGAATTTTAAGCCTGTGACTGAGAATGAAGTGATTGGGTCACTTGTCTTCGAACGGTCGGATGAACCTAAAGTCACCTCTACTCCGACAAATCTACGTTCAGAGGTGATAGCCCTAAGTTTTCGTGACAAGATGATTCAGGAAAATGAAGAGCTCTTAGCAGATTTGACTCAACGATATATACGACTGGCAAATGACCTTGATAATTTTGAGATAGCTATTCGATTTCTTAAGGATGACCTAGCTGAGTTTGCACAAGAAATGTTAAAGCCGGAGTGTAATTGGGATAGTTTGATGAGGGAGTTTCACATTAGCCGTAGTACGGTTAGAAATTGGCGTCGTAAGGTATTGGATCATGTTAGGGGAGTTTATCTGAAGATGGGTTATTCTTTAGAAAAATAACCTTCCCTTGCACTCCCCCTGACCTAACAGTAACCTCCCCTTGCACTAAATGTGACCTAACATTGACCTCCCTTTGTAAAAAATTGTGGTAGAATTGTAAGTGTCAAAAAAGATAAAAATCTCCCAGTAATGACTGGATATACCTTCGCTTGTACGGTAATATAACGCTACAAAAACAAGAGGAGGTCGTCAAAATGACAAAATGCCAACAAGAAAAACTCAACACCCTTTTAACAGCGATTGCTCAAGAAGAACTTTTGGTTGAAACTTTAGAAACTCGCATGAGTGACAACCTTGATTTCTACGATGTTTCGGTTTGGGGAATTAAAAGGGCACTCGAGAGAGCCTACGAAGCAGGTCAACAATCAGTAAAATAAACCAAAGCCTAGCCCAAAAGGGTTGGGCTTTTTGCATGGAGGAAAACATGATTTATACCAGTGAACAAGTTTCAAGCGGACACCCAGACAAACTCTGTGACCAAATCTCAGATGCTGTTGTGACAGAATGTCTCAAGCATGATAAGAATAGTCGTGTGGCAGTTGAGACGCTGATTAAGGATAATCAAGTAGTTGTGGCAGGAGAAGTCTCAACCAAGCACTTTTTCAACCTCGAAGGCATTGTCAAAAAAGTTCTTGAACCTTACGGCATGGAGGATATCATGGTGACGAACCTTCTCGGTGTTCAAAGTCCAGACATTGCTCAAGGTGTGAACAAGGGAGGTGCTGGTGATCAAGGCATTATGTTTGGTTATGCGACCGATGAAACACCTGAGTTCTTGCCGCTACCTTATGTACTTGCGACTCGGGTGCTTGAGAAGCTGATGAACCTTGGTCATCCTGCCTTGGGTAAAGATGCCAAGGCTCAAGTCACTTATGACTACGAAAACAAACGTATAGAGACCTTCCTTGTCTCTATCCAACATGATGAGGAGGTTGACCTTGCATCCGTGAAACGCATTGTTACTCAAACCATGATGTCGGTTGCTCAACGCTACCGTCAGAACCTTGACTTTAGGGTTTTGGTTAACCCAACAGGATGCTTTGTTCTCGGTGGCTCTTACGCAGATGCTGGTGTGACTGGTCGTAAGATTGTGGCAGATACCTACGGTGGTTTTGCCCACCACGGTGGTGGAGCTTTTTCTGGTAAGGATCCCTCTAAGGTCGACCGTTCAGCCGCCTACATGGCACGGAAGATTGCAAAGGACTTTGTCCGTGAAGGGTATGCCAAACGCTGTGAAGTCCAGTTAGCTTATGCTATTGGGGTTGCGGAGCCTGTAGGTGTTTATGTGAACACCTTTGGGACAAGTGATTATCTTCTTGAACAACTAGTAGGAGTGGTTCGTGAACGCTATGATCTTACCCCACAAGGGATTATCAAGGAGCTGAACCTCTTGGATGTGGACTACACCAAGACCACTTGCCTTGGGCATTTCACCAAGCCTTATCTTCCTTGGGAGCAGTAAGATGCCACGCCGACCAAGCACCCCTTGCAAGCAGCATGGTTGTCCTAACCTTGTGACCTATGGAAACAAGTACTGCGATGACCACAAAGCTAACCATACCCTTGATGCCAAGTCAACCAAAGCCAAAGGTTACAACTCTCGCTGGAACAAGGCACGGCTTCGTTACTTAAAGCTCCATCCTCTTTGTGTTTACTGTCAAAGGAAAGGACGACTAACCAAGGCAACGGTGGTTGACCACGTCACTCCCCACCGAGGAGACCAAGACCTCTTTTGGAACCAATCCAACTGGCAAGCTCTCTGTAAATCTTGTCATGACCGAAAGACTAAGACGACTGACCGATATGTGGAATATACTTATCGGTTTTAAATTTAGAGTTTCGTTACAAAAGTATCCCTTTTTCCATCATTTGGGGTAGGGGGGTATAAATCTCTAAACCCTTGTCCCACAAAGACCGACGCCCCCTCAAACGTGCATTTTCGCAAAATTTGTTAGGGGCATACCGAAAACAGCTAAAAAGTGCATTGAACCATTATGGTGTCAATCTTTCTAGCAGGGTAAGTATCGTTTGCTAGTGTCTGTTTTAGCCTGTTTTTGAAGGGGTAACTAAGTGAAAAATAGAGAAAATAACCATTTTTAGTTCTTGGAGGAAAACAAATGAACGATAATCAGCGGCGAGGCATTTGGAAGCTTAGGCGAGATGGATTTGGCTATGGTGCCATTGCTCAAATGTTAAATCTGTCTCTTGGTTCGGTGAAGCAATATTGCCGCAGACACCCAGAGTTAAAAGGAGTGGGTCAGTTCGTCAAGTATCAGCTTGATGAAGGAGAACGTCCTTATTGTAAGAACTGCATGAAAAAATTACACCATGCTGTCCAAGGCAGACCTAAAAAGTTCTGCTCAAATAGCTGCCGAGCGATTTGGTGGCGAAACCATCAAAGCCAACACGATAAAACCAAAACTGCATACGATGAATTGACTTGCCAAAACTGTGGTGAGTTTTTTTTATCTTATGCCAATCCAAAAAGGAAGTTCTGCGGACACCCTTGTTACGTGGAATACCGATTTAGAAAAGGAGTATCTAATGACAACGCAACCCAAGATGGAGATTAAGGAACTTCCCCTGAGTGACTTAAAACCAGCTTCTTATAACCCTCGAAAGAAACTGAAAAAGGGTGATAAGGAGTACGAAAAGATTAAACAAAGCCTACTCAAGTTTGGCTACGTTGACCCAATCATTGTCAACGAGGATTTGACAGTCATTGGTGGTCACCAACGCTTGACGGTATTGAAAGACCTCAAGTATGAAACGGCCAAGTGCGTCATTGTTTCTCTTTCCAAGGAAGACGAAAAGGCACTGAATATTGCCCTCAATAAAATCACTGGTCAATGGGATGACCAGCTTCTAGCTGACTTGCTTTTGGATTTGCAAGAGTCTGACTTCAACCTTGACTTGACTGGTTTTGAACCACCAGAGATTGATGACATTCTCTCCAACGTCCACGACAAGGACTTGACTGAAGATGACTTTGACGTGGAAGAGGAGCTGAAGAAACCAACTGTCGCAAGACGTGGAGACATCTGGCAACTTGGAAAACACCGAGTGATTTGTGGTGATTCAACCAAGGCAGAAACTTATGACCAGCTACTTGGTGATAAAAAAGCCAATCTTGTTGTGACGGACCCGCCTTATAACGTGAACGTGGAAGAGACGGCTGGAAAAATCCTCAACGATAATATGTCGGACGGGGACTTCTATCAATTCCTCTATGACATGTTTACTCAGGTTGAAAGCCACATGGAAGCTGATGCTTCAATCTATGTTTTCCATGCGGACACGGAAGGGCTTAACTTCCGTAAGGCTTTCAAGGATGCTGGTTTCTATCTGAGCGGTTGTTGTATTTGGAAGAAGAACTCACTGGTTCTCGGACGCAGTCCCTACCAATGGCAACACGAACCCTGTCTCTTTGGTTGGAAACAAAAGGGAAAACACCAGTGGTTCAGTGACCGTAAGCAAACAACTATCTGGGAATATGACCGACCTAAGTCTAGTAAAGACCATCCAACCATGAAGCCGATTCATCTCATGGCATATCCTATCCAAAACTCATCCATGCGAGGAACGTTAGTTCTTGACCCATTTCTTGGTTCAGGCTCAACCCTCATGGCAGCTGACCAAACTGGTCGAATCTGTTACGGCATAGAGCTTGATGAAAAGTTTGTGGATGTCATTGTCAAACGCTACATGGAGTCGACTGCTAATTCCGATGTGACAGTCCTTCGAAATGGTCAGACCTTATCTTATGACGAAGCTAAAGCACATATGGAGGATGACCTATGACTCTAACCTTTCTTGATTTCTTTGCAGGAGTGGGTGGCTTTCGTCGTGGGTTGGAATTGGCAGGTATGACCTGTCTTGGGTATTGTGAGAAGGATAAGTTTGCACGGAAATCCTATGAAGCAATGTACGATACAGAAGGAGAATGGTTTCATGACGACATCACAAGCATTGACCCCACACGACTTCCAAAAGCAGATTTATGGACTGCGGGAAGCCCTTGTCAAAATGTGTCTATCGCAGGAAAGCGAGCCGGCCTATACGGTGAGCGAAGTGGACTCTTTTTTACATTTGTTGACCTCATCCAAAGCCAAAAGGAAGAAGATAAACCCGAATGGGTTCTCCTTGAAAATGTTAAGGGACTTCTATCAAGTGGCGGGGGACGAGATTATCTCGACTATCTCTCTATCTTGGATGAAGCAGGGTACGACCTTGAATGGCAAGTGTTCAACTCAAAAGACTACGGAGTTCCCCAAAACCGAGAACGTATCTACACTCTCGGACATCTTAGAAGTCGAGGTCGACGACAAGTACTACCTCTCAGCGGAGAAGGCGGTAGCTATCTTAAGCAACTTGTAGGTGGCATGCAAAGCTATCGAGTCTACGACCCAAGTGGCATTGCCACAACCCTTGTTGGTGAGGGGGGAGGACTAGGAGCTAAGACAGGTCTTTATCTGATTGACCAGTCTTTGACCGAGCCAAAACTAACTGAAGAAGCACGGTGTATAACCGCTCGTTATACGGCAGGAGCTACAAAAAGAACAGCAATGAACTCTGGTGTTCTTGAGGTTCAGCCCATTCTGACCCCAGATAGAATCACTAAACGCCAAAATGGTAGACGGCTAAAGGAACAGGATGAGCCTATGTTTACTCTGACTTCTCAAGACCGTCACGGTGTCCTTGAAGGCATCAAGGTCAGAAATGGGACAAAGCAGGACTACCAAGTCGCAGAGGTTGGCGACTCTGTTGACCTTTCCTATCCAGGCTCACAGACGAGACGAGCCAGAGTAGGGAAGGGCATCGCACACAACCTCTCTTGTGGTGGTCAGATGGGTGCCGTGGTTTGGAAGGGTCGAGTGGTGAAAATCAGACGTTTGACCCCACGAGAGTGTTTCAGACTCCAAGGGTTTTCAGATGACTTGTTTGACAAGGCTCAGGCTGTTAACTCTGATGCCCAGCTCTACAAACAGGCTGGCAATGGCGTGACAGTAACCGTGGTTTATGCCATTGGGAAAGCTATTTTAGAAGCCAATAAATCTGCAAATAATAAGCAGAAATGACTGGATATAAGTCCTCTTTAGAGGTAATATGTAACCAACAAAAGAAGAGGAGAACAAAACCATGACAACCACAACACTTGAAAAACTTTACAGCCATTATCCAGCAACCGCAAGCATCCTTCCTTACAAGGATTGGGTGATTGTTGCCACACCAACTTACAAAGGCATTGTGGCTGAGATTTACAAATACGAGAGCCTTAGCGAGTACACCAATCGCATGGAGGCAGACCTTAACCTTGAGAAAACCTCAGAAGAAACCTTTCAAGACCAAGGTCACGCAGTCAAATGGGCATTTGAAACATTAGGAGCATAAGATGAACGACAAGATTCTAAACCGAATCAAGTCAACCTACCCAGAAGGGACAAGGGTGAGGTTAGTCCAGATGGACGACCCTCGCCCAGTTCCAGTGGGGATGCTTGGCACGGTGCTTGATGTAGATGACATTGGTTCTCTCCTTGTCTCTTGGGATAATGGACAGAGCTTAAACATATTGTACGGTATTGATAGTGTGGTCAAGGTTGAGCCTGACCGTGACGGCTTTATTCAAAGTCTCTACAACTATCTGAGACAGGGGTACAATGGATACGTTTTTGATAGTGGTGAGAAAGCCGTTCCCTTATCGCATGATGAGGTTATTAGCTTAATGACTAGTCCGACCGCTAGAGTTGAGATTGATGTGTTTGAAGATGAACGACATTACCATAACTTAGAACCGAGTGTTAAGTTATCTCGTGAGGAGATTGAAAGTGTTGTTAAGAACTAAAAGGTTTCTGTTTGAAGCCTTTTTTTGTGCCAAAAAGGAGGTGAGACCGTGGCAGTTAGAGGGCGAAAACCAAAGCCTACCAATTTGAAAATACTTGAAGGAAACTCAGGGAAACGACCTCTACCGATTAACGAGGTTAAGCCCAAACAGAAAGCCCCACGTTGCCCACAGTGGCTGGAAGATGATGCCAAGAAGGAATGGAAACGGATGGGAAAAATCCTCGAACAAATGGGGATATTAACGGAGATGGATATGACAGCCTTCGCAGGCTATTGCCAAGCCTATGCACGTTGGAAGGAAGCCGAAGAGTTTCTCTCCAAACATGGGTCCATCATCAAAACACCAAATGGTTATCTCCAACAAGTGCCACAGGTATCTATCAGTCAAACCAACCTGAAAATCATGCTCAAGTTCTGTGAGCAGTTTGGTTTGACACCATCAGCTCGTAATCGCTTGGCGACTATGGATGCGGAGGTTGGTACTGGTGATGAGATGGAGGATTTGTTAGGAGGTATTCTATGACTTATCACTATGAACCGAGTCCTTTTATGCTTCCGACTTCCCACTACGACAAGGCAAAGGCAGATAGGGCAGTTACCTTTATCAACAACCTTGCCCACACCAAGGGGAAGTGGGCAGGGAAGAAGTTTGATTTGTTGCCGTGGCAGGAACAGATTGTTCGTGACCTCTTTGGGATTGTTAAGGAAGATGGTAATCGTCAGTTTCTGACAGCCTACATCGAGATTCCGAAGAAAAACGGTAAGTCTGAACTTGCCGCAGCTATTGCCCTTTATCTTTTGTATGCTGACAATGAAGCCAGTGCGGAAGTGTATGGAGCGGCTTGTGACCGCAACCAAGCTTCCATTGTATTTGACGTTGCCAAACAAATGGTTCTCATGAGCCGACCGCTTGAGAAACGCTCCAAGATTATGGGGGCGACAAAGAGGATAGTGAATTATTCCAATGCTGGATTTTACCAAGTCCTTTCAGCTGAGACAGGGACAAAACACGGTCTTAACGTGTCAGGTCTTGTCTTTGATGAAATTCATGCCCAACCCAATCGTCATCTCTATGATGTCTTGACCAAAGGTTCTGGTGATGCCAGGGAACAACCTCTCTTTTTCATCATCACAACAGCTGGGACAGATAAAAACTCCATCTGTTATGAACTCCACACCAAGGCTCTCGATATCCTTAAAGGTCGAAAGCAGGACACGTCCTTTTATCCAGTGGTTTATGGCCTTTCTGATGAAGATGATTGGAATGACGAAGCCAACTGGCTAAAAGCCAATCCGTCCCTTGGGCACACCATTGGGATTGACCGTGTTCGTGAAGCCTATCAACAGGCTCTTGATAACCCAGCAGAGGAGAATGTCTTTAAGCAACTCCGACTCAACATGTGGACGAGTTCTAGCGTGGCTTGGATTCCTGAACATGTCTATGCCAAAGGTAATGCCCCGATAGATTATGAAGCTCTTAAAGGTCGTGACTGTTACGCAGGGCTTGACTTATCAAGCACATCTGACATTACAGCCTTTGTTTTGGTTTTCCCACCACGACATAGCGAGGAGAACTACATCATCTTGCCATTCTTTTGGTTACCAGAGGACACCTTGGAACTAAGATGTCGTCGTGACCATGTCCTTTATGACGTTTGGGAAAGGCAGAGCTATATCAAGACAACCGAAGGGAACGTTGTTCACTATGGTTTTATCGAAGCCTTTATTGAACAACTCTCTGAAACCTACCACATCAAGGAGATTGCTTATGACCGTTGGAATGCGACCCAGATGGTGCAGAACCTTGAAGGAATGGGCTTAACCATGGTGCCTTTTGGACAGGGCTATAAGGATATGAGCCCACCGTCCAAGGAACTCTACAAACTCATGATGGAAGGGAAAATCCAACACGGTGGTCATCCTGTTCTTAAATGGATGGGACAGAATGTAGTCATGCGACAAGACCCTGCTGGTAACATCAAGCCAGACAAGGAAAAGTCAGTCGAGAAGATTGACGGTATTGTGTCACTTATCATGGGACTTGACCGTTGTATTCGCCACCAAGGTGATGAAACTAGTGTCTATGATGAGCGAGGGATATTGAGTTTTTAGTTGAAGTATAAAGAGAAGTTTGATAAAATGTAAATACAAATCATCTTTACAAAAGAGGTCTTTATTATGGCAAATACTCAACCAGTCAATTTTAGAGCAGATTCTGCCTTTTACCAACAAACCAAAGCAATTCTAGCAGATGAAAAGTTAACGCTTTCTGATGTTTTCAATGCGGCTCTCCGTAAAATTGCAACAGGGGCAGTCGATGCAAAAGAATTCGTTTCTAGCGATTTAACAGAATCACAGTATCAAATCGCCTTTGAAGATTTAAAAAAGGAGATTTTACTTGGGCATCAAGATATCATGGAGGGCAAGGTGACTGCGCTCTCTGATGTCAGAAAGGAATTTGGCCTTGACTAATCACAAACGTTACCATGTTCTTCTTGCAGACCATGCAAAGCAAGACTTGAGGGATATCCATGACTATATCTTAGTGAACTTTTATAGCCAGCAATCTGCAGATGGGAAGATTGATTTAATATTATCTGCTCTTGAAACCTTAGAAACTTTTCCTGAGGCCTGTCCTTTGGTATCAAGTCGTGGTTATGGTCAATTGACTGATGATGGTAAAATCTATCGCTATATGCCTATCGAAAACCATATTGCTTTTTATTTTATAGAGCAACACACCGTCAACGTTGCTCGTATTATGAATTCAAAGCAAAATTGGGCTAAATTATTTAATAAATAGCCATTGATTTTTTGACCGAAAGTTAGGATTTAGAGTCAAAATAGAACTATTAAGAAGTGAGGTTTTAATATGACGATTAAAGAAATTCAAGAGAAAATCGTAGCCGAGTTAAGAGATAAAGTTTCTGCAGGGGAATTTTCAGAGAATGATGCTGTGGCCTATTGGTCAGACGAGACTGGTGTTTATGCTTATTCACTTGAAGAAAAAGATATCGAACATCACTCTTCGGTGACGTCAATTCGAGATTTGATTGAGACTATTTTGGAAAGCTAAAAAGAATATAGCATGAAGCATCTCCAAATGCGGAGGTGCTTTTTTCGTACCCAAAATAAGGAGGGATTATGGGATTACTTGATGTACTAGGACTAAAAAGGGCAAGGGCTGAGCCTGTAGCTCGAAATAGCTATGAGGGACAGGACTTTTCTTACCTCTTTGGTCGCACAACCAGTGGGGAGAATGTGGATGAATTTAAGGCCATGCAGACGACGGCAGTTTATGCTTGTGTGCGTATTTTGGCAGAAGCTATCGCAAGTCTCCCTCTACATGTTTACGGACGCACAACCAATGGTAAGGAGAGAAAGATGGATCATCCACTTTACTTTCTGCTCCATGATGAGCCCAATCCTGAGATGTCATCCTTTGTCTTTCGAGAGACGATTATGAGTCACTTGTTAATATGGGGAAATGCTTATGTACAGATTATCAGGGATAAGGCTGGACGAGTGATTAGTCTCTATCCGCTTTTGCCAGATAAGATGTCTGTCCACCGTGATGATAGTGGGAAACTCTACTACAAATACCAAAGGCAAACCGAAGAGAATCCTAACTTCAAAGATAAAGGGACAGTCCTATTGAAGCAGGAGGATATTCTTCATGTGCCTGGTCTTGGCTTTGATGGCTTGATTGGTTACTCACCGATTGCCATGGCAAAAAATGCGATTGGGATGACACTAGCGACCGAAAATTATGGGGCAGCCTTCTTTAAAAATGGTGCTAACCCAGGTGGTGTCTTAGAACACCCAGGGATTTTGAAAGATCCTAAACGAGTTCGTGATTCATGGAATGCTGTCTATAATGGGGCGACCAACGCCCATAAGGTGGCAGTTCTTGAAGAAGGGATGAAGTATACCCAAGTCGGTATTCCACCAGAAGAAGCCCAGTTTCTACAGACACGGAAGTTTCAGATTAACGAAATTGCACGGCTTTACCGCATTCCACCCCATATGGTTGGGGATTTGGAGAAGTCGTCTTTTTCAAATATCGAACAGCAGTCACTTGAATTTGTGAAATATACTTTAGACCCTTGGGTAGTTCGGTTAGAGCAGGCCTTCAAGAGGTCTCTTTTTTTACCTGAAGAAAAGAAGCGTTATCTTATCAAGTTTAATGTAGACGGTTTGCTTCGTGGAGACTACCAAAGTCGTATGAATGGCTATGCCATCGCACGGCAAAATGGCTGGCTTTCGACTAATGACATTCGTGAGTTAGAAGACTTGAACTTGCTCTCTGATGAAGAAGGCGGAAACCTCTACTTGATTAACGGAAACATGACCAAATTAAAAGATGCTGGTGGTTTCATGAAGCAACCGACAGAAACGGAACCAGCTGAAGGCCCACCAGAGGAGGAAGAAGATGCGTAAATTTTGGAATTTTACTGACGAAGGAGAAGTCCGCACCCTTCGGATTGAGGGACAGATTGCGGACGAGACTTGGTTTGGGGATGAAGTCACCCCGCAGCTCTTTAAGAATGATTTGTTAGCAGGAACAGGCGACATCACCCTCTGGATAAACAGTCCAGGGGGTGATGTATTTGCGGCCGCTCAAATCTATAACATGCTTATGGATTATCAGGGCGATGTCCATGTCATCATTGATGGTCTAGCCGCCAGTGCTGCCAGTGTCATCGCCATGGCAGGGACAACAGTTTCCATGAGTCCAGTTGCCATGATGATGATTCATAACCCTTGGACGTTTGCGCAAGGTGAAGCGAAAGATATGGCCAAGGTCATTGAGATGCTTGGCGAAATTAAGGAGTCCATTATCAATGCCTATGAGCTTAGAACTGGACTTTCCAGAACCAAGATTTCTCATCTTATGGATTCGGAATCTTGGTTCAATGCCAAGAAAGCTGTGGAGCTTGGTTTTGCGGATAAAGTGCTCTTTGAGAAAGAGGAGACACCTGAGCAGGATCATCAAAATAGCTATACCTTTAGTAGAGTGACTGCTGCTCATGATTTGGTGGTGAAACTGCAAGCGAGCCTTCAACCGCCTAAACCACAGAAAACAATCCCTTTCAATCAGTTGGAAAAACGATTGAACCTATTGAAATAAAGGAGAATACCTATGTCTAAACTACTTGAATTGAAAGAAAAACGTAACGCTGCTTGGGCTCAAGCGAAAGCCTTTCTGGATACTGTTCGCTCTGAAGACGGCTTGGTATCGGATGAAGATTCCAAACGCTATGAGGAGATGGAATCTAAAATCGAGCTCTACAATAAGGAAATTGCTCGCTTGGAGCGCCAAGAAAAGATTGACCTTGAACTGGCGCAACCTACCTCACAAGCTCTAACGACGCAGCCAACAGTCATTGTCGATAACCAAAAAGAAGATGAAAAGAAAGGTGTGGCATCAGACATCTACACCCAGACTTTCTGGACCAGTGTTCGTAAGCGTAACTTCTATGACGTGAAGGATGTTCTTCGTGTCGGTGAAGACACAGAAGGCGGACACCTTGTCCCTGATGAATACGAGAAAAAGTTGATTCAGGGTCTCCAAGAAGAAAACTTTTTCCGTAGCCTGGCAACTGTTATCAAAACCTCTAGTGGTGAGCGTAAGATTCCAGTTGTTACGGGTCACGGGTCTGCCTCTTGGATGGACGAGAATGGGCTCTATCCAGAGACGGATGAGACTTTTGGTCAAGTGACTCTTGATTCACATAAGATTGGGACAGCAATCCGTATCTCTGAAGAATTGCTCAATGACTCTGTCTTTGACCTTGAGTCTTACATGACTTCTGAGTTTGCACGCCGCATCGGTACAGAAGAAGAAAAATCATTCTTGGTGGGTGATGGTTCAAAAAAACCAACAGGTATCTTTACTCAAGCAGACGTAGAAGGACCAACGACCGCAACCAAAGACATCACCTTTGATGACATGATTGAGCTTTACCACTCGCTTCCTGCTCCTTACCGTAAGAATGCAGTCTGGATTCTCCACGATACTACGGTTAAAGCAATCCGTAAGCTCAAGGACAATAACGGAAACTACATCTGGCAACCGTCCACACAGGCTGGTCAACCTGATTTGATTCTCAACCGTCCTTACTACACGTCAACTTTTGCGCCACTTCCAGAAGCAGGAAACAAAGCTATTGCATTTGGTGATTTCTCTTACTACTGGATTGCGGACCGTCAAGGGCGTACCTTCAAGCGTCTCAATGAGCTTTACGCTAACAATGGTCAGATTGGTTTTCTTGCCAGCCAGCGTGTGGATGGGAAACTCGTTCTACCAGAAGCGGTGAAGACTTTGACCATCAAAGGTAAAACGGCATGATGACGTTAGAAGAAGTCAAGCTCTATCTGAAAGTGGAAAATGGCGAGGAGGACTATCTAATCGAGCAGTTGATGACAACTAGCCGCCAACTCTGTGAAGATATCCTTCGTGAGACATCCACTTCAGAAGTTCTAAAGACGGCAATCCTCTATGGGGTTGCCTATCTTTATGAACACCGTGAAGAAGCCAATCACAAGGAGTTGAAGGAAACCCTCTATCATTTGCTTTTGGCAGATAGAAAGGATGTGTTCTGATGAAGATTGCGCCTCTAAGAGAACAGTTGGTCTTTCAAGAAAAGCGACTCAAGCAGGACGACATCGGAAACGAGTCGGCCATTTGGGATGACCTCTTTATGCGTTGGTGTTCTTGTCGTCCACTAGCTTTAACTGAAAGTGATGGGAGTGCGACAAAACTGATTCATAACAAGGTGCAGTTTACCTTGCGTTATGACAAGAAGGTTCTTGTCCTTAATTCTTTAACGACTCGGATTTTCTTTCGTGGGCAATTTTATGCCATAGAGTCTATTGATGGTGATACGGTGCCACGGAGCTTGATTTATATCGTTACGACTAAGGAGGAGCTTTATGACTAAGATTGGACTTGATGATTTAGCTTCTGTCATAGAAAAGGAGCTGACGACTTATGCCAAAGAGACCACAGATGTCATGCGTGAGGTGGTTGAGGAAGTGACAGACGATGCCGTTGATACCTTAAAGGTTACTTCCCCAAAACGACGAGGGAAATATGCTAAAGGGTGGACGAGTAAGACAACGACTGACACCAATACCGATCTGACTAAAACCATTCATAACCGAACGCCTGGGCTAACTCATCTGCTTGAAGATGGGCATGCCAAACAAAATGGTGGTCGGGTTGAAGGGCGAAAGCACATCGCTCCTGTCGAGAAAAAGGCAATTCAGTCGTTTGAAGACAAATTGCGACAGAAACTGTGAGGTGGTCTATGAGATTTGAAGAGCTTTTCCGTGTCTTGAAAGCAACCAAACTCCCAGTAGCCTATCACCATTTTGAGGAAGGGCACAGCCCCAGTCCGCCCTTTATGGTTTATCTGGTCACTGATTCAGATAATCTTGGGGCCGATAACTGGACTTATCACAAAAGGCTCAACGTCCAGATTGAGCTTTACACGACAAAGAAAGATTTAGCAACAGAAAAGACGGTGGAATCAGTTCTTGATGCCCACCGTCTTTATTTTGACAAGGTAGAGACTTACATCACTAGTGAGAAACTCTACCAAACCATTTATTCCATCACACTATTAGGAGGATAACCATGGCAGAAAAAAACAAGGTCACCTTTGGCCTACAAGATGTCCACTGGGCAGAAGTCACCAGTGAGGGAGCTGCCGGTGCTTTGACTTATGGTACTGTCGAGCGCCTTCGTGGTGCTGCAGAACTAACCCTTGAACCAACTGGAGACAAGGGTTCTTACAAGGCAGACAACATCAACTTTTACACCTCTGAATCCAATGACGGCTATGAGGGAACACTCAAAGTTGCCCTCTTGTCTCAGGAGTTTCTGACTCGTGTTTTGGGCGAGCAACTTGATGTGACCACCAATACCATTTCAGAGATTGCCAGCAGCAAGAAAAAGAACTTCGCTCTCATGTTCCGATTTGAAGGGGACAAGAAAGAGACGCTTCATGTGCTTTATTACTGTTACGCTTCACGCCCAACTGTAGGCTCTAAAACCAAGTCTGGGTCTGATATCAATGAGGTAGAGTTGACCTTTACGGCAAGTCCACGCCCACTTGATAAGATTGTTCGCCGCAGAACGACTGAAGAAACAAGTGATGAGATTCGTGAGAACTGGTTTAAGTCTGTCTTTGAACCAGCTGCTTAAAGGAGGAGAACATGCGACAAAACATCACCATTGCTGGGAAAACCTATCCCTTGGCTACGAATGCCTACACCCCAATTGCTTATAAGGAACAATTTGGAAAAGATTATTTCCAGGATCTCTTTAACATGTTAAGTGCGGAATCCATCATGACACAGCTTGAGCAATTGGAAGAGGGGGAAGAGTTAAAGGCTAGTCAGATTGACCTATCTATCTTGTCTGATTTCGACATGACCTTTTTCCACCGTCTCTTTTGGGTCTTTGCCAAGTCAGCCAATCCTCGAATCAAACCATTCGAGGATTTCTTTATGTCGATGGAGGAATTTCCCCTTCAGGAAGTTGGGCCAGTCTTGATGTCCATGCTTAACCAAGGGATGACAACCAGAAAAAAGCAGAAACTTCCGAAACAGCGAGCGAGGAAATCTTCACGGTAGAGAGTTACCTCTCTTGTTGTAAGGAGACTGGCCTTTCCATTGATGACTTAAAGCACATCTCAATTGGCATGGCACTGGATTATCAGACGGATTATGTGGAGCTAAGAAGCCGAGATGAGACTGGTGTTCGCAAAGCTACCCAAGCAGACTTTGACAATTTCTAGTAGGGAGGAGGAGTGACGATGGCAGGAAACATTAAGGGGATCACCATTGAAATCGGTGGCGACACCCAGCCCTTACAAAATGCCTTAAAGGGTGTGAACAAACAGGCTTCTGAAGCCACCAAAGAACTGCGTCAGATTGACAAGGCTCTTAAGTTTGATACTGGCAATGTCACTCTTTTGACCCAAAAGCAGGAAGTCTTAGCCAAACAAGTTGAAACAACTAAAGAAAAACTCGCCACACTTCGTCAAGCTCAAGCCCAAGTCGAGGCTCAGTTCAAGGCCGGTAACATCGGTGCAGACCAATACCGTGCCTTCCAACGTGAGGTGGAGAGTACTCAAACAGTCTTAAAGGGCTATGAATCAAAGCTAGAAAGTGTTAACAGAGCTCTCTCAGAAAACGGAGCGCAGGTTGAAACCAATCAGTCCAAGCTCAATCGTCTCCAAAATGAGCAGGCACAGTTGGTGTCAGAAAGCGAAAAACTCAATAGTTCCTTTAAGCTACAAGAATCGGCTTTAGGTTCGACTGCAAGTGAGGCTGATAAGTTAGCACTTGCCGAACAAAAGGTCGCTTCTCATTCAGAAATCCTTGAGAAACAGATTCATAATCTGGAACAACAACTCTCTTTGACAAAGAGCGAGTATGGGGAGAATTCAATTGAAGCTAACAAGCTTGAGAAAACTCTTAATGAGACAAAGACCGCTTACAACAATCTCCAAAATGAGATGGAGGAGTTGGCCTCTAGCTCTGCGAGTTCCAAGGCTTCTTTGGAAGAGACAAACAGCCTCTTAAAGGCTGACCTTCTCATGGAGTTTGGCGACCAACTGGGAGAGTTGTCACAGAAATTGATTGACTTCGGTCAACAATCGCTTGACGCATTTCTTGAAGTTGATGAGGGTATGGATATCATTGTCACAAAAACTGGAGCGACTGGTTCTGCCCTTGAAGAGATGACAGACATCGCTAAAACCCTAGCCACTGAACTACCAACGGATTTTAATACGGCAGGAAGTGCCGTAGGGGAGTTGAATACGCAATTTGGGTTAACAGGAGATGCTCTTAAATCAGCCTCTACCCAGTTGATTCAGTTCTCAGAGATCAATGGGAGTGATGTGACGAGCTCTGCCCTTTCAGCCAAACAAGCGATTGAAGCCTATGGACTTGAAGCGACTGATTTATCAAGTGTTTTAGACACGGTTACTTATACCAGCCAAGCAACAGGTGTTGGTGTCCAAGAGTTGATGGACAAGGCAGTAGTGGGAGCACCACAAATCAAAGCCCTTGGCCTTTCCTTTGATGAGGGCGTCACCTTGATGGGACAGTTTGAAAAAGCAGGGGTTGATTCTTCTGCAGCACTCTCGTCACTCTCAAAGGCAGCTGTTAAGTATGCGGGCGATGGGCTTACGCTTCAAGATGGACTTGCTGGAACCATTGAGCAAATCAAAACTTCAACCAGTGAAACAGAGGCTCTTTCTCTTGCCTCAGAAATCTTCGGAAGTAAAGCAGCTCCTCGTATGGTTGATGCCATCAAGCGTGGTGCTTTGTCTTTTGAAGATTTAGCAGGAACAGCTGATAAGGCAGCTGGGATTGTAACGCAAACTTATGAGGGGACGCTTGATCCTATTGATCAGTTTACAACCGCTCAAAACACGGCGAAGTTAGCGATGGCTGAAATAGGAGACGCTATTGCCGCAACCCTAGCTCCTATCTTGGAAATATTAGCGAGTTTACTTCAAGCTGTTGCCACATGGTTTTCTGGGCTATCAGAGCCAGTCAAGCAGTTTATTGTCATCGTCGGAAGTTTGGTCGCAGCTCTTGGTTTAGTCTTACCGATTTTCATTGCCCTGCAAGCGGCCACTATGGCTATGGGGACAACCATTATGGGGGTGGTAACTGCAGCAGCTCCAATCGTAGGGATTATTCTTGGTGTTATTGCCGCTATTGCCTTACTGGTTGTTGGGATTCAACAACTTTGGCAACATCACGAAGGCTTTCGGACAGCTGTGACAGAAATCTGGAATGCCATCTATGCCTTTTTATCTGTCATTATCCAACAGATATCAAGCTTTGTTATGTCGATATGGGGAACCTTGACTACTTGGTGGACAGAGAACCAACAGCTAATCCTTAATGCCGCAAATACCGTGTGGACAGCTATTTCAACAGTCATTCAAACCATCATGACCATTCTTGGACCTTACCTTCAAGCCAGTTGGGAGAATATCAAACTGATTATCACGACAGCTTGGGACATCATTAAAGTGGTCGTTGAAACAGCCATCAATGTTGTCTTAGGTATTATCAAGGCAGTTATGCAGATTATCACGGGTGATTGGTCAGGTGCCTGGGAAACCATCAAGCAGGTCGTCTCTACAGTTTGGGAAGCCATCAAGTCACTGATTTCGATTGTTCTAAATGCCATTGCGCAGTTCATTTCCAATTCCTGGAATGGTATCAAAGGCACCATGACAAACTTACTCAATAGTATCAAGGGTGTTGTTAGTAATGTCTGGAATGGCATTGAGTCCACGATTAGTTCCATTCTATCTAGTATTGGCTCAACGGTATCTTCCGTTTGGAACGGAATGAAGGCTACTATCTCAGGTGTCCTAAATGGTATTTCAAACACAGTGTCCTCTGTCTGGAATGGGGTCAAATCGACCATTACAATTGCTATCAATGGGGCAAAAAATGCGGTTTCTTCAGCCATCAATGCCATTAAGAATCTCTTTAATTTCAAGATTAAGTGGCCGCATATTCCTCTTCCGCACTTTAGTGTGTCAGGTTCTGCCAATCCCCTTGATTGGTTAAAAGGTGGCTTACCTAAGATTTCCATTCAGTGGTACGCCAAGGGTGGAATTCTGACTAAGCCAACGGCATTTGGTATGACAGGGGATAGCTTGATGGTTGGAGGAGAGGCAGGACGTGAAGCAGTTCTACCTCTTAATAACCAAACTCTTGGCAGTATCGGACGCAGCATCGCAGCCACCATGCCTAACAAGGGAACAAGCATAACAGTCAATATCACGGATGTTGTGATTCGTGAAGAAGCGGATATGAAAAAACTAGCCGATTATGTGGCTGGTCGATTAGCTGATGAAATGAATCGACAAGCCTTACTGAGAGGAGGAACAGTGTGATTAAACATAATGAATTGGTACTGAATGGAAAAGGAACCTCGTCTTTTCTTTTTAAAGTTCTTGTGGAAGATAGACCGAGCATTCAAGTGCCACGGTCTAAAACGCAACTCCTAGACCATCGTGGATTGAGTGGGGCGATTGTTCAAACCAATAAGCATCGTGAAGTGATTGAGAAACCTTATCGCTTGTATCTGATTGGTGCGAGTGAGAAAGGGGTCAATGAGTTCTCGGCTTATCTCATGCAGGAAGGGTTTTGGCTAGAAAGTGAACGCCTTAAGCTCACCAGGCTCTGGTGTTACCGAACGGATAGCTTTGACATCAAGCAGGATGACCATGATGTGTATGTGATTGATGTGACCTTTATCTGTCACCCCACTCGCTTTTTTAAGAGTGTGGATAGGCAAGTTTTGAGTGCCAATGGTGTGTTAAAAACACAAGGATCTGCCCTTGCCTTTCCTAGCATTACCATAACTGGTCAATCCGTATCAGAGACTTCGTTTACAGTAGGGGACCAAGTGATTCGCATTGAGAAATTTACAGAGCCTCTTGTTATGGTGAATCACCCAGACCGTCCTAGTTTTAAGACCCTATCAGGGAAAGCTGTCAAGTGGTCTGGGGACTTCATCACGATTGATGCTAGTCATCCAACACAATCTGTCGGAGTGATTTTAGGCAGTGGGATACTATCGCTTACCTTTGAGACGAATTGGGGGTGGGTGTGATGCTTTACCTTCTTGATGGTCAAACAAAGACAGCGAAATGGAATGGTCAGCCATTATTTGAAACGGTGAGTGCAACGGTCGAAGAGGAGCTAAATGGTATCTTTCAGCTACGATTAACTTACCCCATTACGGATTCAGGTGTTCATGAAACCCTTAGAGCAGACGAGTTGATTTTGTGTCCAACTCCTGATTTGGGGAATCAGCTCTTTCGTGTTAAGCAGGCAAAAATTCAAGACGATAGGGTAGAGCTTGAGTGCTCTCACATTTCTGATGATGTGATGAAACGTCAAATTAAGCCCTTTTCTGCGACTAATACCACCTGCCAATCAGCCCTTATGAGGATGGTTGAGGTTTGTCCATCTGATTTAGGACTTTTTAGCTTTGACAGTGATGTGACGGAGCGTCATACCTATGTGTCTGACGAAGACTTGACACTTTATCAAGCTCTAATGGATGGTAAACATTCCATCCTTGGAACCTGGGAAGGTGAGCTCGTTCGTGATAACTTTCAGCTGATAGTTAAGAAACACCGTGGCAACGATAAGGGAGTTATTCTCACAAGCCATCACAATCTGAAAGCTTTTGAGGATAAGGGTGATTCTGAGAAGGTCATTACGCGCATCTATGCGACCTCAACCTTTCAGATAGAAGGTAGTGATGAGGATACCGTTCTTTCTGTCGTTGTGGAAAGTCCCCTCATTAACCAATACCCTTATGTCCACGAAGCACGGTATGAGAATAACACGCTTCAGACAGAGGAAGAATTGCGCCAATGGGCGATGGCTAAGTTCACGCATGAGCACATCGATAGCATCTCTAGACAGATAACCGTTGAAGCTTATCAGCTTGATGGTCAAGAAGTCCATCTGGGAGATACAGTCACTCTTAAAAGTCAAAAGCACAAGGTAGATGTTAAGAAAAAGGCAGTTAGTTATACCTTTGATGCTCTAGAAGAAGTGTATCTTTTGGTGACCTTTGATGATGAGGTTAGCTTTACAACCTCTGGATCATCAGGAAACAATTCGCTAACCAGTGCGGCTAAGACCATTCTTGATGTCAATCAGTCGGCTACAGAACACCGTGCGTCTAAGGAGCGAGCTAATTTTAAGAAGGTCTTTGATAGGCACTTTGAGCGTCTTCAAACAGAAGTTGAAGATGGTATCGCTAAGGCCAAAGCAGAAGGTGAGCGTTCTGGGAAGAAAGCTGCCCTTGATTATCTGGCAACGGATGCCCTTGAAGCACGAGTCGCAGCACTCCAAAAAGCTACGATTGATGAGTTGACCGTCTCTAGTTCAGCATGGATGACAAGGCTTGTCTCTCAACAGATTCTATCAGAGTATGTGAAGAGCCTAGAAATTGAAGCAGACAAGGTTGTTATTCCTGGCCAGCACACCCCAGTCTTTAGTTTGGATAGGGATGGGAGTCTTTCAATTGATACGCCACTCCTAAAGGTGAGAGGGGACAGCCTAGCGACAAAAGTTGATCTTAAAACTATCTCTTTAACCCCTGGACCAAAGGGGGACGCCGGAGCAGATGGGGTGGGCATTCAATTAAGGGAGCAGTACTACTTAGTCTCTGCACAAAAGACTGGTATTACCACAACAAGCTCTGGTTGGAGCAAAACTATTCCCTCACTCACCTCAACGCTTAAGTATCTGTGGAACTATGAAAAAACCACGTTTACTAATGGCTCAACAACGGTAACAACGCCAATTGTCATCGGAGTTTATGGGGATAAGGGTGTGGATGGAAAGGCTGGTAAGGATGGAAAGACCCTATACACTTGGCGCATGTACGCAGATAGTGACAAGGGAGATGGGATTTCTGCCGTCTCAACTGGCAAACGCTACCTCGGACTAGCTGTCAATAGGGAGAGTGCTACGCCTTCAACCAATCCTAGTGACTATACCTGGTCTTCCTTTTTTGAGGGAACGGAACTGGGAGGTCGTAATTACATTGACGATTACGCCATGAAGGCTGTGACCTTTTCATCAGTAACCTCTGAGTGGAAGAAGGAGGTGGTTGAGGATACGAGTTCTGTTAGTGGCGTGACTGTAAAGATGACCTGTACCAAAGCAGGTACAGCTGGATTTCATCGGAACTTCTATGATTTAAGGAGTCGAATTGGTGCGACTATGACTTTTTCAATTGATATTAAGTGTTCAAAATCTGTCACACTCAATATGGGTTGTGAACTCGGTGGAACGAAAGCTTACGAAGTAACAACAGATTGGCAAAGGTTTGTTTCTTCATGGAAAGTAAGTAGTTATCAGTACTATTCTTATATCTTTTACTTAAAGTCAGGTTCGTGGTCAGTAGGAGATGTGGTTTATCTTAGAAATGTTCAATTGGAAGATGGCAACGTTGCTTCAGCGCCTGGGCCTTCTTTGAATGATCTTATCGCTCAGATTGATACCAAAGCTGACAACGGGTTTATGAAGCAGCAATTAGACCTTCTAACTGAAAAGACAGAATCTCTCCGAGTGGACCTTGAAGCGAGAGCTTTGGCAAAAGAAGTAGCTGATTGGCTCAAGTCTTATAAAGAGTTTGAGAAGAATAATGAAGCTGTCCTTGCGCAATTTAATCAAGACTTTATTGATAATACAGCTCGTATCGCAGCGATTGAAGCCGATCTTAAAGCCAACAGTCTATTGCTTAACTTTGTCAATACTTATCTGAGAGCTGGTGATAATGGGGTGATTATTGGTAAGAAGGATAACTCTGAATATATCGAATTAACCTCACAAGGGATGATGATTAAGTCAGCTGGTAATGCCGTCATGACGGTTACAGCTGGTGTCATTAAAATTCATCATGGGGTTTTTGTGGAGACCTTACAGGTTGGTTATTACCGACTAGAAGCCGCAAGGCATAATGCCAAGCATCTAGTTTGTCGTTTTATTGATGCCAAGTAGAAAGGAGATCCTATGGCAGATTATGGTTCAAATAATGATAGGGGCTATACCCTACTTTTACGAGTGGAAGAAACAGGAACTTCAACGGCTAATAATACATCTACTGTCCGAGTCCAACTTTGGCTAAAGAATGGTTATACGACCTTTGGGATGTATGACTGTAGGGCAAGTGTGTCTATCAATGGCCAGACGCTTTCTTGGTCAGGGCGACCAGATATGTATACTGCTCATAGTTCTCTTCACTTGATTGATAAGACCATCACTGTGTCACATGATTCGAATGGGTCAAAAACCATCAGTTTTTCAGCGACCTTCACTGGGTCTGGTGGCTGGTCGCCTGGCACCTTGAATACAGGTTCACAAACGCTACGTTTAAGTGATATTCCACGGTCATCGAGTGCTACAGTTTCTGGGAATATGATGGGGAAAGTCGTAACCATTACGATTAAGCGCGCTAGTAGTGATTTTACCCATAATATCACATGGCATTTTGGATCTCTAAGTGGCACCATTGGAACAGGCATTGCGACCTCTGTAACTTGGACGCCATCAATATCGCAATTAGCAACTCAAATTCCAAATAACACCTCAGGTAACGGTCATTTAACGCTAGCTACTATCTATGGTGATAAGACAATAGGTTCTATGACAATTCCCATTACCCTCAACCTACCGACGTCAGTTGTTCCAACCTTGGGTAGTATTTCTGTTTCAGAATCCCATGCCACTGCAAAAACGATTTTAACTAGTACAAGTTTTGCCCAGTTAGTGTCTAACCCTAAAGTGACTTTTAATCAAGGAGCGGGTGTTTACGGATCGATCATTCCTTCAACGGGTTATCGTGCAGAGGTCTTTAAATTTGAGAATAATCAGTGGGTTCAACTGCCTAATGTGGTAACGAGTAATAACGGTCTTTTGGGAGGTATCAACTGGATTGGTCGCGCTAAGGTCTCTGCCTATGTGACTGATTCGAGAGGGCGACAAAGTGCTCGAAAAGAAGTGGAGATAACCCTATTAGAGTATTTCAAACCTATCTTTTCATTTTCAGCAGTTCGTGCCGGTTCTAGTATGAATCAGGTGACGGTCACACGAAAGCTTAAGATTGCCCCTCTAACCATCAATAGTGTTCAAAAGAATAAGGCAACCTTGACATGGGAAGTGGTTGATTTGGCAAGTGGCCAGAAGGTCACAAACGCTGGTGGTGCGGCCAACTGGACGTCAACCACGGAACACACAAAGACGGATTTCCAAGCTATTTTAGGGGGTACCTACGATACGACAAAATCCTACAACATTATTGGAAAGCTCGCAGACCTCTTTTATGCCACGACCTTTGAATTTACCGTTGGTCCAGAGAAGGTCGTCTACGGCTTAAGTCCATCTGGTATGGGGATAGGCAAAGCGTGGACAAGAGGGGTACTTGATGTGGATGGGAGTTTACCTGCTTATTTTGACGGTGAGATTTATATGAAGAATAAGAAACTTCTTGATATCTTTTACCCAGTCGGTGTGATTTACGAGTCGACGTCAAGTACCAGTCCAGCTACCATTATGGGTGGGACTTGGGAGAGGTTTGGCAATGGCAGGGTCTTAGTTGGCGTATCTGAGAATGAAAGTGAGTTTAAGAGCGTTAATAAATCAGGCGGTAGTAAAACACATACCTTGACGGTTGATGAAATGCCGTCTCACTCGCACGCTCAGTATGTATCTGCCAATAATGGCAATCAGGCTATTCGACGAGACTACTCTTCAGATGGGAACTCTAGTCTTTACCCTCAAGGGAATAACACAGGAAATACTGGTGGCAACAAGCCACACAACAACTTACAACCTTACGTCACGGTTTACCGTTGGCGTAGGACAGCATAAGAAAGGAAAGTGTCATTATGAAAGAATTACTGGCAACAAACAAAGTTCTCTTCTCAGCGATTGGAGGGCTTATCGGTTCGATTTTTGGAGAAGTTGATGGCTTTTTCTTCGCTTTGATGATTTTTATTGCCATCGATTACATCACAGGTCTTATGGCAGCAGCAGTTGAGAAAAGGCTTGCTAGCAATATTGGATTTAAGGGTATCTTCAAAAAGATAGCCATTCTCTTTTTGGTATCTGTGGGACACCTCATTGATACTGAAATCATCAAGCAGGGTGGAGCGATTCGCACCATGGTGATTTTCTTTTACTTGAGTAATGAAGGCTTGAGTATTTTGGAAAATGCGGTGCGGATTGGTTTACCTATCCCTGAGAAACTGCAAGCACTCTTAAAACAATTCAACGAAAAAGAAGGAGACTAACATGGGAAAACATCTAGTGATTTGTGGACATGGGCAAGGACGCACTACCTATGATCCAGGAGCAGTGAATAGTAAACGTGGCATCACAGAAGCCGGAAAGGTTCGTGAGTTGGCTAGACTCATGTCCAAGTACAGCGGCAAAAACATCGATTATATCACAGACCAAAATGTTTATGATTATAAGTCACTGGCAATCCTTGGTAAGGGCTATGACTCTGTTACCGAGCTTCATTTCAATGCCTTTAATGGCACTGCACGAGGAACGGAAGTCCTCATTCAATCTTCTTTGACGGCTGATAAGGAGGATTTGGCTATTCTATCTGTCCTTAGCCGTCATTTCCAAAACCGTGGGATTAAGAAAGTGGATTGGCTCTATAATGCCAACGAAGCTAAGAACCGTGGGTACACTTACCGCTTGGTGGAGATTGCCTTTATTGATAACGAAGAGGACATGACTATCTTTGAAAATAAGAAGGAAGAACTGGCCAAAGGTCTCGTCTCTGCTATTACCCAAGAGGAGGTGAAGACAGTTGTCTCTGCCACCCCCAGTAAGCAAGGAGGACAGCCCCATGCTTCTACCAGCCCTGTTTATCACGTTGGGGATAGTGTTCGTGTGCTTGGTCATGCGACTCATTACCAAACGGGTCAAGCGATGGCAAGTTGGGTCAAAGGTCGCACCTACAAAATCCTCCAAGTCAAAGCCGTAAACCAATCTCGTAGTAAGAGAGCCTACTTACTTGAAGGGATTACATCTTGGGTACTGGAACAGGATGTGGAAGGAACCAGCCTTGGTCATTCAGAACAGACCTATACGGCTCAAAAGGGAGATAGCTATTGGCGAATTGCACGAAAATCTGGGACAACGGTTGATGGTCTTTTAGCCTTGAATGGTTTGAAGAAAACCGATGTCTTAAAGATTGGTCAAACCTTGAAAGTCCATAAGGCGACGAGTTCCATCAAAGCAGTAGCAACAAGTCTTGCCCAACGCGCGGTTGCTTCAGCACTGTCTAAAGTTGGTCAGAAAGTGACTGTTCCTACCAACCCTTATGGTGGACAATGCGTCAGTCTGGTGGATAAGATTGTGCAGGAGTTGACCGACAAGGACATGGCATACACCAATGCCATCGATTGTTTAACCAAGGCGAAAGCTAACGGCTTTACAGTCATTAAGGACGCTTGGGGCGTTAACCCTAAAGCTGGTGACTTCTATGTTATTAAGACAGACAGTCATCCTTATGGTCACATCGGCATTTGTATCACAGATTCAGATGGTACAAGCATTGATGGGGTTGAGCAGAATGTCGATGGCTACTCTGACCACAACAAGAACGGTATCAATGACCAACTGGAAATTGGTGGTGGCGGTATTACCCGTCGAGTGAAGCGTGTCTGGATGGCAGATGGCTCACTTTATGATGCGACTGGCACCGTCAAACTTGGAAAAGTTATCGGTTGGTTCAGATTAGGATAAAAGATTTTAAGCCTGGTGGAGACATTAGGCTTTTTCTTTTTGCTTTTTTTCTTCAAAAGTTGGACTAAATCCTCACCATCTTCCCCTAGTAGGTAGAAGGAGGAAAGTCATGACCCCAGAACAAAAAGCAGCTATTCGTTATTTACGAGAACATGGACTTGGTTATAAAGCCATTGGCGTAAAGCTCAGTCTATCGTCTAACACCATAAAGTCATTTTGTCGTCGTGAGGTGATTGAGGCTGGTGAGAAAACAGATGAGCTTTTACCAGATTATTGTCATGCTTGTGGTCGTGTTTTGACGCATATAGACGGTAAGAAAAAGAAACGCTTTTGTGGAACACCCTGCCGTCAAACATGGTGGAACAGCCATTTGGAGGAAGTCAATCGACAGGCCTATACCGAGCATGTCTGTTTGGCTTGTGGGGGTGAGTTTACCTCCTACGCTAATCCTAAGAGAAAATATTGTAGTCGTAAGTGCTATGTGACTGCTAGATTTGGAGACAAGAAATGACAGAACAAGACTTTCAACAAGAACTTACCTACCAACTGACTATGGCACAGGCAAAGCAGCTCCTGTCCCAGGGTCTGATTTCTGAAGCCATCTTCCAAGAATTTAAGGCAAAAATGCTCGAAAAATATGAGCCTTTTATGAGCCAATTAGTGGCCTAAAGACTTGATAAATAAGGGCTTTAGAGTGATATATAATAGCGAAAGGAGATGTATCAATGAAACAAATCAAAACGATACAAGCCCAGAAGGTAACTGCCATTAAAAGGTTAAAGGTGGCCGCATACACTAGGGTTTCGCATACGAGTTTACTCCAGTCCTTATCCAATCAAGTCAGCCACTACAGCCAATTGATACAGGCAAATCCTGAATGGGACTATGTGGGAGTTTACAGCGATTCAGCCATTAGTGGTCGCAGTCAAGCTTATAGACGAGACTTTCAACAGTTACTTGAAGATTGTCGTAAGGGTAAGATTGACCTTATCTTAACCAAGTCTATTTCACGCTTTGGGCGAAATACGGTGGAGCTTTTGGAAACTGTTCGTGAGCTGAAGCGACTTGGTATCAGTGTTCGCTTTGAAAAGGAGAAGATTGACACCCTAACCGCTGAAGGGGAGTTGCTTTTAACCCTGCTTGCCTCCATGGCTCAAGAAGAATCACAGTCTATCAGTCAAAACATCAGATGGCGAGTGAAGAAACGCTTTGAAGAAGGGAAACCTTATATTCCTCAAGACATCTTTGGCTATCGGTGGAATGGCGACGAGTATGTGATTGAACCCCATGAAGCCTCTATTGTCAGGCAGGTCTTCGAATGGTATATGGAAGGACTTTCAGCCCCTAAAATAGCTAAAAGGCTTGATGATAGGGGTGAGCGAACAAGGCTAGGGAATCGCTTCACTAAACGAGTCATCTATAACATGTTTGATCAAGAAGCCTACTGTGGACGACTGATTTTACAGAAGACCTTTCGAGATCAATTTGGCAGTCGCTCCATTCTAAATGATGGGCAGATGGCGAAGTATATCGTTGAGAATGCCCATGAAGCTATTGTGACACCGGAGTATTTCCAACTGGTCAATCAAGAGAAAAAGCGTCGTGCTAGGAGGAGAGTCTCAAAGCATGATGCCCTAGCAAAGTTACAAGGCAAAGTGTATTGTGAGCACTGCGGTTTAGACATGGTTCTGACTTTGGAGACCAAATTTAATCAGGAAAAGCGAGTGAGGTATTATTGCAGGACAAGAGATGCCAAAGGTGTTGAGACTTGTTTAGGACGTACCGTTACAGAAGAACAGCTCTTTCAAGCTTTTGGTGAGAGCATAAATACAGAAGACATTCACCATATTTCTTTTAATAGCGTGACCAATGAAGCTAAAGCGATCTATAGAAATGGAGAAGAAAAACACGTCATCATTCAGAAAGGACGGTAGACATGAAAAAAGTTATCACGATAGAACCAGCCAAACAAGTCACCCATAAGGTTGAACTTCCCAGATTTACCAAACGACGAGTGGCAGGCTATGCCAGGGTGTCAACTGACCATGAAGACCAAACAACTTCTTATGAAGCACAGATGACATACTACACAGACTACATCAACAGTCGCTCGGATTGGGAATTTGTCAAGATGTATTCCGATGAAGGGATTTCTGGAACAAACACCAAAAAGAGACTTGGCTTTCAAGAAATGGTGGAAGATGCCCTTGACGGAAAGATAGACCTTATTTTAACCAAGTCAGTCAGTAGATTTGCCAGAAACACGGTAGACTCCCTCTCAACGGTTCGCAAGCTCAAGGAAGCAGGCGTTGAAATCTATTTTGAAAAGGAGAACATTTGGACCTTTGATTCCAAAGGGGAGCTTCTGATTACCATCATGTCGAGTCTTGCCCAAGAAGAGAGCCGTTCCATTTCAGAAAACGTGACTTGGGGTAGACGACGCCAGTTGGCTGAAGGGCAAGTGACCTTTTCCTACAGCCAAGTTCTAGGCTTCAAGAAAAGTGACACGGGTGGTTTTGAAATTGACCACGAAGAAGCTAAAATCGTTAGGTATATTTTTCATCAAGTTTTATTGGGAAACAACCCCAACAAAATTGCAAGAGAGTTGACTGCCCAAGGGATTCCAACGCCACAAGGGAAAAGGCAGTGGAGCTATGGCACGGTCAAGCGTATGCTTCGGAATGAAAAATACAAAGGGGATGCCCTCCTTCAGAAAAGTTTTACAACGGACTTCTTGACAAAAAGCACTAAACTCAATGAAGGGGAACTTCCACAGTATTATGTGGAGAACAACCATGAAGCCATTATCAAACGTGAAGTCTTTGATTTGGTTCAGGTTGAATTGGATAAGCTGGAAAGGAAACGGCAAACCAGCAACATTTTCACAGGACGACTATTCTGCGGTGATTGTGGGTCAGCTTTTGGCAGTAAGGTGTGGCACTCTACCAGCAAGTACAAACGCACTATCTACCAGTGCAATGCCAAGTACAAGGGTGAGCATAAATGTCAGACACCTCATGTGACGGAGGAAGAGATTAAAGGTTGGTTCCTATCAGCTATCAATCAACTCCTCAGTAACCGAGATGAGATTATCGCTAATACGGAACTCTTGATTGACATGGCAAAAGACACTTCGTCACTTGAAGCTAGGCTTGATGACTTGGAGCATCATCTTGAAACCATACGACAAGACATCGAGGACTTGGTCGATAGGAATGCAAGGAAAGCTCAGAATCAAGACCTCTACCAAGAACAGTACAATACCTTGGTAACAGCCTATCAAGAAAAACAGAAAGAGTTGCAGGAAACTAGGTCAGTCTTGGAAGAGCAGAAAAGTAAGCAGCTCAGTCTTGATGGTTTTATCCAAAATTTTAAAGAGCAGGATGACCTCATCACAGACTTCAACCAAGAACTCTGGCAGACCAGCGTTGAGCGATTGGATATCAAAGAAGACAAGAAAATTTTCCTAACCTTTAAAAATGGCTTACGGATTGATTTATAGCAGATTAGGCGTGTCAATTTTGAGGTTTCTATGGTATAATGAGAGAAGTTGTAGTAGAATGTGAGTTGCACAATCCACTTGGGTTTTGCACCCCCTTGAAAGGGAAATGGTTAGATTGTATGATTAAATTGATAGCAACAGATATGGACGGCACCTTTTTAGATGACAAAGGGCAGTTTGATATGGTTCGACTGAAGCAGTTGTTGCTCCGTTTTAAAGAAAAGGGCATCTATTTTGCAGTAGCCAGTGGACGCAGTTTGCTGTCATTAGAAAAGCTATTTGAGGATGTGCGAGATGAGATAATTTTTATTGCTGAAAATGGCAGTCTGGTAAAATTTCACGGAGAAGATCTCTATGAAGCAACCATGTCCAAAGATTTTTATCTGTCAGCTTTTGAGAAATTGAAGACATCTCCTTTCATCAATACCAGTGAATTGCTTCTAACAGGTAAAAAGGGCTGCTATGTTTTAGAAACGGTTGATCCAGCTTATTTAGCTTTTAGTACGCATTATAATGAAAATATCCAAAAAGTAGCTCGCTTGGAGGATATTACAGATGAAATTTTCAAATTTACAACCAATTTTTCTGAAGAAACAGTAGCTGTTGGTGAGGCCTGGGTCAATGAACACGTTCCCGGTGTCAAAGCTATGACGACAGGTTATAAGTCAATTGATATTGTCCTAGACTATGTAGACAAGGGCGTTGCCATTGTCGAATTGGCGAAGAAATTAAATCTTGAAATGGATCAGGTCATGACATTTGGTGACAATTTGAATGATCTACACATGATGCAAGTAGCAGGTTATCCCATTGCCCCTGAAAATGCTCGTCCAGAGATTTTGGAAGTAGCCAAAGAGGTCATTGGGCATCATGCGGCGCATTCAGTTATGACGTATATGGAGGGCTTATAATGGCAGAGATAAAATTGATTGCCCTAGATTTAGATGGGACTTTACTGACTTCTGAGAAAAAAATTTCTGCTCGAAATTTAGCGGCGCTTAAAGCCGCTCAAGAGCAGGGAATTAAGATTGTTTTGACGACCGGTCGCCCTCTAAAAGCAATGGAGCTTTTCTTAAACGAACTGGGCGTAGCCAATCAAGAGGACGAATACACCGTTACTTTTAATGGTGGTTTGGTGCAACGCAATACAGGTGAAATTCTTGATAAAACAGTTTTTGCCTATGACGATGTGGCTCGCATTTTTGAGGAAACAGAAAAGTTAGGCTTGCCACTAGATGCGATTTGCGAAGGAACTGTCTACCAAATCCAGTCAGACCATGAATCGCTTTACCAAACTTGCAATCCTGCTTTAACATTTGAGTCGGTTTCATTTGCAGACTTATCTAGCCAACAGACTTATAATAAATGTGTAACAGCTTATGCACCAGATCCGCTTGATCGTGGCATCGCTCAACTTTCGTCCGATTTATTTGACAAATATGAAATTTTTAAGTCGCGCGATATGCTGTTAGAATGGTCTCCGAAGAATGTCCATAAAGCAAATGGCTTAGAAAAATTGATTGCTCATTTAGGAATTGAACAAAGTCAAGTCATGACTTGCGGAGATGAAGCAAATGACCTGTCTATGATAAAATGGGCAGGGCTTGGTGTAGCTATGCAAAATGCAGTAGCAGCAGTCAAAGAAGTCGCCAATGTAGTGACGCCGATGACGAATGACGAAGATGCTGTTGCTTGGGCTATAGAAAAATATGCACTGAAATAAAGGAGGGATTTAATGGGTTTATTTGATCGCCTTTTTGGTCGCCAAAAAGAAGAAAAACCAGTTGAAAATATTCCTGAAGAAGCTGTAGAAATAGTATCAGAGGATGATCAAGGCAAGAATCTAGAAAAAGTAGAAACAGCTCCTGTAGAGAATACGCAATCTGAGAATCTAGATGAACAAACATTCCAAACAGAATTGAAAGAACGTTTTGCTGAGGATGAGGCACGTCTTGAAACCATTCAAGAAAAAGTAGAAGAAATGGAGCCAAGGTTGGCTGATATAGTGGCAGATGCAGAGTCAGCTGAAAATGATTCGCAAGCTCCAGAAAATCATACATTGCAGAATGAAATGGGAACTCCACAACCTGACGAGACAGCAGCTTTTTCGCAATATACGACTCATCCAGCTGCCACAGATTTACAGTCACGTTTAGCAGAAGCTAGAAGACAGCAGGCAGAACAAGAAAATATGAGGCAGCTGAACGAAGCGAACGCATGGTCAAGCTCAGCAGAGTCAACTACGGTAGAGAAGACTATTAGCGAACCAATTGAAGCAAGTTCATTTATTCAAGAAGAAACGGTTCAGGAAAAGTATGACCGCAGTCTCAAGAAGACACGGACAGGTTTTGGAGCGCGGCTTAATGCTTTCTTTGCTAATTTTCGCTCGGTAGATGAGGAGTTTTTTGAAGAGTTAGAAGAACTCTTGATTACGAGTGACGTGGGAGTGCAAGTCGCTTCTAATCTGACAGAAGCCTTACGCCAAGAAGCTCGCCTTGAAAATGCCAAAAAGCCAGATGTCCTTCGTCGGGTCATCATTGAAAAGTTAGTAGACATCTATGAGAAAGATGGTCAATTTAACGAAAAAATCAATTTACAAGACGGTTTGACAGTCATGCTTTTTGTGGGTGTAAACGGAGTTGGGAAAACCACTTCGATTGGGAAATTGGCTTATAAATATAAGCAGGCTGGCAAGAAAGTCATGTTAGTTGCAGCAGATACTTTCCGTGCAGGAGCTGTTGCTCAGTTGGTGGAATGGGGACGTCGAGTAGATGTTCCGGTTGTGACAGGTCCAGAAAAGAGTGATCCAGCTAGCGTTGTTTATGACGGTATGGAGCGTGCAAAGGCTGAAAATGTGGATATTCTAATGATTGATACGGCCGGACGCTTGCAAAACAAAGATAACCTAATGGCAGAGTTGGAAAAAATTGGACGGATTATCAAACGGGTAGATCCAGCTTCGCCACATGAAACGTTCTTGGCACTGGATGCATCAACTGGTCAAAACGCCCTTGTTCAAGCTAAGGAATTTTCAAAAATTACGCCAGTAACAGGAATTGTCTTGACGAAAATTGATGGAACAGCGCGTGGTGGTGTTGTTCTTGCAATCCGTCAAGAGCTGGATATTCCAGTTAAACTGATTGGATTCGGAGAAAAAATTGACGATATTGGAGTATTTAACTCTGAAAACTTTATGAAAGGGCTCTTAGAGGGCTTGGTATAAGAAAAAAGACTTGCAAATGAATTGCAAGTCTTTTGTATATATTTACTTTACCCCAATCGTCCTTCTTTGCGATAGGCTTCATCTGGACGCCAGTTCCAATCAGCTTCAAATTGGTTAAGGAGTTCAAAGCTGGCTTCGGGTCCCATAGTACCTGATTTGTAATGATGAAGGGGAACTTCGTTATTTGCCCACAAGGCTTCAATACGGTCAATCAATTCCCAACTAGAGCGAACTTCGTCCCAGTGGCTAAAATTGGTTGAGTCATTGTTTAGTACATCGTAGATGAGCTTCTCATAAGGTTCTGGTGACGCACCAGAAGCTGTTGCATCTGTACGATAATCAAGTGTCAATGGAGCTAAGTTAAATTGCTCGCCCAGTTCTTTGCCATTCATACTAAGAGAAAATCCTTCAGTTGGTTGAATGTAAATCGTCAGCACATTTGGTTGAAGCGAGGAGCCGAAAATGGATTCCATTTGCTTGAAGACAATGTTGACATGGGTTCCTTTGGCAGTGAGACGTTTTCCAGTACGGAAGAAAAATGGCACCCCGCGAAATCGGTCACTATCTACAAAGAATGCACCAGAAGCAAAGGTTTCTGTGGTAGATTCTGGGGCAACATTTGGTTCACTACGATAGGAAATGTACTTTTTCCCGTCCACTTTGCCAGAAGTGTATTGACCACGAATGAAGAGCTTTTTCAAATCATTATCGGACGGCTTGTGTAAGTGCTTGAAAGCCTTAATTTTTTCAGCACGAATATCATCTTTGGTAAAAGTTTTGGGTTTGTCCATAGCAAGCAAAGACAGGAGTTGAAGTGTGTGATTTTGCACCATATCGCGCAGTGCACCTGAATGGTCGTAATAACCACCACGTTCTTCCACACCTAACTTTTCAGCAAAGGTAATCTGTACATTGTCAATATAATCACGATTCCAGACATTTTCAAAAAGAAGATTGGCAAAGCGAATGGCAAAAATACTTTGAATCATTTCTTTGCCGAGATAATGGTCAATCCGGAAAATCTGCTCTTCGTCAAATGTTGCCAACAAATCGTTGTTCAGTTTGCTAGCAGAAGCTAGGTCTGTGCCAAAAGGTTTTTCTACAATTAAGCGTTCAAATCCCTTCCCGTCCACAATTTGTTCTGATTTGAGATGTTTGGCAATCGTACCAAAAAACTGAGGAGCCATAGATAGGAAGAAAAGTTTATTGTGTTCTGCTTGATAGTGCTCATTGAGATGATTTTGTAGTTTTCTCAATTCAATATAATGCTCGGTATCTTGGACATCGTGACTTTGATAATAGAAATGGCTAGCAAATTCTTGCGCTTGTTCAGGGCTGTCTGCAAGTTCTGTGATAGACTCGACCACGACAGATTCAAAATATTCCTTGCTCCAAGGTCTGCGAGCTGTACCGATAACGGCAAAATGCTTAGACAGATTGCCAGATTTATACAATCTAAAAAGAGAAGGATAGAGTTTTCTTTTTGCCAAATCTCCACTGGCACCAAAAATTGTAATAATCACTTTTGAAGACATTTTGAACACCCATTTTCTAATATTTTATTTATTTTACCATAAATTGATTAAAATTTCTGATTTTTGATAGCTCGAAATAAAGAGTAAAAGAGATAAAAAATAAGGATAACGAGGAAGAAAAGGAGTAGAAAGACAAGATGCACACCTGTCGTAGTATCAGGAGCTTGATTGACCATGATAGCAGCAATCGCCGTTCCTAAAGCTCCAGCAAATGTTTGAGCCATTTGAAAAAGTGCTGTGGCATCTGGCGACTTCTCACGACTAATTTGTGAAACAGATAAGGCCATCGTGTTGTTGAAAGCCAGATTGCGCCCAATCGTAAAGAAAATATAAAAAAGGATGATGAGCGGTAATGTTAAGGCTTTTGTAAAGAATGCAAAAACGAAAACGGCTAAGAAAAAGAGGAGATTCCCACCATATAGAGAAAGTTTGGGTCCCTTGGTGTCATATAATTTTCCAAAGAAAGGTGCCGAAAAAGCTCCTAACATTGTTCCAGGAAGCAATGCAAAGCCAGCGGCAGAAGTAGCCTCGTGTTTTACTAAAACTAAGAAATTAGGAATCAGAAAATTGGCTGATAAATTTGAAAATTGGTAGAGAAAGAAAGGAATAATTCCTAGTAAAATAACTGGATTTTTCAAAATACGAATATCTAAAAAAGGATGCACTACCGTTAAACTTCGCCAAACGAAAAGGACAAGTGATAATAAAAAGATGATGACAAAAGTCCAATTAAAGCTACCTTCTTCTAAGCTAGAAATCATCATGATAGAAAAAGTCAGTGAAAGTGTAAGAAGCAAGAAAGAAATCCACTCAAAAGGACGTTTTTGTTTATTGGGGGTATTTTCTAAAAATAAAAATCCTAATATGAAGGAGATAATCGGAACGGGCATGATGAGTGTGTAAATCATGTGCCAGTCAAACAAGCCAATCATAAAGCCGCCATAAGTGGGACCAATCGCAGGAGCTAGGCTTATAACGAGTCCAGACAGTCCCATGTAAAATCCGATTTGGCTGCGTGGGATTCGTTCCACGATAAGGTTAAACATGAGAGGGGTAGCAATTCCTGTGGATGCTCCTTGCAGAATGCGTCCTAACATAAGTAGGGCAAAATTAGGGGCAATCATCGCAACGCCATTACCCAGCGTAAACATAGCTAGACTGGTGAATAGAATTTTACGCTCAGACCAATTGTGTGCTAGAGTGGCTCCAAGTGTAATCGTGATAGCGACAACTAGCAGATAACCTGTTGTAATCCATTGCAATGTGCCAAGGTCTGTATGAAAAACTTTCATAAGGTGCGGAAAGGTGACATTCATACTGGTTTCAGATAGAATTCCAGCAAAAGCAATGAGTGCTGTAGCGAGAATAGAGAGCAAGGTTTTCCTTGAAACGGGTTGGTTTGGATGTGACATAATACCTCCTAAAAATATAAATTTCTCTTATTTTATCATAATTACTTATAAAAGAGCATAATAGGAGACCTAGAGAAATACTTATCAGGTCTTCTTTTGCTTATTTAATGTGGTTTAAAATACGCGGTAAACATAAGGATTGCTGGGTTTTTCAACTTTCTTGAAACTATCCACTTCAAGCGTTGGCAAGCTTTGTCCTAGTTGCTTATGGTAGCGAATAGTGATTTTTCCACTCGCTCTTATCCAAGTATTATTTTCAAAATGCTCTGTATTACCAGTTGTCAGAAGTCCATAAACCCCTGAATCTGCGATACAGTGGATAATACCGAAACGGAAAAGAAACTGGCTGTTTTTATCACTTGGGTCGTTGTAGACAAAGCCAGTAAATTCTAACCGTTTCCCTGCAAATTCATCTGGATAATCATAGAGGACTTCCATGACTTCCATATAATTTTCCGTCGTAACGGAGATGACATCTTTTTTCAGATATTTTTTTGCAGCTGCCCGCATTTCCTTCTCGTAAGCACTTTTAGTAAAATAGGTACTGGTATCAGGCTTCAGGTATTGATTGGTAGTACCTTCATCAGCCTGAATGCTCTTTGAACTACCATCAGCTAGAGGAAAATGGTAGCCCTTAGCAGAAACGGTTGTAGAGTCCAAATTGACCGTTGGAAAGAAGAGAGCAACGATAAGTGGTACAACAAGAAAAGCAATGCTAGCAAATTTTGCTGAGTGGCTCGTCAAATGGCTGTGTACTTTCATTTTTTTCATCCAGACGATGAGCTGCACAATAGCTAGCACAAAAGAAAGTATCATGGAAATATATGCCAAATAAGAAAAATGCATATTGATGTATTGATTGAGCTTGCCAGAAAGTTGCAAATACATGGTGGTTTCAAAGTAACCAGCTAAAATTAGAAAACGAATCATAGCACCACCCCCACAAGCCAAGAGTAAATGACAACAACTAAACTAACAATTCCAATGAATTGCCAGATGAATCGTCCTTTGAGGTAATTTTTCATCATGAGGATATTTTTCACATCTAGCATTGGTCCAATGACGAGAAAAGCCAGAACTGGCGCTAAACCAAAGCTAGAAATGAGCGAACTGCCGATAAAGGCATCTGCTTCACTGCAAAGTGAGAGAAGAAATGCAAGCAGCATCAATAGCAAAATAGCCATAAGCGGTGTTGCACTAATGGAAGTCAGGATGCGTGTAGGCACGTAGACTTGCACTAGACTGGCAAAGAGACAACCAAAGACTAAGTAACGACCTGTATCAAAAAATTCGTCAATAGACTGCACAAACACTTGAAATACTTTCTTTGGCTGACTTAAATGGGAGAAGTCGTGTTCATGCTGAATGACTCGATTCTCTTTTTGAATAGTTGCTGTGTTGAGAAAGCCAAAGAAAATTCCTAGAATAATTGCTACAACAATAGAGCCAAGAGCTCTGAGCAAAGCCATTTTAAAGGAATTCCCGAAAGCAGAGTAAGTCGCAAAAAGAACAATGGGATTGATAACCGGCGCTGTCACCATAAAAGGTACAGCTGTGTAACTCGGTACTTTCTTTTCCAAAAAGCGATTGATAATAGGGACAATTCCACATTCGCAAGAAGGGAAAATGAAGCCAATAAAAGTACCAAAGAAAATTCGACACCATTTATTTTTAGGCAGATAGCGATAAACTTTGTCTGGTGTGATATAAACCTCTATAAAACCTGAAATAATACTCCCAATTAGCACAAAAGGTAGTGCTTCAATAATAATGGAGAGGAAAATCGCACCAGCTTGCAAAACGCTAGGTGGTAGTTGATTAAAAAAACTCATAACTTTTTAGCCTTTTGTTCTTTTTTAATCTTTTTTTCTTTTTCATCAGGAAATTCTATTTTTTCGATTTTAGGTAACGTTGCAAATTCTTCAAACATTTTATCTAAATCATCTGAACGCGTAAATTTAATAGCCATAACAGCCTCCTTTTCCTTTTTAACTATTATACTATCATTTTGAAAATTCTGGTGAAATAAAGTCAGCAGAATAAAGATTAGCTTGTGAAAGAAGGAGAGGAATGTGGTATAATGAAGAAACTATGTGTATAAGGAAAAAAATTTTTTGATAAAGTAAAATAGCCATAAACCAAGAATGAAGTAGTAATTGGATTTGGACGACTGGAAAAGGTATGATATAATATTTTTTATGGAAACAAATATTATCGAACTATCGCAAAGTTTAAAGATTAGTCAGAAGCAAATTGAAAAAGTATTGGAACTGACAGCAGAGGGCAACACGATTCCGTTTATCGCTCGTTATCGGAAAGAAATGACAGGTAATTTGGATGAGGTAGAGATTAAGGCTATTCTTGATTTGGATAAAAGTCTGACGAACCTCAGAGAGCGTAAGGCAACGGTGCTGGCAAAGATTGAAGAACAAGGAAAGCTGACGGACAAATTGCGTGCGGCCATTGAAGCAGCTGAAAAGTTGGCTGATGTGGAAGAACTTTATCTTCCTTACAAAGAAAAACGTCGGACAAAAGCTACGATTGCACGTGAAGCAGGACTTTTTCCTTTGGCACGACTCATATTACAAAATGCTGCCACTCTTCAAGAGGAAGCAACTGCCTTAACTAACGAAACATTTCCGACGGCAGAAGCAGCTCTAGCTGGAGCTGTAGATATTTTAGTGGAAGCCGTTTCAGAAGATGTACAACTGCGTGCTTGGACTTATCATGAAATGCTGACAAATTCAAGCATTGTTTCAACTTTAAAAGATCAAGATTTGGACGAAAAGCAAGTGTTTCAAATCTATTATGACTTTTCCGAAAAAATCGCGGATATGCAGGGGTATCGCACCTTAGCACTGAATCGTGGTGAAAAGCTAGGTGTTCTCAAAGTTAGTTTTGAGAATAATGTAGATAAGATTATCCGCTTCTTTGAAGTGCGCTTTAAGGTCAAAAATGACTACATTCATGAAGCAATCCAGCAAGCTGTGAAAAAGAAAATCATTCCAGCTATGGAACGTCGGATTAGGGCAGAATTGACCGAGACTGCAGAAGACGGAGCCATTCAGCTCTTTTCAGATAATCTGCGAAATCTGCTCTTGATTGCGCCACTCAAAGGACGCGTGGTACTAGGATTTGACCCAGCTTTTCGGACAGGAGCAAAATTAGCAGTCGTAGATGCAACTGGAAAAATGCTGACAACTCAGGTTATCTATCCTGTTCCACCGGCAAAAGCAGCGCAAATTGAAGCTTCTAAGCAAGATTTGTCAGACTTGATTGACCAATTTGGTGTTGAAATCATTGCTATTGGGAATGGAACAGCTAGTCGTGAAAGTGAAGCATTTGTCGCTGAAGTATTGAAAACTCATCCAAACGTCAGCTATGTTATTGTCAATGAAAGCGGTGCGTCTGTTTATTCTGCTAGCGAATTGGCACGGCATGAGTTCCCTGATTTGACCGTTGAGAAACGTTCGGCTATCTCTATCGCACGTCGACTGCAAGACCCTCTTGCAGAGCTAGTTAAAATTGACCCAAAATCAATCGGTGTCGGTCAATACCAACATGATGTGAGCCAGAAGAAATTATCTGAAAGCTTGGATTTTGTCGTAGATACCGTTGTTAACCAAGTCGGCGTTAATATCAATACCGCAAGCCCATCTCTTCTATCGCATGTGGCAGGGTTAAACAAAACGATTTCTGAAAATATTGTCAAATATCGTGAAGAAGAAGGCATGATTCGCTCGCGCGATGCCATCAAAAAAGTTCCTCGTCTGGGTGCTAAAGCATTTGAACAGGCGGCAGGGTTCTTACGAATTCCCGAAAGTGATAATGTTTTGGATAATACAGGTGTTCACCCAGAGAGTTATCCAGCTGTTGAGAAATTGTTCCAAACGCTTGCAATTACGGACTTAGATCAAGCCGCTCAAGAAAAATTGCAGTCTTTAGATGTCAAAAAAGTTGCTGCAGATTTGAACTTGGGAGAAGCTACCCTCAAGGATATCATTGCAGACTTGCTCAAGCCAGGTCGTGATATGCGTGATTCATTTGATGCACCGGTTCTGCGTCAAGATGTCCTTGATATGAAGGATTTACAAATTGGGCAAAAGTTAGAAGGCGTTGTCCGCAATGTTGTTGACTTTGGTGCTTTTGTCGATATTGGCATTCACGAAGACGGCTTGATTCACATTTCTAAGCTCAGCAACAGCTATGTCAAACATCCAAGCCAAGTAGTTTCTGTTGGTGATTTGGTAACCGTGTGGGTGGATAAGCTGGATATAGAAAGAGAAAAGGTCAATCTTTCCTTGGTGGCACCGCGTGAATCTAACTAACTATGTCAGACAAGTCTCTTTGGAAGATTTTGGCAAAGAATTTCGACATATGGCTTCTTGGAATAAGCGTCTTCGCTCAACAGGTGGACGCTTTTTTCCAAAGGATGGTCATCTTGATTTTAATCCTAGAATCTATGAACAGTTTGGTTTAGAAACCTTCCGAAAAATTGTGCGGCATGAGTTGTGCCATTATCATCTTTACTTTGAAAAGAAAGGTTATCGACATAAGGATCGAGATTTCAAGCAATTATTGAAAGCCGTGGACGGTTTGCGCTATGCCCCTACTTTATCAAGCCAATCAACTTCAAAAACGCTTGTTTATCAATGCTTGCATTGTCGTGCACAATATCATAGAAAAAGACGAATCAATACTGAGCGGTATTGCTGCGGACGTTGCCAAGGGAAGCTCATTTTTGTCAGACAATTGCAGTCTTAATGATTATTTTGACGAAACAATCAGAAATCCGCCTAAGGACGGATGGCATGATGACTGAAATGTGTTACACTAGATTCAGTATCAATGAAAGAGGCTAAATGATGATGAAAACAACATTTTATAAATTACGTCGAAATAGAGCTGTATCGGGAGTGTTAGCAGGTTTATCTGATAAATTTGGTCTAGATGTAGGGCTTGTTCGCTTTCTATTCGTTTTATTTACTGTCTCTAATTTCGGATTAGGTATTATCATTTACATCATCTTATCATCTGTAATGCCTTACAAGGAAGATGTAGAAGAAGAAATGTATGGAACAGGACCTCGTAAGCGCAAAGAAGCAGAAGCTATCAAAGAAGAAGATAGTTGGTTTTGGTGAGTGTGATGGAGCAAGCGTTTGGTTAAATATGCTAGAAAGGAGTTCGGACAATGAACTCCTTTATTTTAGGAGGAGAAGAAATGGAATATTGGGATGCATATGATGAGCAAAGAGAGCGACAAGGAGATTTTCTAAAGAGAGGTCAACCAATTGCGGAAGGGCAGTATCACCTTTGTGTCAATGTCTTCGTTCGCCATCTAGATGGGGAATTTCTCCTGATGCACCGCAGTCCAGAAAAAGAAATTCATCCTAATTATTATGAGTTTGGTGCAGGAGGAAGTGTGTTGGCTGGTGAAGATAGCATGACCGCAGCCTATCGTGAATTGCGGGAAGAAACTGGGCTAATTCCTAGAGAAATACAACTGATTGAGCAGACGACTTCACCTAAAGATCACTGTCATTTTGATTTTTATGAGGCAACCGTTACAGAAAAAGATGTGAAATATCAAGAGGGTGAAACGGATGGTCACATCTGGCTGAAACCTAGTGAACTCCGATATTTTATGAATCGTTATCCTTTATTTCAAAATCAAAAACAAATTGTAGAAAAAATGCTCCAGTCAGAGAAGTAGTAAATGCTATATATTATATATGGTTGCATCCATTTTCTTTGCAAAATCAAGGATGAAACTCTCCTTTAATCTCAAAATTTGCTATAATAGAAAAAGAAACTATCAAAGGGGAAGAATATGACTGTAAAGATCAAAGATCTATTAAAAAAAGTCAGGTTAAATGTGGTTTATGGCGACGAGAAAATGTTGGAAAGAGAAATTACGACCTCTGATATTTCCCGCCCAGGACTTGAAATGACAGGTTATTTTGACTATTACACCCCAGAGCGTATCCAGCTAATGGGCATGAAAGAATGGTCTTACTTGATGAAGATGACGTCACATAATCGCTATCAGGTTTTACGGAAAATGTTTGAACACGATACAGTTATGATTGTGGCGCGTGATTTGAAAATTCCTGATGAGATGTTAAAGGCTGCAAAGGAAAATGAAATTGTTGTTCTCAGCAGTCACACCCCAACGAGTCGTTTATCCGGTGAGATTTCAAGTTATTTGGATTCGCGTTTGGCTGAGCGAACCAGTATTCATGGGGTTTTAATGGATATTTACGGAATGGGTGTCTTGATTCAAGGAGATAGTGGAATCGGAAAAAGCGAAACTGGTTTAGAACTGGTGAAACGGGGACATCGTTTAGTTGCGGATGACCGCGTAGATATCTACGCAAAAGATGAAATGACTCTCTGGGGCGAGCCAGCGGAAATTTTGCGCCATTTACTTGAAATACGCGGTGTTGGGATTATTGATGTCATGAGCCTTTATGGAGCTAGTGCTGTCAAGGATTCATCACAGGTTCAATTGGCTGTTTATCTGGAAAATTATGATGTCAATAAAACATTTGACCGTTTGGGAAATAATGGTGAAGAGTTTGAAGTATCAGGTGTGTCCATTCCAAGGATTCGTATTCCTGTGAAAACGGGTCGCAACATTTCGGTGGTGATTGAAGCAGCAGCGATGAATTACCGTGCTAAAGAGATGGGCTTTGATGCCACGAAGACTTTTGAGGAACGCTTGACCAATCTCATTAGTGAGAATGAGGTGTCTCATGATTAATCCAATTGCATTTAAAATAGGACCTCTAAGTATTCGCTGGTATGCGATTTGTATTGTAACAGGTTTAGTTTTAGCTGTTTATCTGGCTATGCGTGAAGCGCCGCGAAAGAAAATCATTCCAGATGACATTCTTGATTTTATCCTCATTGCGTTTCCCTTAGCAATCGTTGGAGCTCGCATTTATTATGTCATTTTTGATTGGGGCTATTATGCTAAAAATTCTGCTGAGATTTTTGCCATTTGGCACGGAGGAATTGCTATCTATGGCGGTTTAATCACCGGAGCGATTGTCTTTTATTTTTTCTCACAAAGAAAGCTTATCAATACGCTAGACTTTTTAGATATTGCGGTTCCAGGAGTGATGATTGCCCAAAGTATTGGACGCTGGGGAAATTTCTTCAATCAAGAGGCTTACGGAGCGGTTGTTAAAAGTCTAAATTACTTACCAAGTTTTATGCGCAACCAAATGTACATTGATGGTCATTACCGACAACCAACTTTTCTTTATGAGTCGGTTTGGAATTTGTTAGGATTTGCTTTAGTGATGGTTGCGAGAAGAAAGAAAAATTTCCTCAAACGTGGGGAAATGACTGGATTTTATCTTATTTGGTATGGAATAGGTCGCATGGTGATTGAAGGTATGCGAACAGATAGTCTCATGTTTGCGGGCTTGCGTGTGTCGCAATGGTTGTCTGCTGTTCTAGTGGTTGCAGGAATCATTCTCGTCATTTACCAACGCAGAAAAAAAGATACCCCTTATTATTAAAAAGTTAGGAGAAGAAAAATGCTTGAAATTGCTTATAGTCTAGTTGCCCTCGCTTTGATTGCTTTGATTGTTTATACGATTTTTTTGGTTAGGAAAATCTCAAATGTCGTTGACGAAACAGAAAAAACAATTCAGGTGTTGACGACAGATGTCAATGTGACACTCTATCAAACCAATGAATTGTTAACGAAAGTGAATGTTTTAGCAGATGATATTAACGGGAAAATGACAACAATTGATCCACTTTTCACTGCAGTTGCAGATTTGTCAGAGTCAGTTTCAGATTTAAATGATTCTGCTCGTCATTTGAGTAAAAAAGCTGCTACAGCAGGTAAAAATGGAGTGAAAGCTGGTGCAACTTTATCGGCCTTACGGATGATTACAAAACTATTTAAAAAATAAGAAAGAAGGTTTATTATGGGTAAATTTTCATCTATCCTTTTAGGAACAATCTCTGGTGCGGCTGCAGCGGTATTTCTCACAAGTAAAAAAGGAAAAGAAGTGACAGCTAAGGTTTCTGATTTTATGAATGACGTCAAAGAAAATCCAGATGATTTTAAAGATCAAGTAGTACAAAAAGCCAATCATTTCTCTAATCAAGCTGCAGAAGCAGTCAACCAAGCCAAAGAAAAGGTTGAGAGCGGAGAAATTATAGGTGAAACAATTCTTGACTCTGTGAAAGAAGCAACGAAACAAGTAGTTGACTTCTCACAAGAGAAATTTCAAGAATGGAAAGAAAAAATGGAGTCAGAAGGGATTTCACCAGAAGAATTTAAAAAATCTGCTCCTGAATCATCAGAAAATGAGCCTACTTCCGAGGATATTGTCATTGATTTGACAGAAGAAAACCAAGAATCGGAAAATGAAGACAAAAAAATTGAGGACTAGCACCTCAATTTTTTTAACTTTTTAACATCGATTTTACATCACAACGAATCACAACAATTCACGACAAAAATAGTGCCTGTTTGCAAGGCGCTTTAATTTCAAAACTATTTATTTCTTTTCTGACGAATAAATGCTTGCTGCATTTTAATGCAAACTAAACTAACACCAATTGCTAAAGCAAAAGCTAAGAAAGTGTTTATTTTAATAGACAAGAATAAAAAGCTAAACAAAGCTGTCAAGATACAAAATGTAGCAATATTCACGAAAAATAGTAATTCTTTCAGATTTGGATTCGTTTTTGCTTCAGGAATGTAATCTTGATAAAGGGGATATTGTTCTTGTTCTAATTCTGGATAGGTGTAGTCCTCTTGATAGGGCTGATATTTTCTTGCAGTCATGTTCTCTCTCCTTACAGTACTCTCTTATTTTATCATGATTTTAATTAGATAAATATTACATAACGGTTACAAAAAGGCTAAAAATGCTTTTCAAATTAAAAAATAGAAGAGAAATCAAAAATATGTTATAATTTTGCTATGAAAAAGATTATCATTACAGCGACAGCTGAGAGCGTTGAACAAGTAAAAGAGCTTTTAGAAGCAGGCGTAGATCGCATTTATGTAGGTGAAAAGGAGTATGGTCTTCGGTTACCCCATACTTTTTCTTATGATGAATTGCGGCAGATTGCAGCCCTTGTACATGAGGCGGACAAAAAGTTGACAGTTGCTGTCAATGCTTTGATACATCAGGAAATGATGAATAAAATCAAGCCATTTCTTGATTTTTTAGTGGATATTCAGGCGGATTATATTACTGTGGGAGATGCCGGTGTCTTTTATGTGTTAAAACGCGATGGTTATCCGTTTAAGACGATTTATGATGCCTCGACTATGGTTGCTAGCAGTCGTCAAGTGAACTTCTGGGGGCAAAAAGCTGGCGCTTCTGAGGCTGTTTTAGCACGGGAAATTCCATCGGCAGAATTGTTTAAAATGCAGGAAGTGTTAGAAATTCCTGTTGAGATTTTGGTTTATGGTGCTAGCGTCATTCATCACTCTAAGCGTCCGCTTTTGCAAAATTATTATAATTTCACTCATATTGATGACGAAAAGAGTCGTGAGCGTGATTTATTCCTTGCAGAGCCGAGTGACCCAGATAGCCATTATTCTATTTTTGAGGACAATCATGGGACGCATATTTTTGCAAATAATGATTTGGATATGATGACGAAACTTGGAGAGTTGGTAGAACATGGCTTTACACATTGGAAATTAGAAGGGATTTATACGCCAGGACACAATTTTGTTGAAATTGCCAAACTCTTTGTGCAAGCGCGTGAGCTGATTGAGACCAATCAATTTACACATGATCAGGCTTTCCTTTTGGATGAGCAGATTCATCAATTGCATCCCCAAAATCGTTTCTTGGATACTGGATTTTATGAATATGATCCAGACCAGGTGAAATAAGGAATACAGGTGGTCGCGAGTTGTGACTGCTTGTTTAACATTCACAATCTGCTACCTTTAGTTTGCTTTCAAGCCTTTTTTGCTATAAAATAAAAAGGCTAAGTATTAGAATATGGAAAAGAGCGAGAATATGACAAAAACTTTGAAAAGACCAGAAGTTCTGGCGCCTGCTGGAACGTTGGAAAAATTAAAAGTCGCCATTCGCTATGGAGCGGATGCTGTCTACATTGGCGGACAAGCCTATGGTTTGCGCAGTCGTGCTGGAAATTTTACGTTTGAAGAAATGGAAGAGGGCGTTCAATTTGCTCGTGAACATGGCGCAAAAGTCTATGTGGCTGCGAACATGGTAACCCACGAAGGAAATGAAGAAGGAGCTGGGGAATGGTTCCGCACTTTGCGAGATATTGGCATTTCTGCCGTTATCGTATCTGACCCAGCATTGATTGCCATTGCTTGTACAGAAGCGCCAGGTTTGGAAGTACACTTGTCAACACAAGCTAGCGCAACAAACTATGAAACCTTAGAATTTTGGAAAGATTTGGGGTTGACACGTGTCGTTTTGGCGCGTGAGGTTTCTATGGAAGAACTAGCAGAAATCCGCAAACACACCGATGTGGAGATTGAAGCTTTTGTTCATGGTGCTATGTGCATTTCTTACTCAGGGCGCTGTACTTTATCTAATCATATGAGCATGCGGGATGCCAATCGTGGGGGCTGCTCTCAATCTTGCCGCTGGAAATATGATCTCTACGATATGCCCTTTGGACAAGAGCGCAAGAGCTTAAAAGGCGAAATTCCAGAAGAATTTTCTATGTCGGCTGTGGATATGTCCATGATTGACCATATTCCAGATATGATTGAAAATGGAGTAGACAGCTTGAAAATTGAAGGGCGCATGAAGTCTATTCACTATGTATCTACTGTTTCAAATTGTTACAAGGCGGCAGTAGATGCTTATCTTGAAAGTCCTGAAAAGTTTGAAGCAATCAAGCAAGATTTAGTAGATGAAATGTGGAAAGTTGCGCAACGTGAGTTGGCAACGGGATTTTACTATCATACACCAACTGAAAATGAGCAGCTTTTTGGAGCACGCCGCAAAATTCCGCAATATAAATTTGTGGCAGAAGTGGTGGCTTATGACCCTGATACGCAAACAGCGACTATTCGGCAACGAAATGTCATCAATGAGGGCGACCCAGTTGAGTTTTATGGTCCTGGTTTCCGTCATTTTGATGCAGTCATTACAGATTTATATGATTCAGATGGAAATAAAATTGATCGGGCTCCAAATCCGATGGAACTATTGACGATTTCCTTGCCATATCCGGTTTATCCAGGTGATATGGTACGCAGTCGTAAAGAAGGTTTGATAAATCTTTATAAAGAAGACGGCACAAGTGTCACAGTACGAGCATAAAAATCTACATTGAGAAGAGGTTTGAATGGTTAATTCTGCCTCTTTTCATTTGCAAAAAATATTTTAAAAATTTGGATGTAAACGCTTGCTTTTTTAAAAAAGAAGGTGTACAATATAATTAAAGAAAGATAAGAAAGGGCTGATTCCAATGGGTATCGGAACGTTCATATTTTAAATCGTTTATGATGTATTAGTTTCTATTTGCTAATTGTTTTTCTTAATTGGAGGTATTTGATAAATATTTCTGAAGATGTCATGTAGTGGTTTGTAGAATTGCATCGCGTATAAAGAACGCAAAGTAAGAATAAATAAGAATGTTATTTGATGCAGTCGGTAGAAGCTTTTTAATGATTTTCACGCTTTGGTATAAAACCGCTATTGTTTTAGATGAAAAAACTTGTTTTTGATATATTGTGGACAAGAAAATCATTCTTTAATAAAATAACGATGGAAACATCATAAGAATCTCTTTTCAGATAATTACTTTCTGAAAGTCTATCTATCACTTATTAGCAAATAGAGACGGCTCCTAGCTTTCTGTAGGTAAACAGTAACTAGGAGTTTTTTGTATGCTCTGTTCTTTGAAAAAAATCATGAAAAGTAGTATAATAAATTGGATATGCAAAAGATTTGCAAAACTGTAATTCGACTTGGGATTCCAAGGACCGTTAGTAAGAAAAATTTGAAAAGGAGAATCAATGAGCAATATTAAATTGATTGCTTTGGGCGGTGTACGTGAAAATGGAAAAAATCTTTACATCGCTGAAGTGGATGAATCTATTTTCGTCCTGGATGTCGGATTAAAATATCCAGAAAATGAACAGCTTGGTGTGGATTTTGTTATTCCAAATATGGACTATTTGTTTGAAAATAAGGACCGTATTGCAGGGGTCTTTTTGACACACGGGCATGCAGATGCAATTGGTGCCTTGCCTTATTTACTTGCTGAAACGAAAGTTCCTGTATTTGGCTCAGAATTGACGATTGAGTTGGCTAAGTTATTTGTCAAAGGAAATGATACGGTCAAAAAGTTCAATGATTTTCATGTGATTGATGAAGACACAGAGATTGATTTTGGTGGTACGGTTGTATCTTTCTTTAAAACAACGCACTCTATTCCAGAGAGTTTAGGGATTGTTTTGAAAACGTCTGAAGGCAATATTGTTTACACAGGTGATTTCAAGTTCGACCAAACGGCTAGTCAGTCTTATGCAACAGATTTTGCTCGCTTGGCGGAAATTGGTCGTGAAGGCGTTCTAGCTCTTCTTAGTGATTCTGCAAATGCGGATAGTACGATTCAAGTGGCAAGTGAGAGCGAAGTTGCAAAAGAAATTAGCAATACGATTGGTGATTGGGAAGGGCGCGTGATTGTTGCGGCGGTTGCAAGCAATCTTTCTCGTATTCAACAGGTTTTTGAAGCTGCTGCTAGGACAGGTCGTCGTGTTGTGTTGACGGGGTTTGACATTGAAAATATCGTTCGGACGGCTATTCGCTTGAAGAAATTATCACTTGTGGATGAACGTCTGTTGATTAAACCTAAAGAAATGTCCAAGTTTGAAGATTATGAATTGATTATTTTGGAAACTGGGCGTATGGGTGAACCAATAAATGGCTTGCGCAAGATGTCTATTGGTCGTCACCGTTATGTAGAAATCAAAGAAGGCGATTTGGTTTATATTGTTACAACACCGTCTATCGCAAAAGAAGCTTTGGTGGCGCGTGTAGAAAACATGATTTACCAAGCAGGTGGTGTTGTCAAACTAATTACGCAAGATTTACGAGTGTCTGGACATGGAAATGAGCGCGATTTGCAATTGATGTTAAACCTCTTGCAGCCGAAATTCTTGTTCCCAATTCAAGGAGAATATCGTGAATTGGCAGCACATGCTAAAGCTGCAATGGCAATTGGTATGTTGCCAGAGAACATTTTTATTCCAAAACGTGGTAGCATTATGGAATATGAAAAGGGTGATTTTGTACCTTCTGGTGCGGTATCTTCTGGTGATGTCATGATTGATGGAAATGCGATTGGTGATGTCGGAAATATCGTTCTTCGTGACCGTAAAGTTCTGTCTGAAGACGGTATCTTTATCGTCGCCATTACAGTAAACCGTCGTGACAAGAAGATTATTTCCAAAGCCAAGGTTCATACGCGTGGATTTGTTTATGTCAAGAAAAGCCGTGATATTTTGCGTGAAAGTTCTGACTTAATCAATAAAACAGTGGAAGATTATCTTGCAAAAGATAACTTTGACTGGGGTGAACTGAAAGGAGCTGTACGTGATAATCTTGCGAAATACCTCTTTGAGCAAACTAAACGTCGTCCAGCGATTTTACCCGTTGTAATGGAAGTGCGTTAAGCAGGTTAAATTAGCACATTTTATATAGTGACAAAATAGTGGGGTCAGGACATTTGTTCCAACCCCTTTCTTACATTTATATGAAAAGGAGACAAAATGGCATTTTTTGAAATCGAATATCATTCAGCAGTACTAGAAATGGAGCGTCGTGTCAATGTCATCTATCCCGATGCGGATACAGTAGCTCCCAGTCAGGTAGTAGATACGGATATTCCCGTTCTTTACCTTTTGCACGGTATGGGAGGCAATGAAAATTCGTGGCGAAAACGGACGAATATTGAGCGTTTACTGCGCCATACAAATTTAATTGTCATTATGCCATCAACAGATCTTGCTTGGTACACCAACACTGCTTATGGGTTGAATTATTATGATGCCATAGCAAAAGAATTGCCTGAGGTTATGCAGCGATTCTTCCCCAATATGAGTCGGAAACGGGAGAAAACATTTATTGCAGGCCTGTCGATGGGAGGTTATGGAGCTTATAAAATAGCCTTGACGACAGATCGATTCTCTTATGCAGGGTCATTTTCAGGTGCTATTGGGCTCGGTTTGGATGATGTGGATATAGAGGAACTTCCAGGCGGAACGCTTAACTATTGGCAAGGTGTGTTTGGCGATTTGAAAGCAGCTGATGTTAAGCGACATTTTTTGACGACAATGGCAAAGAAGTCAGATAAAAAGACTAAATTTTACGCTTGGTGTGGGGAGCAAGATTTTCTCTATCAAGCAAATGAAGTAGCTGTTAAACAATTGCGCGAATGTAGCTTAGATATCACCTATCATCATAATCTGGGAAAGCACGAGTGGTATTACTGGGAAAAACAATTAGAGGAATTCCTGAAATGGCTGCCGATTGATTTTGAAGTAGAAGAGCGCTTGTCCTAAAGTTGCTTGAGAGATGCCCTTTTTGATAGGAAATTACATTTTCCTATCAGTGATTTGTTATTTCTTTTACAAGCACCCATTTTAAGAATTTTTTAAGCGAATCTCATTATACTTACTCTTTATATTTTAGATTAGGAGGAGAGTATGAGATTTCTATTTCGATTGATTTCTGGGTTATTTCGATTGCTCTGGCGATTGGTTTACACAGTTGCATTAACAGCACTCTTTTTAGTGGGAATCTTGTATATCATGAGTCCTTCTAAAAGCAATTTTTCGACAACACTTCAGTAAGATGTCAGTCAAATTTATCGATATGTAAGTGGTCAAGATAGTCAACTAGGCCTTGGACAAAATGTAAAAGACCTGACCAAACAGCTATCGGACAATCATGTTCACCAAACTTCTGGTGCACGCTGGGATAAAGCGAGTGCTACGGTTTATATTGATACACAAGATGAGATATTTCGCTCAGCTTATCAGGAAGCCATTCGTACTTGGAATCAGACAGGTGCTTTTACTTTTCAGATTGTAAATGATAAAAGTCAAGCCAATATTGTGGCACAGAGATGAATGATGGTACGGTGAGTGCGGCAGGTGAGGCAGAATCACAAACTAATTTATTGACAAAACGCTTCACAAATGTAACGGTTCGACTAAATCGTTATTATCTATTGAATAGTCAATATGGCTACTCTTATGAGCGAATCGTAAACACAGCAGAGCATGAACTGGGACATGCGATTGGATTGGAGCACAATGAAGAAAAATCCGTCATGCAGTCCGCTGGATCGTTTTATGGTATTCAAGCAGTAGATGTTCAAGCAGTAAAGGAGTTGTATCAAGCATAAAATGATAAGAAATATGTTTAAAATCATCAGACGTTTCCCAGAGCAAGTTTTCTTGTTTGTCTTTAATTCCAGCATTTTTGCCTGGCTTTGGCAAAGTGGTTCTGATATTGCCGTTCGTATCGGTGTGACAGCTGCATGACAAGAACATGTTCCGACACCCATTCAGAATTTCTTTGGTCAAAGCAGTCAAGCTGTTCAAGGATTTTTCAATCATTCAGCCGTGATGTGGCTGATTGGTTCGATGATGATTCTTTGGGTCATTCGTTTTGTAAAAGGAATCATCAAATTAGGGCTTTTTGCTTTGATTATTCTATTAGGTGTTTACCTTGTGATGCAAAATCAAGAAATTTTAAATAGTTTTAAATGAAAATGCGGTAAAAATGAACCGTATTTTTGTTTTCTAAGATAGCCGTTGGGATAGGAATCTGCTATAATAGGGTTATGATTATTTTACAAGCAAATAAGATTGAACGCTCTTTTGCAGGGGAGGTTCTTTTTGATAATATCAACCTGCAAGTGGATGAACGAGATAGAATTGCCTTAGTCGGGAAAAATGGAGCTGGGAAGTCAACCCTGCTCAAGATTTTAGTGGGTGAGGAAGAGCCTACTTCTGGTCAAATCAATAAAAAACGAGATCTTTCCCTGTCCTATCTGGCTCAGGACAGCCGCTTTGAGTCGGAGAATACCATCTATGACGAGATGCTGCATGTTTTTGATGATTTACGTCAGCAGGAGCAGCGATTACGACAGATGGAGCTGTCTATGGGGGATTTGACTGGGACGGATCTGGAAAAACTGATGACAGATTATGACCGCTTGTCAGAGAATTTCCGCCAGGCAGGCGGATTTACCTATGAAGCAGATATTCGTGCCATTCTCAATGGTTTCAAGTTTGATGAGTCCATGTGGCAAATGAAGATAGAAGAGCTTTCGGGCGGGCAGAATACTCGGCTGGCTCTAGCGAAAATGCTGTTGGAAAAGCCAGATTTATTGGTACTGGATGAGCCTACTAACCACTTGGATATAGAGACGATTGCTTGGCTAGAGAACTACTTGAGCAACTACAGTGGAGCTCTCATCATCGTCAGTCACGACCGTTATTTCCTAGACAAGGTAGCCACTGTGACGCTGGACTTGACCCAGCATTCGTTGGATCTCTATGTGGGAAATTACTCTAGTTTTGTTCAGCAAAAGGAGCAGAAGCTCTTGACAGAGGCCAAGAATTATGAAAAGCAGCAGAAGGAAATTGCTGCTTTGGAGGATTTTGTCAATCGCAATCTGGTTCGGGCATCTACAACCAAACGCGCTCAATCCAGACGCAAACAGCTGGAAAAAATGGAGTGTCTTGACAAGCCAGACAGAGGCAACCGTTCTGCTAATATGACCTTTCGCTCAGCTAAACCTTCTGGAAATGTCGTTCTGACGCTGGAAGATGCGGCTATCGGTTATGATCATCAAGTGTTGGCCGAGCCTATCAATCTGGATATTCGTAAATTTAACGCAGTAGCTATTGTCGGACCAAATGGTATTGGCAAAACAACTCTTATCAAGTCCATTGTGGGACAAATTCCTTTTATCCGTGGTCAGGAGCATCTGGGAGCAAATGTGGAGCTGGGCTACTATGACCAGACCCAAAGCCGATTGACACCGAGCAATTCAGTCTTGGACGAGCTTTGGAATGATTTTAAACTAATACCAGAAGTGGAAATCCGCAATTGTCTGGGCGCTTTCCTCTTTTCAGGTGATGATGTCAAAAAGTCTGTCAGTATGCTGTCAGGTGGGGAACGAGCGCGGCTTTTACTGGCTAAGTTGTCTATGGAAAACAAGAATTTTCTGGTGCTGGACGAGCCAACCAACCACCTAGATATTGATAGCAAAGAGGTGCTGGAGAATGCCTTGATTGACTTTGACGGTACTTTGCTCTTTGTCAGCCATGATCGCTACTTTATCAACCGGGTTGCCACGCAGATTATCGAGCTTTCTGATACTGGATCTACTCTTTATCTGGGCGATTATGACTATTATCTGGAGAAAAAAGCAGAGCTGGAAGCTTTGAGAGAGGAGAAAGCTACTGCGGCAGAGCCCGCTCAGTCTCAGCCAGTCACCAACTATCAACTCCAGAAAGAAACACAGAAAGAAGCTCGGAAATTAGCTCGCCGTTTGGAGCAGTTAGAAGCTGAAATCGAAGAGCTGGAGATGCAAACTACCGAGTTGACAACAGCTATGCAGGCAACCAATGACGCAAGCGAACTCATGGAGCTTCAGCAAAAGCTAGACCAGCTGACTGAACGACAGGAAGCTGCCATGACAGAGTGGGAAGAAGTGGCAGAACAGGTGTGAGCGAGCTATTTTTAAGTCAAGAAAGTTTGTTCGAGACGGAGAAATTCCTCCCCAAGAGTAAATACCGAACGTTTAAAATGGGAATGAGAGTTTTTTGAGCAAAAAACCTCATCCTTCATGAAGGATGAGGTGACTTTTAAGTAATTTGCCATTTTTTACATTTTGGACGAGGAGTTTTAGGGTAAAATGGCTTTGTCCAGTTTTCGGAAGGAAGTTTTTGGAGCAAATTCCGAATATTCTCGTTTCGGACAAAGCTTTTTTGAAAAAATAATGTCGTCCGATTTTTGGACAAGAAGATTTTGATAAAAAAAGACGTATCCGAAAGTAAAATCCGAACTTTAAAAAACCAGGCTGGATTTCCAGCCTAGTTTTTATTTTTGAGTTCTTTTTTTGCTTTGGCTAATTCATTTCTGAGAGAGAAATTCTTCGGCATACTAATGAGGATAGTAGTGATAGCTCCAAGTAAGACAGAGAGTAAAATTAAGAAAATCAGTGGAATTTTAAAGCGAAAGAGAATAAAATTGACGGTGACGCTTTGCATATTAGCTAAGGACAATCCAGCGGTTAGGAGGATTGCGAGCAACAGTAAAATGTAGTTCATTCTTTCTTTCATCATTAGTCTCCTTTTGTATTTTATATCTCTATTCAAACTCTGCCTTGCTCTTGACGTCTCCGTATTCTTCTGGGACTTCTTGAGCTAGAATGTCCTCGTAGTTGGCGAGTGGAGTATCTTGGCCATATTTATTCTTCAGGGCGGTTGTCACTAGGCGGTAAGCTAGATTGGCATTGCGGGATAGGATAGGACCGTGGAAGTAAGAGCCAAAGACATTCTTGTAGTGCACGCCTTCGCTTTGGTCTTCCTTGTTGTTTCCATTCCCATAAATAATTCTGCCGAGCGGTTTTTCGTCTTCAGATAGGAATGTCCGTCCTTGGTGATTTTCAAAACCATAATAGGTTTCGTCAAATTCATCGTTATGAATCTTGATGTCGCCGATGTAGCGGTTATTTTTTTGATTGAGAGTATAATGTCCCATAATTCCAAGTCCCTCAATCCGCCGACCAGAAGCTTCAATGTAGTATTGACCTAGAAGCTGAAAGCCACCACAAATAGCTAGCACTACGCCGTTATGATTGATAAATTCCTCCAAGCTATCTTTTTTTGCAGGCAGATCTCGTGCCACAATGGTTTGCTCGTAGTCTTGCCCTCCGCCGAAAAACGCCAAATCATAGTAATCTTTATCAAACTCATCTTCAAGTGATACAATATCAATCTGAACGCGAGCGCCTAGCTTTTCAGCTACATATTTGAGCATGAGAATATTACCATTATCACCATAGGTATTCATGAGATTGCCATAGAGATGGGCAATTTTTAAATAATAAGTATAATCCCGATTTTCAGGAGAAGTTAGTGATGTATAAACCATTAGTTCATCTCCTTTCTGACGACTTGATGAGAAGCCAGCAATTCGCGAAACTCTAGCATGGCGGTGTAAGTAGCTAGGATATAGGCATGCTTGGTTTCTTGGTTTTTAATTTTTTCAAAGACCTGGCTTAAATCAGCTACTTCACTGATTTGTTCAGCATTATAGCCAGTCACCCGCAAGCGTCGGGCAATCTCAGAATGACGAACCCCGCCAGCAATCATATGCGGGATATCCATGTTTAAAATCTGCTCAAAATCTGCATCCCAGATCCAGCTCGTATCGATACCATCCGCATAATTAGCATTGAGCAGAACTGACAAGCTAAATGGATAAGGAGCTAGTTTAATCATTTCTAGAGCTTGCGTGGCTCCAACAGGATTTTTAATGAGAACTAGCGTACACTCCTTGTCGCCAATCTTGAAAGTTTCCTGACGTCCGAAAACAGCTCTGCTCTTGTCAAAACCAGTCTTGATAGTAGTCGGCTCAACTTCAAAGAATTGAGCAACGGAAACGGCAGCTAAAGCGTTGTAGATATTGTAGAGACCACCGATATTGATGTGATAGCTTTGACCGTCAATGACAAAATCCGAACTGTTGTGACGAAGACTGGTCAATTGGGTTAGTTTGTAGTCTAATTCAGGGCGCCTAAAGCCACAGTGCTCACAAATATAATCACCTAGATTGGCATAAGTGTTGAGCTTGTATTTTAGAATGTGCTGACATTTAGGACAGAGAATACCCTCCGTATTGTAATGAGCTAGTTTTGGCTCTCCTTTTTCTGTATCAAAACCATAATATTGAACCGGATTTTTGAGAGTAACAGAGTTAAACAGCGGACTGTCTCCATTTAGCAAGACGGTTGCCGTAGGAACCTTTTGAGCAGCATCCAAAATCATTTGGTAGGTCGTGTAAATTTCTCCGTAACGATCCATTTGGTCGCGGAAAATATTGGTAAAGACGAAAAGGCTCGGTTTAATGTAGTCGCAAATGCGTGAGAGGCTAGCTTCATCAATTTCCAGTACAGCGATATTCTTGCCAGATTTTCCTTTTTTTGCGGTTAGGAAAGTGGTTGTAATGCCGCTAATCATATTGGCTCCGCTGGGATTGGTCACTACTTCGTCAAAAGCGTCTTTGAGGATTCCAACTGTCAGAGCAGTAGTCAAGGTTTTCCCGTTTGTCCCTGTAATCACCACTACTTCGTAATCACGTGCTAGTGTATTTAAAATGTCGTTGTCAAATTTCAGGGCAAGTTTTCCAGGCAGAGTTGAACCACGTCCCAGTTTGCTTAAAACAAAATGGGAGGATTTCCCTGCAAGAGTGCCCAACATAGTATTTATCTTCATAAGAAATATTTTATCATAAAAAGTAAAGAAGGTTACAGAAAAATATCTTGAAAAGTGATATAATAATTAAGAATGTTTTTAGGTTGAGAAAGAGAGGACACTGGAAATGAATTTTCAGCAATTGTCCAATCTCCAATATTGGTCTAGTTTATTTTCTAGTCCTTGGAGTATTGTCATCAATATTATCGATATTGCACTAGTTGCTTGGATTTTATTTTATTTTACAAAAGCAATCGCTGGCACTAAGATTATGATTCTCGTTCGAGGGGTTTTAATTTTTGTACTGGCTCAGATTCTTGCCAATGCAATTGGTTTAACAACGGTTTCTTGGTTAATCAATCAAGTCATTACCTATGGAGTTATTGCGGCTGTTGTGATTTTTACACCTGAGATTCGTACAGGTCTGGAAAGGCTGGGGCGTGCTACCAATTTGTTTTCGACAGCACCCATTAGCTCAGAAGAAAGAATGGTGCAGGCATTTGTCAAAGCAGTGGATTATATGAGTCCGCGGAAAATTGGGGCTCTCGTTGCTATCCAAGGTAGCAGAACCTTGCAAGAATACATTGCAACAGGGATTCCTTTAGATGCCGATGTATCAGGTGAGTTGTTAATCAATATCTTCATTCCTAATACACCGCTACATGACGGAGCTGTCATTGTAAGAGACAATAAAATAGCCGTTTCTTGCGCTTATCTTCCGCTCACAGAAAACACAGGGATTTCTAAGGAATTTGGAACGCGTCATCGTGCAGCAATCGGTCTTTCAGAAGTGTCAGACGCTCTTACTTTTGTAGTGTCGGAGGAAACGGGAGGGATTTCAATTACACATAATGGAGTTTTCAAACACGATTTGACCTTAGAAGAATTTGAAGCAGAATTGCGGAAAGTGCTGATTTCAGATGAACAACCAAAATCACCATTTAGAAATCGTGTGCTAGGAGGTCGGAAACATGAAAAATCGTAAACAGATTTGGTATATCGTTTCTTCCATTTTTTTTGCTGCTGTTTTATTTATTTATGCAACAACGACAAATTATCAAAATAATTCAAGTGCTAGACAAACTACGTCTGAAACGTACACTAATACCTTGCCTAGTGTTCCAATTGACATTAAATACGATAGTGAAAAGTATTTTATTAGTGGTTTTTCATCTGAAGTATCAGTGGTGTTAACTGGTTCTAATCGTGTGACTCTTGCTAGTGAAATGCAAGAAAGTACACGAAAATTCAAGGTTGTGGCAGATTTGACAAAATCTACAGAAGGAATGAGAGAAGTACCTTTAGCAATTAAAAATTTACCAAGTGGGTTAACTGCGACTGTCACACCAGCTAAGATTACAGTGAAAGTTGGCAAGAAAGCAAGCAAGACAGTTGAAGTGAAAACAACTATCAGTTCAGCCCAGTTAGCAGATGGGTTGATGGTTGATCGCGTGACGGTTGGTGACAGTAAGGTAACTGTTACAAGTGACGAAGATACGCTGGCTAAGGTCGATCATGTAGAAGCGGTAGTGCCAACTAGTGAAAAAATATCCGCTAACTATTCAGGAAATTCCCCACTACAAGCAGTTGATGCAAATGGCACAGTTTTGCCAAGTGTGATTACTCCTTATGAGACAACCATAAAAATTACTGTTAAATCATCAAGTTCGTCTTCGAGTTCTACGAGCTCATCCAAATAAAAGTATTGAAAGGATTTTATAAAAATGGGAAAATATTTCGGAACGGACGGAGTTCGTGGAGAAGCAAATGTGGAGTTAACACCAGAGTTAGCTTTTAAATTAGGGCGTTTTGGTGGTTATGTATTAAGCCAGCATGAGAAAGATGTACCCCGTGTCTTTGTAGGACGTGACACACGTATTTCAGGAGAAATGCTGGAAAGTGCTTTAGTAGCTGGACTTCTGTCTGTTGGGATTCGTGTTTATAAGCTCGGAGTTATTGCTACACCAGGCGTTGCTTATCTGGTGAAATCTGAGAGAGCAAGTGCTGGTGTCATGATTTCAGCTAGCCACAATCCAGCACTTGACAACGGTATTAAATTCTTTGGTGGCGATGGCTATAAATTGGACGATGAGCGTGAATTGGAAATTGAAGCTCTTCTTGATGCCAAAGAAGACGATTTACCGCGTCCAAGTGCGGAAGGTTTAGGAACTCTTATGGATTATCCAGAAGGATTGCGCAAATATCAACAATATCTCGTATCTACTGGTCTTGATTTAGACGGAATGAAAGTTGCTCTTGATACAGCAAATGGTGCTGCTTCAACCAGTGCTCGTCAGGTATTTGCGGATTTGGGAGCTAGATTGACGGTCATCGGGGAAAATCCAGATGGGCTAAATATCAACTTGAATGTTGGCTCTACACATCCTGAAAAATTGCAAGAAACAGTCCGTGAATCAGGTTCAGCACTTGGTCTGGCATTTGACGGCGATAGCGATCGCTTGATTGCAGTTGATGAGAACGGTGAGATTGTCGATGGCGATAAAATCATGTATATCATTGGGAAATACCTCTCTGAAAAAGGTTTGCTTGCTCAAAATACAATTGTAACAACTGTTATGTCAAATCTTGGTTTCCATAAAGCTTTGGATCGTGAAGGCATTAACAAGGTGATTACAGCTGTTGGTGACCGCTATGTTGTAGAAGAAATGCGCAAATCTGGTTACAATTTGGGCGGTGAGCAATCTGGTCACGTAATCATCATGGATTATAATACGACGGGTGACGGTCAGCTGACAGCCGTTCAATTGACAAAAGTGATGAAAGAAACAGGTAAACCTTTGTCTGAATTAGCGTCAGAAGTAACGATTTATCCACAAAAATTGGTCAATATCCGTGTTGAAAACAGCATGAAGCACAAGGCCATGGAAGTACCTGCTATTAAAGCGGTGATTGAAAAAATGGAAGCGGAAATGGCTGGCAATGGTCGTATTCTTGTTCGTCCAAGCGGAACAGAACCACTTTTACGGGTCATGGCAGAAGCACCAAGCCACGAAGAAGTAGACTATTACGTTGATACAATTGCAGATATTGTGCGCGCTGAAATTGGTATTGAATAAAGTAAAGAAGCTCTTGTTTGTACGGCAAACGAGGCTTTTTTCTTTCTATTGCAACTTGTTTTGTCAATCAATTTTTTATATAATACAAGCAATATATGAGGTGATGATGTGAAAACAAGAGGATTATTGGTACTGGATGTAGACAGTACCTTGATTAGAGAAGAAGGAATCGATTTGCTAGGTGCTGCAGCAGGAGTTGGTGAGCAAGTCGCAGCTATTACAGAACGGGCTATGCAAGGGGAATATGATTTTGAAACGGCTCTGATAGAACGTGTGACTTTGCTCAAAGGACTTCCTGAAACAATTTTTAAACGAGTTTCTAAGAAAATTCATTTTAGCAAAGGTGCTCAAGAGTTGATAGAGGAAATGCATCAGCGTGGATACAAGGTTGGCATTGTATCAGGCGGATTTCATGAAATGGTAGACGAATTAGCCACGAAATTGAACGTAGATTATGTAAAAGCTAATCGTTTAGAAGTGAAAGATGGTAAGCTAACCGGCAAAGTTTTAGGAACAATTGTCACAAAAGAAGTCAAAAAAGCAATACTAAGACAATGGGCGGGGGAAAATAATTTGACTCTTGCTCAAACCATTGCTGTAGGAGACGGTGCCAATGACCTACCGATGATATTGACGGCAGGAATCGGGATTGCTTTTAATGCCAAGCCTTTTGTGAGAGAACAAGCGCCGTATCAAATCAATCAAACGGACTTGTATCAGGTCATAAAACTTTTGGAAGAGATAGAAAGTGAGGACTAAGCCATGCATATTTTAATTGTACCGGATTCTTTTAAAGAAAGTTTATCAGCCCAAAGTGTTGCAGAGGCTATAAAAGCAGGTTTTTCCAAGGCACTCCCTGAAGCAACATTTGACTTGCTACCCATTGGAGATGGTGGTGAGGGAACAATGGCAGCTCTAACTGCAGCCTTGCAGTTAGACACTTATACTCACATCGTAACTGGGCCTTTCGGAGAACCTGTTTCGATGAAATATGCTCGTAAAGGCGATGTGGCTCTCTTTGAAATGGCTGACTTGATTGGGTTGGCGAGTATCTCATCAGAAAAAAGAAACCCTTTGACTCTTGATACCAGAGGATTAGGAGAGTTAATTTTGTATCTAGCCAAGGAAGGTGTGCGGCAGATTTATATTGGTGTAGGGGGCTCAGCTACCAATGATGGTGGAATTGGAATGGCAGCTGGACTGGGTTATGAATTTTTTGATAAAGACAATCACCTGCTTCAAGCAAAGGGTATCTCTTTAGACCGTGTGGCTCGCATTTCAGCTGATAATGTTCCTGCAATTTTGGAAAATCTGGACATTCAGATTTTGACAGATGTCACGAATCCTCTCTGTGGTGAAAACGGCGCCACATACGTCTTTGGAGGACAAAAAGGTTTGCCCGCTCTGCTATTTTCTCAAGTGGATCAGGCAATGGCAACCTTTTATAAACAAGCTAATCCAACAATCTTTTCACTGGCTGGTGCAGGTGCCGGAGGAGGAATGGCGGCTGGTCTGGTGACATTTGCGCATGGAAAAATCGTTTCAGGAATTGACACTTGTCTTAACTTGCTTGATTTTGATAATCGTGTCAAAAAGGTTGATTTAGTCATCGTGGGTGAAGGACGAATGGATCAGCAAAGTCTGGCAGGCAAAGCTCCGATTGGAGTGGCAAGAAGAACACCAAGGAATGTCCCCGTTATTGCTATTTGTGGTAGTTTAAGCGATGACTTACCTTATTTTCCGGCAGAAAACATTCAAGCTGCTTTTCCAATCATTTCTCAAGTCGAACCTCTAGCTATTACTTTAGCCAAGGCAGAAGAAAATCTCATCCGAACAGCTCAAAATATTGGAAATCTATTAAAAATGAAAATATAAGATTTAACTCTATCGGCTGAATCTTGAGAAAGTGGAATTTGACCTATTTTCATTTTCGTTGAGGCGATTATCTCTATCACATCTGCCATTTTCGACTAATTTAATAAGGGATTAGAGCTAGTATTCTTTCACTTCCTTAATTTTTTCTTTTGTTGTCCAATCTCACTCCCATTTTTCTTTTTTTTATGATAAACTATATAAGAGGGGGTGTAGACATGATAAAGATATTTGGTCAGTTGCGCTATCATTGGCAACCAGATCTTTCTCTTCTAATCATTTATTGGTCTTTATCGGTCATTCCGATTTTTATAGGTTTTGCATTTTTATTTGAGAGTTCAGAAGTTCCATTTTTAGTTCTTTTCTCTTTCTTTTTGTTCATGGTATTATTGGGGATTGGTGTACATAGATATTTTGCGATATATGACAACGGGATTTTAAGAATTACTACGGCAAATCCATTTACACCTTCGAAGATTGAAATTTCAACAATTCGTAAAGTAGAAGTGACAAAAACTTCTATTACTCTTTTATTTGATGGCAAAGAAAAAGGCCGTACGTTTTGTATGCGTAAGTGGCCTAAGAAGTATTTTGTAAATGCTTTGGCTTTGAATGATCATTTTAAAGGTGAAGTTGAACTAATGGACAACTTCACCCACGTAGACTATTTTGAAACCTATTATGCTCATCCTAAAAAAACTACTCTTTCTTAAGAGCTTTTGTAGGACAGTTTTTGATAGCTTCAATAACATCAGGTGTTTCAGGAATTTCTTTTTCCAGAAGTTCATCGTCTTGATGAAATTTAACAATGCCATTGTCATGATAATCAAATAGTTCAGAATAGGTTTGGCAAAGCCCGCAGGCAATGCATCGTTCAGGAATGAGTGTCACTTTCATACTCATATTGTAATCGGAATTTGGAAAAAATACAAGGAGGAAGTCATGGCAAAGGATCCATGGGAAGAAGATATTTACGACAAGGGAGAAAAAGAATTGACGAGAAGTAAAAAAACGAGCGATGTAGCGGCCAATCGTGTGTTGACAATTTTAGCGGTTATTTTTTTCATCATGGTGATTACCATTGTAGGTATGATGATTTATTTATCAACTGGCGGAAGCAGCAAAAAAGCAGCAACACAGGGCTTTTATAATACTAAGGCTACCAGCAAACCAAGTGAAAGTTCTAGCGTTCCAGAGTCTTCTAAGGCAACAAGTGATAGCAGTCAAACGCAATCATCTGAAGGAACGCTTACTGTTCAAGCTGGAGAAGGTGAGGCGGCCATTGCTGCGCGTGCAGGGATTTCGATTGCTGAATTGGAGCGTTTGAATCCTTCTCATATGACAACAGGCGCTTGGTATGCCAATCTAGGTGATGTGGTGAAAATTCGATAGGAGTGTAGAATGAAACAAATTCAAATTGCCATTGATGGTCCGGCTTCAAGCGGAAAGTCAACGGTTGCTAAGATTATTGCGAAAGATTTCGACTACACTTACTTGGATACAGGCGCTATGTATCGTGCGGCGACGTACTTAGCTTTACAAAATGATTTATCTGCAGAAAAGTGGTCTGAAATTGTCGCATTATTAGACACTTATCCAGTTAGTTTTGGGCGTGATAAAAATGGGGAGCAGCTTGTTTTTGTGGGAGATGTAGATGTGACGCATCCGATTCGTGAAAACGAAGTGACCAACAATGTCTCTTGGGTATCTGCAATTCCAGAAGTACGAGAAAAGTTGGTGGATTTACAGCGAGAAATTGCATCTCAAGGTGGTATTGTCATGGACGGCCGTGACATTGGAACGGTTGTGCTACCTCATGCGGAATTAAAAATTTTTCTCGTAGCCTCAGTTGACGAAAGAGCTGAGCGCCGTTATAAAGAAAATCTTGAAAAAGGCATTCCGACGGACTTGGAAACTTTGAAAAAAGAAATTGCAGAGCGGGACTATAAAGACAGTCACCGAGCGGTTTCTCCTTTAAAACCAGCAGTTGATGCCATTCATTTTGATACAACGGGTATCGGAATTGCTGAAGTTGTGGCTTTTATCGAAGAAAAAGCTAAAAAAATCCTTGACAAATAATCTGAAACTTGATATTATATAAAAGTTGAGAAAAGCAGAAGTGAGAGCTTCTCGCCTTGCGACTAACGTTGTCTGGCTCTACGGATTAAGTTTCAGAGATGAAATACTATCATGTAGTGCGGGCTTGCGTTAGCAAGTCCGCTCTTGTTTTTCTCTAAAAATAAAAAAGAGGTGAAAACCATAGCAAAACAAGACTTATTCATCAATGATGAAATTCGTGTGCGTGAAGTTCGTTTGATCGGTCTTGATGGTGAGCAATTGGGCATTAAACCACTTAGCGAAGCACAAGCAATTGCTGACGATGCAAATGTGGACCTTGTTCTAATTCAACCACAAGCTAAACCGCCTGTTGCGAAAATTATGGACTACGGAAAGTTCAAATTTGAGTATCAGAAAAAACAAAAAGAACAACGCAAAAAGCAAAGTGTTGTTACCGTGAAAGAAGTTCGTCTCAGTCCAACGATTGACAAAGGTGATTTTGATACAAAACTTCGCAACGCACGCAAGTTCCTTGAAAAAGGAAATAAAGTGAAGGTTTCTATTCGCTTTAAAGGGCGGATGATTACTCACAAAGAAATCGGAGCTAAAGTATTAGCCGACTTTGCTCAAGCAACGCAAGACATTGCGATTATTGAACAAAGAGCTAAAATGGATGGACGTCAAATGTTCATGCAATTAGCACCAATCCCTGACAAAAAGTAATCTGTCAGAAGTTAGAAAAAGGAGAAAAATATCATGCCAAAACAAAAAACACACCGCGCATCAGCTAAACGTTTCAAACGTACAGGTTCTGGTGGCTTGAAACGTTTCCGTGCTTACACTTCTCACCGTTTCCACGGAAAAACTAAAAAACAACGTCGTCATCTTCGTAAAGCAGCAATGGTGCATTCAGGAGATTTCAAACGTATCAAAGCAATGCTGACAGGTCTTAAATAAGAGATTTTGTAGCAGATTATTCTAGGAAATATTGGAGGAAATATAAATGGCACGTGTTAAAGGTGGCGTTGTATCACGCAAACGTCGTAAACGTATTTTAAAATTAGCTAAAGGTTACTATGGTGCAAAACATATCTTGTTCCGTACTGCAAAAGAACAAGTAATGAATTCTTACTACTATGCATACCGTGACCGTCGTCAAAAGAAACGTGATTTCCGCAAATTGTGGATTACACGTATCAATGCGGCAGCTCGTATGAATGGTTTGTCATACTCACAATTGATGCACGGTTTGAAATTGGCTGAAATTGAAGTAAACCGTAAAATGCTGGCTGACTTGGCTGTCAACGATGCAGCAGCTTTCACAGCTCTTGCAGATGCAGCTAAAGCAAAATTAGGTAAATAATGAAAATAGGCTGGGAGAATGTTTTCAGCCTTAAATCATACTGTGTCATAAAATAACGATGCAGTGGTTGATTGTTCAAAGTATAGCTTTGAAGTTGCAAGATAGAATTTGCGAAACAAGTCTCAAGACTGTTCGTTTTTCAAACTCAGCAACTTTACAGGAGTGGGATGGAACTAAATGCTATCTCACTCCTTATTTTTTTAGCTAAAACTGGAGAAAATTCGTGATTTAGGATATAATGGAAAAAAGCAAAGGAGGATGCTATGGCTTCTAAAATGTTGCATACGTGCTTGCGAGTGGAAGATCTAGAAAAATCTATTGCATTTTATGCAGATGCATTTGAATTTAAAGAATTACGGCGCAAGGACTTCCCAGAACATCAATTTACAATTGTTTATTTGGGACTTGAAGGTGATGATTATGAGTTGGAATTAACTTATAATTATGGACACGGACCTTATGTGATTGGCGATGGTTTTGCTCATGTGGCTTTGAGTACGGCTGATTTGCTACAGCTTCACGCTGAACACACTGCTAAAGGATATGAGGTTACACAGCAAAATGGACTTCCTGGAACAAAGCCGAATTATTACTTTATTAAGGATCCGGATGGTTATAAAGTTGAAGTGATTCAAGAAAAAACTTTATAAGTTTGTAAATAATTGAAAATGAAAGGCTTGAAATTATTTTAGCCTTTTTTAGTAGGTAAAGTCTTTTTTAAACGAAAGAGACGAGGTAGAAAGGTAGTGTAGTGAAAAAAATACTTCTCATTGTCCTAAATGTCGCTTTTTTAATGATTATTATTTTTGGGAGTTTTCGGATTAGAAAATTGCTACAAGAAAGAAAATTAAATCGACAAATTTCACAAGTTCTGAAAAGGACAGATACAAAATATCATTATGGTTCAGTACGAAAGCAGACAGGACGTGTAGGAAGTCAGCTCATTACGTCTTACTATCCATTAACAGAGAGCAAGCAAGATATTGGTGTTATTAAAGAGAAAATCAATGCCGATATTCAGAAATTTTCAGATAAACAAAGTCAAGTATCGCAATACGATAACCTTATTTTTTATGTGAGTCATTTTACAGAGACAAATTTTTCTGGAGTAAAGCAAGTTGACATCAAGCGAATCTCTTATCCAGTGTTAACTACGAAAGTTGGAAAGGCTAGAGAAGAGGTTTTGGACTCGCTTTACATGTCGTCTGACAATAAATTGTTTAGCTTAAATCGACTTTTTAAAAATGTTGAGCAAGCCAAAAAGTTATTGCTAGAAGAAATGCAGCAGAAAATCACCGCTCTCCATAAAACAGAAGGACAGAAGATTCTACAAGCATTTCAAACAAGAGATATCTCCCAATGGACATTCAGTTATGAAAAAGGAAAACTCAATCTATTTTATAAAAACAATGAGCGAGTTTCAAAGGTGGAAATCGCCTTACCAGCCTTATATGAGGTAATTGATGAGCATTATTTAAAGGGAGAGGATTTGGCAGCTTATCAGTCCTATCAAGCTAAAAAACAGCAAAAATTAGTAGCTTTGACGTTTGACGATGGTCCCAATGCAGCAACGACACCGCAGGCTTTGGATATTTTAGCCAAATACCATGTCAAAGGAACTTTTTTCATGTTGGGGAAAAATGTAGCTGGAAATGAGCAACTTGTCAAACGTGTTCATGATGAGGGGCATGAGATTGGCAATCATAGTTGGAGTCATCCACAATTACCAACTCTTGCTCTTGAGCAAGCAAAAAAACAGATTGAGGATACACAAGCAGCACTTCGGGCTGTTATCGGAGAGAGTCCAAAAATGATGCGTCCACCCTATGGAGCTAGCAATGATGCAATCCGAAATGCTGTTGATATGTCTTTTATCATGTGGAATGTGGATAGCTTGGATTGGAAAAATCGCAATACTGGGTCTATCATGGAGCAAGTGAAAAAGCAGACTTGTCCAGGATCAATCATTTTAATGCATGATATTCATCAAACAACCATTAATGCCTTGCCGAGTGTGATTGAATATTTGCAAAAGAATGGGTACACTTTGGTTACAGTTAGTGAACTTCTGAATCATCAATTGGAAGGACATCGGCTGTATTACGGTGCAAATTAGATAGAAAAAAAGGATAGAAATGGTTACTTCCTATCCTTTTTCTATACTCTTTTTATTTCACATAGAGTTCACGATTTTTTAAGATAATTTCTTGAACGTGGGCATATTTTTTTAGTGTTTTTAATTCTTCTGGGTGGCTGATGAATGTAATGACATAGCCCTCTTTGCCCATACGACCGGTTCGTCCGGCGCGGTGGGTATAGGTTTCAAAATCGCGAGGCAGGTCATAGTTGATGACACATTCGAGAGAATCAATGTCAATTCCTCTAGCTACCAAGTCAGTAGCAAGTAAGAGTGTAAGTTCGTCGTTTTTAAATTGCCCCAAGATGACTTTGCGGAATTTGACATTGACATCACTTGCCAGAGACACAGCTTGAATGTGACGATATTGTAGTTTTTCCTCAGCATTTCCTAAGTCTGAGAGGGCATTGAAAAAGATAAGCGCACGAAATTCTGAGACATAAGCGAGCTTTCGCAAATATTCAACTTTGTCGCGCTGTTTAACTTGCATATAAAAATGACGAATATTATCAAGTTGTTGATTTTCTGTTTTGATTTGGATTGTATTTTCAACAATTTTATCCTGCTCAAATTTAGCAGTAGCACTCATATAAATCAATTGATGTTCACGAGGTACATAGTGAATAATTTTGTCAACAAAGTGATATTGTGAATCACTAAGCAATTGATCAAATTCATCCAGAATGATTGTATCAACATTCATCATTTTGATTTTTCTTAGTTTGATGAGTTCAAAAATGCGTCCTGGCGTCCCGATGAGAATTTCAGGGCCTTTTTTTAACCGTTCAATTTGTCGTTTTTGGCTGGAGCCAGATAGAAAGAGCTGAGCTGTTAAGCCAAGTAGTTCAGCCCATGTTTTGGTGACGTCGAAAATTTGTCCAGCTAGCTCAGTATTGGGAGCCAAGATAAGTAATTGCTGGGATTTCTTAGGCTTTAGTTTTAGAAGACTAGGAAAAAGATAGGCAAGTGTTTTTCCAGTTCCGGTAGGGCTTATTCCAAGGACATTTTCACCCTCTGTAATAGGTTGAAAGAGTTGTTCTTGAATGGGAGTTAAATACTCAAAGCCAAGTTTGGTAAGTTGGTCTTGCCAACTTTGAGGGAAATTAGTTGTTGTCATGATCAGCCTCAAATCTAATACCAGCATCTTGCCGCATGCTAAACAGAGTTTTATGCACGGCAGCAGCAGCGTCTAGCCAGTTTTGGTAAATTTCTTGTTTTATCTCACCGCTCAATACTTGAGCGAATCGTTTGGCTTCTTCTGCCATGGTGTGAGAAGAGCGCACAATTTCAAGAGTCTTTTTCTCTTTATTTAAATCTTGAAAAACAGCCGAAGTAATGAATTCAATCGAATTTAAGGTCAGTGTACCGTCTGTTGTATAAATTTCAGCAGGGAAAAAACTATTGATATTTTTTCCGGTTTGGATAGTTACTTGAAATTCTGGATAGATTAAGCTTCCTACTCCATTTAGATCAACAGTATTTGGTAACTGCTGAGCGGTGTAACAGGCATTTTCTGGTGCTCCAAAAAGTCGTATGGCTGTATAGACAGGATAAATGCCTAAGTCCATTAGAGCACCGCCTGAAAATTTCGCCGAAAAGACGTTTGGCTTTTGTCCAGCTAACAGAGCTGGCATTTTGGAAGAATACTTCGCATAGGTGAAATGCGCTCCAAGAATGGTTTTGTTTTTGAGAAACTCTGAAATGACGTCAAATGATTGCTCATGATAGTTTCGAGCCGCTTCAAAAATGTACACATGTTGTTCTTGAGCTAATGCTACCAATTCAGCCCATTCTTCTGGGCGTGAGACAGCAGGCTTTTCCACAATCACATGTTTGCCTGCTAAAATAGCAGCTTTTGCTTGTGGGAAATGCAGAGAGTTGGGGCTTGCAATATAAATAATGTCTACATCACTAGTTAAAAAATCAGCCATATCTGTGTAGCAATCTACATTTTCATAATGACTGGCAAATGCTTGAGCAGCTTGTATCGTCCGTGAATACACCGTAGTCAATTGGTACTCTTTTGTAGCATGAGCAGCCTTGACAAATTGGTGAACAATGTCTCCAGTTCCAATCGTTCCGAGTTTTAACATCGTTTTCTCCTTATTTTTTATCTTGTCATTTATTTTGATTTACCTCTTTCATTATATCATGATTTGTTGTAAAATAGATAAGATGAGAAAAAATGGAGTGAATAATGCAAAATAGACCGATTATTATTGGCGTGACTGGTGGATCTGGTGGTGGAAAAACCAGTGTTTCGAGAGCTATTCTATCAAATTTTCCAAATGAAAAGATTGCTATGATTGAGCATGATTCTTATTATAAGGACCAATCTCATTTGACATTTGAAGAACGAATCAAGACCAACTATGACCATCCTTTTGCTTTTGATACAGATTTGATGATTGCGCAAATCAAGGAATTATTGGCAGGACGTCCGGTAGATATTCCGACGTATGACTATACAGCTCATACACGCAGTGATAAAACGTATCGTCAAGACCCACAGGATGTCTTTATTGTAGAAGGAATTATGGTTTTAGAGGACAAACGCTTACGTGATTTAATGGACATTAAGATTTTTGTGGATACAGATGATGATGTTCGGATCATTCGCAGGATTAAGCGAGATATGGATGAGCGTGGACGTAGTTTAGATAGTGTCATTGAGCAATATTTAGGTGTGGTAAAACCCATGTATCATCAATTTATTGAGCCTACCAAGCGCTATGCGGATGTGATTATTCCAGAAGGAGCTTCTAATACAGTGGCGATTGATTTGATTACAACGAAAATTGAAAAAATCTTGCAAGAAGCAAGAGAGCAATAGAAAGGAAGTCTAGTGAGGGAGTGCTAGACTTTTTAGGTGATGATGATAAATAATGTAAAAAGAAAAAGAGAGTTTCATTCGCGCTCGAAATTTTTTGCCTGTCTGCTGACTTTTTGTGCGGGATTTATTGATGCTTATACATTTATTGAAAGAGGCGGGATATTGGTTGCGGGCCAAACAGGAAATGTTGTTTTCTTGTCAGTTGAATTGATTCATCATGAGACAAGGGAAATAGAAGTGAAGTTGGCAACGATGCTGGCTTTTATGCTAGGCATTTTTGTGCTAACTATTTTCAAAAATAACTTTGAAAATTCTTTATGGCGCTTATCCAGCATTCTCCACTGATTTTGTTTTGTGGGCTTACAGGATTTCTACCAGCAACCGTGTCTAATCTTTTCATTGTTCCGCCGATTGGTTTTTGTATGGGGTTGGTGGCAACAGCTTTTGGTGAAGTGGACGGCATTGTCTACAATAATTCTTTTATGAAAGGCAATATCAAAAAAACAATGGTAGCTTTTGGTACTTATGTGCGGACAAAAGAAAAAACTTGCTTAGCAGAAGGCATTTTCTTCGTTGCTTTATTAGGAAGTTTTGTGACAGGAGCGATTGTTTCCACTTATTTGATACAATTTTATTTGTTGAAAACAATCTGGCTCGTAGCTATTATTTTACTAGCATTTTTAACTTTTAGAATGGTGCAATACATTCGCAGAAGATAAATTAAAATTGCAACTCAGCTTTGATGAGAGTTGCAATTTTTTGATAGAGTTATGGAATGTTAGTCTTTGTAAGAAACGATACCAATAATAGTATCAACGGCGTGTTCCATTGTTTGCAGACTGACATATTCAAAGCGTCCATGCATATTTTCACCACCAGCAAAGATATTTGGTGTCGGAATGCCCATAAAGGAAATCTTTGAGCCGTCTGTTCCGCCACGAATAGGTTCGATAATCGGTTTGATGTCCAATTTTTCCATAACAGCCTTTGCAATATTGATAGGTGTCATGTCTTTTTCAATGACTTGGCGCATATTGTAGTATTGATCTTTAAGCTCTAACTGAACACGTTCGCCTCCAAGCGTTGCATTCATCTTATCGGCAATAGAGCGCATCAGTTCTTTGCGTTGCTCAAAAGTTGCTGTGTCGAAGTCACGAATGATATAACTTGCTTTTGCTTCTTCGACAGTTCCTTCTACATTCATAAGGTGGTAGAAGCCCTCGTAGCCGTCTGTCAGCTCTGGTCGAGCACCTTCTGGCAATTGATTATGAAAGTCAATGGCTAATTGCAGAGCGTTAATCATTTGTCCTTTGGCAGTGCCTGGGTGGACATTGCGTCCTTGGAAAGTAATGTCAGCTGCGGCTGCGCTAAAGGTTTCAAATTGAAGTTCTCCGAGCGGTCCACCGTCAATCGTATAAGCAAAATCCACATCGAAATCTGCCGCATCAAACTTGTCAGCTCCGATACCGATTTCTTCATCTGGACCAAAGCCAACTCGAATTTCGCAGTGTTTGATGTCAGGATGAGCTGCTAGATATTCAATTGCTGTCATAATTTCAGCAATACCTGATTTATCATCAGATCCAAGAAGAGTCGTTCCATCGGTTGTAATCAAGGTTTGTCCTTTGTATTTTTTCAAACTAGCAAAATCAGCAGGGTCAAGATTAAAACCAGACTGCCCAAGCGGAATCACTTCACCATCATAATTTTCAATAATTTGTGCATTGACACCTTCTGCGTTGAAATCTGCGGTGTCCATGTGGGAAATGAGACCAATCTTGTGTGTGAAACTTGAGTCATTTGCAGGAAGAGTACCGATAGCGTAGCCATTTGGTAAGTAGTAGACATTTTCCAAGCCGACCCGCTTCATCTCAGGGATAAGGATATTAGTCGCAAAGTCCACCTGACTCTGGGTGCTGGGAGTAGTAGCGGAGGTCTCGTCTGAGCGCGTATTTACTTTTACATAAGTCAAAAAACGTTCTAAAAGAGTAGGGTAGTTCATAAGTTCTCCTTTTTGCATAGATGTAATTAGTGTATCATATTTTGAGAGGGAAGGCTATTTACAAATAGTGAAAGAATGACAATATTCTCAATAAAAATCATGAACTTGAAAAGAATCTCATGATTCATCCTATTAGTTATTTAAAATGAGTTTTTCAATAGCTGTGGCAACACCGTTTTCATCATTGCTATCTGTAACGTAATCAGCGAGTTTTTTGACATAGTCGCTAGAATTTCCCATAGCTACACCAAAACCTGCAAACTCTAACATTTCGATGTCATTATTGGCGTCACCAAGTGCCATAATTTCTTGGGGCTTGATATCTAATCGTTGAGCTAATTCCCTAAGAGCAGTCGCTTTAGTAGTGCCTTTGGGCATGGCTTCGTAAATGACTGGTTGGGAACGAACGCCACTGAAATGCTGGCAAATCTGGCTTGCAAATTGCTTTTCAAAGGTATCTAACTCATCAGGCTGTGCTAGAAACATAGCTTGAAACATGATATTCTTGCCACTGATAGCTTCTTTGAGGCTGATTTCTGTGGGGGTTGTAAAAACAAGGCTAGCGTCATAAGTGACTAACTCACTTGGCTTTTCGTCTACTACTAAATAACGTTCTTCATCAAAAAGAGTCAATTGGACAGGAGTTTGCTTGGAAATTTTATCCAAGTAAAGAATGTCTTCCACACTCAACTCTTTCCAAGCAACAAGCTTCCAATCCTTTGTTTGATGAGTGGAGCAGCCGTTATTGATAATGACATATTCATTATCTCCACTCAGTCCTAATTGTTCATAATAAGGTTTCACTCCGACTAGAGGGCGACCTGTACAAAGAACCAGCTTTACTCCATGTTCGACAGCTTGATGAATTGCTTGAATATGTGCCTTGGGAATTTCTTTTTGACTATTTAAAAGCGTACCGTCCATATCTAATGCGATTAGTTTAATCATAGCATTCTCGTTTCTGTAAATATATTTATTTCTATTATAGCACAAATGAAACGGGATATAGAATGCTTTTTCAAGACTGGTAAAAGTCACCTTTCTTATGTTATAATAAATAGAATACCCGAAAAGGATGAGAAAAATGAACTTAGATGAATTAAAAAAGCGGCAGGAGAAAATTCGAAATTTCTCCATTATCGCGCATATTGATCACGGTAAATCAACTTTGGCAGACAGAATCTTGGAAGCAACGGATACGGTTTCGAGTCGAGAAATGCAGGCTCAGCTTTTGGATAGCATGGATTTGGAGCGGGAGCGGGGCATTACCATTAAGCTCAATGCGATTGAACTCAACTATACTGCTAAGGACGGCGAAACTTATATTTTCCACTTGATTGACACACCAGGGCATGTGGACTTTACTTATGAGGTCTCTCGTTCTTTGGCAGCTTGTGAAGGAGCTGTTTTGGTGGTTGATGCAGCACAAGGCATTGAAGCACAAACTTTAGCCAATGTCTACCTCGCCTTGGATAATGATTTAGAAATTTTGCCGGTTATCAATAAAATTGACTTGCCTGCTGCTGATCCAGAGCGAGTACGGACTGAGATTGAAGATGTCATTGGTTTGGACGCAAGCGAAGCTGTGTTGGCTTCGGCTAAAGCTGGTATCGGGATTGAAGAGATTCTAGAGCAAATCGTGGAGAAAGTTCCTGCGCCGACAGGAGATGTGACCGCTCCACTCAAAGCCCTTATTTTTGACTCGGTTTATGATGCTTATCGTGGAGTTATTCTGCAAGTACGCGTGATGGACGGAGTTGTGAAGCCAGGTGATACCATTCAGCTCATGAGCAATGGCAAGACCTTTGATGTGACTGAAGTTGGTATTTTTACTCCAAAAGCTGTTGGACGAGATTTCCTCGCAACAGGTGATGTTGGTTATATCGCAGCTTCGATCAAGACCGTTCAAGATACTCGGGTTGGCGATACGGTGACCTTAGTGGACAATCCAGCAGATGAACCACTTCATGGCTACAAGCAGATGAACCCGATGGTTTTTGCTGGACTTTATCCGATTGAGTCCAATAAATATAATGATTTGCGGGAAGCTTTGGAAAAACTTCAGCTTAATGATGCTAGTCTTCAATTTGAGCCCGAAACTTCTCAAGCTTTAGGTTTTGGCTTCCGCTGTGGCTTCTTGGGCTTGTTGCACATGGACGTCATTCAGGAGCGTTTGGAGCGTGAGTTTAATATTGATCTGATTATGACGGCACCGTCGGTTATCTACAAGGTTAATATGACAGACGGCGAATCCCTTGATGTTTCCAATCCGAGCGAATTTCCAGAACCGACCAAGATTGATTCCATTGAAGAGCCTTATGTCAAAGCACAGATTATGGTGCCGCAGGAATTTGTCGGAGCGGTAATGGAATTGGCTCAGCGTAAACGCGGTGACTTTGTGACTATGGACTATATCGATGAAAATCGAGTCAATGTCATCTACCAAATCCCGTTGGCAGAAATTGTCTTTGATTTCTTTGACAAACTAAAATCCTCAACTCGTGGTTATGCTAGCTTTGACTATGAAATCTCAGAATACCGCAAGTCGAGTCTCGTTAAAATGGATATTCTCCTTAATGGTGACAAAGTAGATGCTCTTAGCTTCATTGTTCACAAGGAATTTGCCTATGAACGCGGAAAATTGATTGTTGAAAAATTAAAGAAAATTATTCCGCGTCAGCAATTTGAAGTGCCGATTCAGGCAGCAATTGGTCAGAAAATTGTGGCACGGACAGATATTAAAGCTTTGCGCAAGAATGTCTTGGCAAAATGTTATGGTGGAGATGTTTCCCGTAAACGTAAGCTCTTGGAAAAACAAAAGGCTGGTAAGAAGCGGATGAAAGCCATCGGATCTGTTGAAGTGCCACAAGAAGCGTTCCTCAGCGTCCTCAGCATGGATGATGAGTGATATTGTACCAAAGCTATAAAGAGAGTGGAATGCTCGCTTTTCTTGTGCCGTAAAATAGTTGTGAACTTCAAATAAATATGCTGAAATAAAAATATAGAAGGAATTGGTTATGAAGAAGAAAAAGAGCTGGCTGATTTTATTTTTAGCAGTACTCCTTATCTTTACACTAGAGGCATGTAGTTCAAGCGGAGGGAATAAACCAAAATCATCACAACAGTCATCTTCGTCAAGTAAAGTATCTGCAAAAGAAAGCAGTAGCTCAAGTTCATCAAATGTTATGAAAAAAGATGTGAAGATGGAAGAAATGCAACGTGTAGGCTCAGATGATTATGGCTATATTGACATTCCAAAAAATTGGTTGAAATTTAGGGATGTTGATGGTGGCGACAGTATTCAATATACGGATGGTTCTGGCTACAATATTGTAACTATGAATGCTTACACGAAAGAAAAAGCTAAGATTCAAGAAAGAGAAGAGTTTACAGCTCAGACAATTGCCAATCGTATTTATTATAATTGGCAAAACAATAAAAATGTAAATAGAGTTTGTGGCTCAAAAGGAGCGGTTGCAGGTAACGAAGCCTATCAAGTAAATATCATCATGAAATCAGGGCAGTATCTGGTTAGTTGAATTTTCAAAAAGGACGAGAAAGTTTATCTTATTGCACTTGAAGGCAATCGAGAAACCCTAATAAAGCTTCCTCCTTATATTGAAAAGACATGGAGTTTACGTAAATAGAAAGTTTAAAAGAAACCTTTAAGAACTGAGAGAATGTGATATTCAAACTTAAATTGAAAAGAGTGAGAAGAAGTTGGTTTCTATGCAATAACAGCTTCCCCGCTCTTTTTTCATAGCTCATAAAAATCACGAATAAGGACGTACAAGCATTTTTCGGATTCGTAAGGGAAATATTTTTCTTTATTCTATCGTAAATATTTGCTAAATTTGGTATAATAGATTGAATTTTGTTTAAGAGAGAGAAAAAATGTCAACTTTAGAAATGTTAAAATCAGAATTGAACGGAATTGATATCCGTTTTGATGAACCTTTGAAACAATACACTTATACAAAAGTAGGTGGAGCTGCCGATTATCTGGTTTTTCCGCGAAATCGTTATGAATTGGCACGAGTGGTGAAATTTGCTAATCGGGAGCAGATTCCTTGGATGGTACTAGGAAATGCTAGCAATATCATCGTTCGTGATGGTGGTATTCGTGGTTTTGTGATTATGTTTGATAAATTAAATGGTGTTGCAGTGGATGGCTACACCATTGAAGCAGAAGCAGGTGCTAATCTCATCGAAACGACACACATTGCACTTCATCATAGCTTAACAGGTTTTGAGTTTGCTTGCGGGATTCCAGGGAGCATTGGCGGAGCTGTCTTTATGAATGCTGGTGCTTATGGTGGCGAAATTGCTCATATTTTACTTTCTTGTAAGGTGCTGACACGTGATGGAGAAATCAAAAATATCAGTGCACAAGATATGAAATTTGGTTATCGCCGTTCATATGTTCAACAGACAGGTGATGTGGTGATTTCTGCCAATTTTGCCTTAGCACCAGGTATGCACCGTGTGATTCGTCAAGAAATGGAACGTTTGACCCACCTTCGTCAATTGAAGCAGCCTTTAGAGTATCCTTCTTGTGGCTCTGTTTTTAAACGTCCGGTGGGGCATTTCGCAGGGCAATTGATTAGTGAAGCAAATTTAAAAGGGTACCGCATTGGTGGGGTAGAAGTTTCGACAAAACATGCAGGTTTTATGGTCAATGTTGATAATGGAACTGCAGCAGATTATGAAAATTTGATTGCACATGTGATTGAGACAGTGAAAGTTCATTCTGGTGTGACTTTGGAAAGAGAAGTCCGCATTATTGGCGAGAAATGAGTGTCTCTAGCGGCAACATTCATATTATTCTCTAAAAAAATCAGTCAGGACAAGACTTTAATCTGTCAATCTATGAAAAAGAAGGAATTTATGGCAATTGAACAAACCAATCATTGAATTTAAAAACGTATCAAAAGTTTTTGAGGATAATAATACAGTCGTCTTAAAAGACATCAATTTTGAATTAGAAGAAGGGAAGTTTTACACTCTTTTAGGTGCTTCTGGATCAGGAAAATCAACCATTCTAAATATCATCGCTGGCTTGTTGGATGCGTCCAGCGGTGATGTTTTTCTTGACGGCGTCCGAATCAACGATATTCCGACCAACAAACGTGATGTGCATACGGTGTTTCAGTCCTATGCCCTTTTTCCGCACATGACTGTTTTTGAAAATGTGGCATTTCCGTTGCGTTTGCGTAAAGTTGAAAAACAAGAAATAGAGCGACGGGTTGCAGAAGTCCTGAAAATGGTGCGTTTGGATGGTTTTGAGAAACGCTCTATTCGTAAATTGTCCGGTGGACAACGCCAACGGGTTGCTATTGCGCGTGCTATTGTCAATGAACCGCGTGTCGTTTTGCTAGATGAGCCTTTATCTGCACTGGATTTGAAGTTGCGAACAGACATGCAGTATGAATTGCGGGAATTACAGCAGCGTCTAGGGATTACTTTTGTCTTTGTCACCCATGACCAAGAAGAAGCACTGGCCATGAGCGACTGGATTTTTGTGATGAATGACGGGGAGATTGTGCAGTCAGGGACACCTGTTGATATATATGATGAACCTATCAATCACTTTGTAGCAACGTTTATCGGGGAATCCAATATTCTTCCTGGAAAGATGATTGAAGACTATTTGGTTGAATTTAATGGCAAACGATTTGAAGCCGTTGACGGAGGAATGCGTCCTAATGAGCAGGTGGAAGTCGTCATTCGTCCAGAAGATTTGCGGATTACACTTCCGGAAGAAGGAAAACTGCAAGTTAAGGTTGATACGCAGCTTTTCCGTGGCGTGCATTATGAGATTATCGCTTATGATGAATTGGGCAATGAGTGGATGATTCATTCGACTCGCAAGGCCATTGTCGGAGAAGAGATTGGGCTGAACTTTGAACCAGAAGACATTCATATCATGCGGCTTAATGAAACAGAGGAAGAGTTCGATGCTCGAATTGAAGAATATGTGGAAATGGAAGAGCAAGAAGCTGGCTTAATCAATGCCATTGAGGAGGAGCGCGATGAAGAAAACAACCTCTAATCTTTTTGTTGCTCCTTATATTCTTTGGATTTTATTATTTGTATTGGCGCCTGTTGCCATGATTGTTTGGCAGTCGTTTTTCAATATCGAAGGTCATTTCACCCTTGAAAACTACAAGACTTACTTCACTTCGCAAAATCTGACTTATCTCAAAATGAGTTTGAACTCTGTTTTATATGCGGGGATTATCACAGTTGTCACTTTAGTAATCAGTTACCCAACTGCATTTTTATTGACGCAACTAAAGCACAGACAGCTTTGGTTGATGCTCATCATCTTGCCGACCTGGGTCAATCTGCTTCTCAAAGCTTATGCTTTTATTGGGATTTTCGGACAAAATGGCTCTGTCAATCAATTTTTAAGTTTTATTGGGATAGGTGCTCAACAAATCCTGTTTACAGATTTCTCTTTTATTTTTGTAGCCAGCTATATTGAGCTGCCCTTTATGATATTGCCGATTTTTAATGTTTTAGAGGATATGGATCAAAATCTGATCAATGCTAGCTATGACCTTGGTGCCAATCGTTGGGAAACCTTCCGTCGTGTCGTTTTTCCTTTATCTATGAATGGCGTGAGAAGTGGTGTGCAGTCTGTCTTTATTCCCAGTCTCAGTCTTTTTATGCTGACGCGTTTGATCGGTGGCAATCGCGTTATTACGCTAGGTACAGCCATTGAGCAGCACTTTCTGACTACACAAAATTGGGGCATGGGCTCAACCATTGGTGTTGTCTTGATTGTAGCCATGCTCGTTATCATGTGGGCAACGAAAGAAAGGGGAGAACGATGAAAAAAACTGCTAGTATTTATTTAACAGTCGTCTTCTTAATTCTTTATTTGCCGATTTTTTATTTGATTGGCTATGCGTTTAATGCTGGCGATGATATGAGCAAGTTTACAGGCTTTAGTCTGACGCATTTTCAAAATATGTTCAGTGATACTCGCCTGATGCTCATTTTGGCACAAACTTTTTTTCTAGCTTTTCTATCTTCTTTGATTGCAACAGCAATCGGAACGTTTGGTGCCATTTATATTTATCAAGCCAAAAAGAAATACCAAGATGCCTTTTTATCGGTTAATAATATCCTTATGGTAGCGCCAGATGTCATGATTGGGGCTAGTTTCTTAATTCTTTTTACAACTATCAAATTTCAATTAGGTTTTCTATCTGTTCTGGCGAGTCATATTGCCTTTTCAATTCCTATCGTCGTCTTGATGATATTGCCACGGCTAAAAGAGATGAATGATGACATGATTAAGGCAGCCTATGATTTAGGGGCAAGCCAAGTTCAGATGTTAAAAGAAATCATGTTGCCCTATTTGACACCAGCCATTATTGCAGGGTATTTTATGGCTTTTACCTATTCCTTGGATGATTTTGCAGTGACTTTCTTTGTGACAGGAAATGGCTTCTCAACCTTGTCTGTTGAAATTTACTCGCGGGCTCGGCAAGGAATTTCGCTAGAAATCAATGCTCTTTCTGCTTTGGTATTTCTGTTTAGTATTCTTTTAGTGATTGGCTATTACTTTATTTCTCGTGAGAAGGAGGATGCGGTATGAAAAAGCTCTATTCATTTTTAATGGGCATTGTTGCCATTATCCTTGTTCTCTGGGGAGTGAGTTATCACATTGAAAGTCGGACAAAAAGTGGCTCTGGTGACAAATTGGTCATCTACAATTGGGGAGACTATATTGATCCAGAGTTGCTGACGAAGTTCACCAAGGAAACGGGCGTCCAAGTCCAATATGAAACTTTTGATTCCAACGAATCCATGTACACCAAGATTAAGCAAGGCGGGACAACTTACGATATTGCCATTCCTAGTGAATACATGATTTCTAAAATGATGTCGGAACACTTACTAGAAAAGTTGGATCATTCTCAGATTAAAGGACTAGAAAATATTGGCAAACGGTTCTTAAATCAATCATTTGATCCTAAAAATCAATACTCTATTCCTTACTTTTGGGGAACGCTAGGCATTGTCTACAACACAGAATTAGTCAAAACAGCTCCTAAGCATTGGAGTGATTTGTGGCGACCTGAATATAAAAACTCTATCATGATGATTGATGGAGCGCGCGAGGTAATGGGTGTTGGGTTAAATGCTTTAGGTTATAGCCTCAATTCTAAAAATACTAAGCAATTACAAGAAGCAGTTGATAAGCTTTATACGTTGACACCAAATATCAAAGCAATTGTAGCAGACGAAATGAAAGGCTATATGATTCAAAACAATGCGGCGATTGGCGTTAGTTTTTCAGGTGAAGCACGGCAAATGTTGGAAAAGAATGACAAGCTTCGCTATGTTGTCCCAACAGAAGCCAGCAATCTTTGGTTTGATAATATTGTCATTCCTAAAACGGTCAAAAATAAAAAAGCTGCTTATCAATTTATTAACTTTATGTTAAGACCTGAAAATGCCTATAAAAATGCTTTGTATGTTGGTTACTCAACACCTAACATGCCTGCTAAGGCGATGTTGCCAAAAGAAATTCAAGAGGACAAAGCCTTTTACCCAGATGAAGAAACAATGAAGCACTTAGAGGTCTATCAACAACTCGGCGCTAAGTGGTTGGGAATTTATAATGACTTGTATCTTCAAGTGAAAATGTATCGGAAATAATGCTCCGTGAAAATTGTTTCGAGCCTTGTTAGCCACCGGACTGTTAAAGTCTGCGGATAGAGAAACTGAGGTTTCCATCAAAAACCTTCTGGAAGCCAGTTGGAGTTGTAGGACAGGATTCACGCAGTGAATCTTATTCAGACTTTTTGATTTTCATTGAGAGTATAAAATTAAATATAAAAAATAACGGAAGTTGAGCAACTCCTAGACCTTGGTCTGATTGGTTGTCTCGCTTCCGCTTTTTTAATTGCTAGAGCTTGAAGTAGTTGTATTTGTGTCGTTGTCAGTCGTTGTGCTGCTTGTCTGGCTAGAGCTAGTGTCGCTTGATGTATTACTAGACTGCGTGGTGTCAGAACTAGCGCTACTCGTTTCTGTCTCGCCTTGACTTGCAGCTGTTGTGTCGCTAGATTTAGCCCCGTCTGTTGTTGTTTCTTTCTGAATTTCTTTGATAATAGTTGTTTGTGTCGTCTGGCTACTTTTTGTCTTGGTATCAGATTTATTATTGTTCATGAAAGTCAAGATTGTAATTGTTGCAGTGATAATCCCAAGAATACTCCCAATCGTAGCAAGGGTCTTCTGAAAAGCAGAAAGTCCTTTTTTGATATGATGACGAGTAGGCGTTTTTTCTTCTTTTGTATTTGAAGTTTTGTTTTTTCGAGAATAATTTTCCATTGTGAGTTGCTAATCTCCTTTCTCATCTCCATTATACCCTCTTTATTTAAAATTGTCTTAAAAAAATTCAAAATGTTGAAAATTCCATGTAAAGCAATTGAAAATTGATTGAAAAAATTACCTTTTACAAAAAATCAGCTCCATCCTTGTCTGTCCTGTTAGCAGATAGAAAGAGCTGATTCACTCATAAGGAAGGAACTAGAAAAGATGTGCTTGCGCAACAGCTAATCGTGCAGCAGGAACGCGATAAGGTGAGCAAGAAACATAAGTAATGCCAATCTCTTGGAAGAAAGGAATAGAAGCTGGATCTCCTCCGACTTCACCACAAATGCCAATTGGAAGTTCTGGCTTCACTTGATGAGCTTTAGAAATAGCTATTTTCATGAGCTCGCCCACTCCAGCTCGGTCAATGGTTTGGAATGGATCAAATGACATGATTTCTCCCTCTTTGTAATGCTGGATAAATTTTCCAATATCATCACGAGAAAAACCATAGGTCATTTGCGTCAAATCATTGGTACCAAAACTAAAGAAGTCTGCTTCCTCGGCTAATTGATCTGCGATGAAACAAGCGCGTGGCAGTTCAATCATTGTACCGATTTCATAAGGGAATGGCTGCATGTGATGTTTTTTGAAAATGTTATCAATATGCTGACAAAGAGATGTTTTGATTGAAACCAACTCTGCCTTTTCTGCGATTAAAGGAATCATGATTTCTGGTTTAATGACCATGCCTTCTTTTGCTAGTCTTATAGCGCTATTAAAAACGGCTTCTACCTGCATTTTATAAATTTCAGGCTGTGTAATTCCCAAGCGGCAACCACGATGTCCCAGCATTGGATTCGTTTCTTGTAGAGAAGTGATTTTCCGCGTTAGTGTATCAAGAGGTACTTGCAATTTCCCGGATAATTGCTCAATTTCCTGTTGTGTTTTTGGCAAAAATTCGTGCATAGGCGGATCTAGTAAACGGACAATCATCGGTTTATCTTGAATGGTTTGATACATCTGATAGAAATCTTCTTCTTGGAAAGCTAAAAGTGTCATTAAAGCAGACTTAGTTTCGATTTCATTCGTTGATAAAATCAATCTGCGCATTTCTAAAATCCGTTCCTCACCAAAGAACATGTGCTCTGTACGAGCCAGACCAATTCCCTTGGCACCAAATTGAACAGCTGTTTTCAAATCTTGAATGGTTTCAGCATTCGCTCGAACGGTTAGCTGTGCAATTTCATCTGCCCAAGAAAGGAACATCTGTAATTCGTCATTATTATCAATCATAGTGGTTGGAATGCTTCCAATGTAGAGTTTGCCGGAAGTGCCGTCTACAGAAAGGATGTCTCCCTCTTTTAAGGTTACCTTACCGCATACAAGTGTTTTTCCGTCTTCATTGATAGATAATTCTCCGCATCCTGCGACACAACAAGTGCCCATGCCACGAGCTACAACAGCTGCATGAGAAGTCATGCCACCGTGACTGGTCACGATTGCTTGACTAACTACCATTCCTTCAATGTCTTCGGGAGAAGTTTCTTGGCGAACCAAAATCACTTTCTTTCCAAGTGCATGAAATTCTTTGGCGCTCTCGGCAGTAAAGACAATTTCTCCTGTTGCGGCACCTGGACTAGCAGGAAGTCCCTGAGTTAAGTGATGAGCTGATGTTAAAGCTTTTTCTTCAAAAACAGGGTGAATCAGTTGGTCAATGGTAGAAGGACTGACTCGTAGGAGAGCTTCTTGCTTTGAAATCATTTTTTCGTTCACTAAATCCAAAGCAATTTTTAAGCTTGCTTTAGCCGTCCGTTTTCCGTTTCGCGTTTGCAGAATATAAAGCTTTTCTTTTTCAATGGTAAATTCAATATCCTGCATATCTTTGTAGTGTTTTTCAAGAATCTTGGCGTAGTTGCAAAAATCTTCATAGGCCTGTGGTAAGATTCGTTTAAGAGAGTCAATCGGTTCTGGAGTCCGAATACCAGCTACGACATCTTCTCCTTGGGCATTGAGGAGAAATTCCCCAAACAGATGAGGTTCACCAGTAGCAGGATTTCTGGTGAAAACAACGCCTGTGCCACTTTTTTGATCGCTATTGCCAAACACCATACTCTGAACATTGACGGCCGTACCTAAATCATGTGGAATTTGGTTCAATTCGCGGTAAACTTTAGCGCGTGGGTTGTTCCATGATTTGAATACCGCTTTGATAGCAGCGTAAAGTTGCTCTTTAGGGCTTTGTGGGAAATTTTGATAGTGTTCCTGATAGACTTCTTTATATTGTTGAATAAGTGATTGGTGTTCTTCTTTTGAAAAGTCATTGACCTTCTTATTCAATTGTTTTTCGGTTTTTTCTAAACATTGGTCGAATTCTTCTTTGGGGATGCCGTAAACGACATCAGCAAACATCTGCAATAAACGCCGATAACAATTGTAAGCGAAATTGGCATTTGTCGCATCTGCTAAAGTCTGAACACGCAAGTCATTTAGTCCAAGATTGAGAATCGTGTCCATCATACCAGGCATAGAAATTTTAGCTCCGCTACGGACAGAAACCAGTAGTAGTGAGGGTTCATTCCCCATGAAAAATTTATTTGTTTTGGTTTCTAGTTTAGTAATCGCTTTCAAAACTTCCTCTTTTAAAATAGATTCGAAAAAGGAAGGAGTTTCTAAATAACGTAGACAACTTTGAGTTGTAATTGTGAATCCCTCAGGTACAGGCAGCTCCAAATGGGTCATTTCTGCCAAATTGGCACCCTTACCACCTAGTAGTGCCTTGTCTTCAGCGCGTCCTTCTTCAAAAGAATAAATCCATTTATCCATTTTTGCCTCCAATTTATTAAATATATGTCATAATAAAAGACAAATACATTGTAATATACATCATATATGTTTGTCAACAGAAAAGAATCAGTCATAAATCATTGACAATCAGAATCTATTTGTTATAATATGACACATAATGATGATTATTAAAGATTGAAGTTTTTAAAAGGAGTAACAGTTGAAATTAACAAAACGACAAAAAGAGATCGTTGAGATTGTAAAGAAAGATCAACCGATTAGCGGTGAAAAAATCTCAGAACTGTTAGATGTGTCTAGGGCAACTTTGCGCTCAGATTTATCCTTTCTAACCTTAGTAGGGATTTTAAAAGCAAGTCCGAAAGTTGGCTACACTTATGCTGGTTCGGATTTGGAAATGCTCTTTTTCTTTGATACTTTTCAGAAGAAAGTTGAAGATGTCATGACATCACCAGTATTGGTGGCGCACGATTCGTTTATTCAAGATGCCATTATTACTTTATTTATGTATGATGCAGATGTTCTCTATGTGATAGATGAAAAAAAGCAGCTACTAGGTATTTTGTCGCGAAAGGATTTGTTAAGAGCAGCGCTCAATGCCAATATTGATGTGACACCGGTAGCCGTTTGCATGACCAGAATGCCGCATATAAAAACCTGCCATAAAGATTTGAATATCCTTGAAGCTGCGGCACTTTTGCAGGATTTTGCCATTGATTCCTTGCCTGTTGTGGAGGAGCAAAATGAAGGTCATATTATCGGAACAATTACGAAGTCAGCCTTGTTGGACTTTATTATCCAAGAAGCTAGAAATGCAGAAGTGAATAGATAAAAAAGGAGTTTTCATGAAACAAGAGATTACCATTTACGCTATTTCTGATTCTTTGGGAGGAACATCCCAAAAATTACTGTCAGCCGTTATGGCTCAATACCCAGATTTGATTTTTAATAATAGCTATCGTTTCCCTTTTATAAATAAGGAGTCTGAATTGTTGGATATTTTGCAGGACGCTATCAAAGATGACGCAGTTGTGATTAGTACCTTAGTAGACAGTCATTTGGCAGCAACTGCGAGGGAATTTAGCAGAGTCAATCATTTGTCTTATCTGGATTTGATGAATCCATTTTTTGAAATCATCAAAGAAAAAACAGGCACGCAACCGATTGAAGTTCCGGGAGTTCTGCACCGTTTGGACACGGAATATTTCAATAAAATTTCAGCTATTGAATTTGCTGTTAAATATGATGATGGCAAGAACCCGCAAGGATTTTTGGAGTCAGATCTTGTGATTCTAGGAGTTTCTCGAACTTCCAAGACTCCGCTCAGTATCTATTTAGCCAATAAAGGTTACAAAGTGTCCAATCTTCCCTTGATTCCAGAGGTTCCGCTACCGCAAATCTTGGATAAAGTAGATAGAAGAAGAATGATTGGGCTGGTTTGTGAACCGGATAAATTGGTCAAAGTAAGAAGTAACCGTTTGGATGCGCTCGGTTTGACACAAGCTACAAGCTATACAGATGTAGAAAAAATTTATGAAGAATTGGATTATTCTAAAAAAGTATTTCAAAAATATCAAGCACATGTTATCAATATGACAGATAAATCTATTGAAGAAACGGCTTGCATCATTGAAGAACATTTAAAATCTCTGGCTTCAAAATAAGAATTAAAGCCCTAAGGTGCTGTATTTAAACGAGGTGAACGAATGGAACAATACAAACGAATTTTATTAAAAGAGTTTGATTCCAAGCAAAAAGTCATTACAGAGTTAATCAATCTGGAAGCTATTTTAAATTTGCCAAAAGGGACAGAATTGTATCTTAGCGATATTCACGGTGAGTTTGAGGCTTTTGACTACATCTTAAGAACCTGTGCGGGGAATCTGAATGAAAAAATCAATGACTGCTTTAGAGAGGATTTATCAAAATCGGAAAAAGACAAGCTGACCTTGTTAATTGCTTACCCTCAGGAAGTTTTGAGTGATGGTTTTCTTTATCCTTTGAAAGACAAGAGTTGGTATGGAGAAATTATTCAAAACTTGTTGACTTTGCTAACTTTTGTGGCAGCAAAATACACTCGTTCCAAAGTGAGAAAGGCGTTGCCACCACAATATGCTTATGTGATTGAAGAATTGCTCTATACAGATCGCAATCTGCCGGATAGCAATATTTATTTTGAAACGATTCAGAACTATTTGATTGATCTAGGCGAGGCAAGTCAGTTTATTTCGGCATTAGCAAAGGTCATTCGGCAGTTAATCATTGATCATCTTCACATAGTTGGTGATATTTTTGACCGTGGGGCAGCCGCAGATAAAGTAATGAATGAAATCATAGCTTATCATTCTGTTGATATTCAGTGGGGTAACCACGACATTATCTGGATGGGGGCTTTCTTCGGCTCAAAAGAATGTCTACTCATTCTCTTACGAATAGCTGCTAGGTACGGGTATCTTTACGATATTGAGCGAGCTTATGGTCTTAATCTAAGACCACTCGTCCTCTTTGCTGAAAAGACTTATTCGGAAAATGCAAAGTTCAAACCAAAATTAGGAAAAAGAAGCGATAGCTATTCTCCTAAAGAAATCCTCCAGCTGGAAAAGGTTCACCAAGCACTAGCAATCATTCAGTTTAAATTGGAAAATCAACTGATTAAAAGGCGACAGGAGTTTGATATGGCTCAACATCTTACTCTTGATAAGATTGATTATTGGGAAGAAAGTATTCTAGTTGGAGAAAAGAAGTATTTTTTAGCTAATACTTGCTTTCAAACAATCAATCCTCAACATCCAGATCAGCTGATAGCCGAGGAAGAAGAAGTGGTTGCTAGCTTGCTGGATTCTTTCCAACATTCTCTTCAGCTCAAGAACCACATCTCTTTTCTGATGAAGAAGGGCTCCATGTATAAGATTTATAATAATCATCTCCTATTTCATGGCTGTATTCCTCTAGAAGCGTCAGGAGAATTTCAACCCTTACAGATCAATGAAATCCGCTATGCTGGTAAAGAATTGCTCGACTTTTTTGAATACCATATTCGGGAAAGTTCTAAAAATCCAGAAATTCAGAACGATTTCTCAACGGATCTTATCTGGTACTGTTGGAATGGAAAACTATCTCCCTTGTTTGGCAAGGACAAGATGACCACCCTAGAACGTTATTTTATTGAGGATAAGGAAACGCACGTTGAAAAGGAAAATCCCTATTTCTCCTATCGGAATTCTGCTAAGATTTGCAAGTTGATTTTGGAAGAATTCGGTCTCTTTTCTGAAGATTCTAGGATTGTAAATGGGCATACACCTGTAAAAACATTGAAAGGCGAATCTCCAATCCGAGGAGAAGGCATGCTATTTGTCATTGACGGTGGGTTGTGTGAAGCCTATCAAAAGAAAACGGGTATTGCTGGTTATTCCTTGCTCAATAATTCATATGGTTTTCAAATTGTCACACACCAACCTTTTCAAAATGTGCAAAAAATGATTGAGAAGGCTGTGGATCTCTCATCCTTGAAGAAAGTGATTGAGCATGTCCGTGAGCGAACTTTGATAAAATCAACGACAATCGGGCAAAGCCTCATCGAACAACAACAGGAACTATCTGCTCTCTTGCATGAATTTTATGATTAACCTTTACGGCTCTCCAAGCCAAAACTTGGAGGGCCTTTTCATTTCAAGTTTTGCTGTTGTCCCCATTTCTTTTTCGTGTTACAATAGGAGTATTGAAATGGAGAGGTTTAAGATGATTTATTTTGACAATTCAGCAACAACCAAGCCTTACCCAGAGGCTTTGGCTAGCTATACAGAAGTTGCTTCTAAAATTTGGGGAAATCCTTCTAGTCTCCACAGTTTGGGCAATCAGGCGACCCGCTTGTTAGATGCATCTCGCAGGCAAATTGCGGAGCTTCTCGGTAAATCCTCTCAAGAGATTTTCTTTACGTCTGGCGGGACGGAAGGCGATAATTGGGTTATCAAGGGTGTGGCTTTTGAAAAAGCGCGTTATGGCAAGCATATCATTGTGTCTGCTATTGAGCATCCAGCAGTGAAAGAATCCGCTCTCTGGCTGATGCAGCAAGGCTTTGAAGTGGACTTTGCGCCTGTTGATAAAAAAGGTTTTGTAGATGTTGAAAAATTAGCTACCCTTATCCGATCGGATACGACTTTAATTTCAGTTATGGCGGTCAACAATGAAATCGGCTCTGTTCAACCAATTGCAGCTATTTCAGAACTTTTAGCGGACAAGCCAACTATTTCTTTTCATGTGGATGCGGTTCAAGCCATGGCCAAGATTCCAACGGAAAATTATTTAACTGATCGCGTAGACTTTGCAACATTTTCCAGTCATAAATTTCATGGCTTACGGGGTGTTGGTTTTGTCTATATCAAGTCTGGTAAGAAAATCAGTCCGCTGTTGAATGGTGGCGGTCAAGAATCAGACAAGCGTTCTACGACTGAAAATTTGGCGGGTATTGCAGCAACTGCAAAAGCCTTGCGCATATCTATGGAAAATTTGGAAACTTTCACCACACGAACCGCAAAAATGAAAGAGATTATCCTAGAAGAGCTAGCGAAATACCCTGATGTGACGATTTTTTCAGGAATAGATGAGTTTGCGCCCCATATCCTGACTTTTGGAATTAAAGGCGTACGAGGTGAAGTAGTGGTTCATGCTTTTGAAGAGTATGACATTTATATATCTACTACGAGTGCTTGTTCCTCTAAAGCTGGCAAACCAGCTGGAACATTAATAGCTATGGGTGTTGAAAAATCCCTAGCTCAAACGGCTGTGCGAATTAGTCTGGATGCCGATAATGACATGAGTCAGATTGAGCAATTCCTGACAACGTTTAAACTCATTTATGAAAAAACTAGAAAAGTAAGGTAAACAATGCAATATTCAGAAATTATGGTTCGTTACGGCGAGCTTTCAACCAAAGGAAAAAATCGCATGCGTTTTATTAACAAATTGAAACGCAATATGCAAGCAGTCCTCTCTGTTTACCCAGATGTGCATGTGAAAGCAGACCGAGATCGTGCACATGTCTATCTTCACGGAACGGACTATCAACCTGTTGCAGAATCGCTTAAACAAATTTTTGGGATTCAAAATTTCTCTCCGTCTTATAAGATTGAAAAATCAGTTCCTTCTTTGGTTGAAGCGGTGCAGACAATTATGAAAGAAATTTATAAAGAGGGGATGACTTTCAAGATTGCCAGCAAACGCAGTGACCACAATTTTGAATTGGATAGTCGTGAATTGAACCAGGCCTTGGGGAATGCGGTCTTTGATGCGATTCCACATGTTCAAGTCAAGATGAAAGCGCCAGATATTACACTGCAAGTAGAAATCCGCGAAGAAGCAGCCTATCTGTCCTATGAAACGATTCGTGGAGCAGGTGGTCTTCCTGTCGGAACATCTGGAAAAGGCATGCTGATGTTGTCGGGTGGGATTGATTCACCCGTTGCAGGCTATCTAGCTCTAAAACGCGGGGTGGATATTGAAGCGGTGCATTTTGCTAGCCCCCCTTATACAAGTCCCGGTGCTCTCAAAAAGGCGCAAGATTTGACGCGCAAATTAACCAAATTTGGTGGCAGTATTCAATTTATTGAAGTGCCATTCACGGAAATTCAAGAAGAAATTAAAGCAAAAGCACCAGAAGCTTATCTGATGACCCTAACTCGACGCTTTATGATGCGCATTACAGATCGCATTCGTGAAGAACGTGGTGGGCTCGTTATCATCAACGGAGAAAGTCTTGGTCAAGTTGCTAGCCAAACGCTAGAGAGTATGCAAGCGATTAATGCTGTCACCAACACTCCCATTATTCGCCCAGTTGTGACCATGGATAAGCTGGAAATCATTGACATTGCTGAAAAGATTGATACCTTTAATATCTCAATTCAGCCCTTTGAAGATTGCTGTACCATTTTTGCCCCAGATCGTCCGAAAACCAATCCAAAGATAAAAAATGCAGAGCAATACGAAGCACGTATGGATGTAGATGCTTTAGTGGAACGTGCTGTTGCTGGTATCATCATTACTGAAATTACACCAGAAGCAGAAACAGACGAGGTGGATGAAATGATTGAGGGATTGTTGTAATAAGAACGGATTTTGAGATTGGAAGTTATTCTGGGAAATTATTAAAAATTACTAAAAGCTACTGAGTTAGTCTTTTGATAAAAAATACTTGTCAAATAATTCTAGAAATGCTATACTTAGAGAGTTGACTATGCACAGCCTGTGCAACCGCTCGAACATCGTCATAAGTGGTTCGTCCCACGATGCTAGGCGAGTCTTCACAAAATTAGGGGAAACCCGTAAAATTCATAGGAGGTGCATAATGAGCACATACGCAATCATTAAAACTGGCGGCAAACAAGTTAAAGTTGAAGTTGGTCAAGCAATTTACGTTGAAAAATTAGACGTTGAAGCTGGTCAAGATGTAACATTTGACGAAGTTGTTCTTGTTGGTGGTGAAAACACTATTGTCGGAACTCCGCTTGTTTCTGGAGCTACTGTTGTTGGAACTGTTGAAAAACAAGGAAAACAAAAGAAAGTTGTTACTTACAAGTACAAACCTAAAAAAGGTAGCCATCGTAAACAAGGTCACCGTCAACCATATACTAAGGTTGTCATCAATGCAATCAACGCTTAATTTTTAAGGAGAGCACATGATACAAGCAGTCTTTGAACGAGCCGAGGATGGTGAGCTGAGGAGTGCAGAAATTACTGGACACGCCGAAAGTGGCGAATACGGCTTTGATGTCGTGTGTGCGTCGGTTTCTACGCTTGCCATAAATTTCATCAATTCGATTGAAAAATTCGCAGGCTATGAACCAATCTTAGAATTAAACGAAGAAGAAGGTGGATTCTTACGGGTAGAGATTCCTACAGATATTCCATCTCACCAAAGAGAAATGACTCAACTTTTCTTTGAATCATTCTTCTTGGGTATGGCAAACTTATCGGAGGACTCAGCTGAGTTCGTCCAGACAAGAGTTATCACAGAAAACTAACACGGAGGAAAAACATTATGTTGAAAATGAATCTTGCGAACCTGCAACTTTTCGCTCATAAAAAAGGTGGAGGTTCTACATCTAACGGACGTGATTCACAAGCAAAACGTCTTGGAGCTAAAGCAGCTGACGGACAAACTGTAACTGGTGGATCTATTCTTTACCGTCAACGCGGTACTCACATCTATCCAGGTGTCAACGTTGGACGCGGTGGAGATGACACTTTGTTTGCAAAAGTTGAAGGCGTTGTACGCTTTGAACGCAAAGGTCGCGATAAAAAACAAGTTTCTGTTTACCCAATTGCGAAATAAGAATTGAAAGTCCCTACCTCATGGTACGGGTCTTTCTTTTGGAAATGATAATTTGAAAACAACAAAAGAAATGTAGATAAAACGAACAATCTTCATCTCATTATAAGATAGCTGTAAACAATTTTGCAGCTATCTTTATTTTAAGTACATTTCACATGTGTTTTTTATGTATTTTAGTATCATATTAGTTGAATAATTACAGTTATCAAAGTATAATATATATTGTAGGTTTATTCAATTTTTAGGAATGGGTAATGGTTTTTTATTCTCAACTTTACCCATCAGATAAAAATTATATAGATATTTTACTATGGAAGGAATATACTAAGTTAAAAGTTTTAAACTTTATAATGGAAAACGTGATAAATTTTCTTTACGGAAGAAAAGCGTGGGTCTTGTTTCCGTTGCGATAGCCACTTTAGCAATGTATGGAATTGTGGGAGGAAGTCAGACGGTTCAAGCTGATGAGCAGAGTAGTATGAACAGTCAAGTTACTAGTGTTTCAGATTCATCAGAGAAAACGGAAACTGAAAAAGCTGTTGTTCCAACTCCAATATCAGAAGATGCTTCTTCAGTATCAGAAAATGAAATAATGGATGCGGCTCAATCTGTTTCAGGACTTCAAAGCTCAAGTACAGAAAGCACGTTATCAGAAGATTCATCTCCATCAAGCAGCAATAGCTCATCAACGGAAGAAGAATCTTCTAAACCATCTCCAACTCCGTCTCAATCAGAAACAACTCCGAAGACAGAAGAAACGAATACAGCACCTCAAACAAGAGCAGCTCGCAGTCGCAGAAGTGTGACAGAAGCTCTTTCTCAGATTTCAGATTTCAAAGTGACTGTTACAACAAAAGATGGAACAACTATGAGTTCTGGGGATGAAAAAACTTTATCCAATCAAGAAATAGCATTTGAGCAAATTCATATGAAATTTACTCTGACTCAAGATGGGACTCTAAAGGCTGGTACAAAGATTCGCATTCCAGTTAAATTGGTAAACAATGCTTATAGAGCGTACTACTCTAATCTTGGTTCAGGAACAGAGGAACCAATAAACGGTGTTGGAACAATTAAATTTGAACATTCTGATCCAAATAATCTTGCTTATGTGATTACTTTAAATAATCAATTTGAAGGACAAAAAATTGTTGAAATTACTCAAAAAGCAGCAACTATTGGAAAATTTACAGCAAAATCAAGTTATGAAAATATTGTTTTAGAAATAAATGGGAATACATTTACGTTTAAACCTCAGCCTAGGACGTTTGAAAAAGCACAGGCTCCTTTTGCAGTTTATAATAGCGCTAGTAGTGATAAAGCTGATTCAATAAAATTAGGTACTTCAACTGGTGATGCTAACTATTATAATAATCTATTATCTAGCGATGGCAAAAATCCTGGACAAACAGGGATTCCTCAAGGAGATATCATTTCTATTTACCGTATAAAACCAGATAATGGATCGAAAATTATTAGTATCAAACCTGATCCGAAAAGATATACTTCTACCTTAGCTATTAGCGAAGATGGGAAGTATCTTGTTAAAGGAGATACTCCTAGCTCTATTAGTATAAAGTCAGATCCAGATAATAAGTTAATAGATCTACCTGCAAATTCAACAAATGATACTCTTCTTAAAGCATTAAAGCAAGCAGGCAAAAATTCTTCAGTTGTTATTGATAATGGAGATGGAACTTATACAGTTGCCATCAATTTAGGGAAAATGATAGGTGAGGGTGCAACTACCTATCATGAAATTTGGCCAACTGATGATTATGCTCAAATGGGAGATAAGTATCAGGAAATCAACAGAACAGAAGAAGTCAATAAAAAAGTTAGTGCTATTTTAAAGGATGCTAGTGTCATTCAAGGAACTGGACATTCAACACGAATTACTTTTGCAGATTCCTCAATTAAGAATACTATAACGAATGAGTCAAGAAGTTATAGTTATAACGTTGATGACAATGGTAATGTAACTAAGCTTAAAGAAGAAACGATTTCTGCCGCAACAACTCCATCAAATGCACGTGCAGAAGGTCAAAAAAAGATTACAATACACTATGTAGATACTACAGGTAAAGAAATAGAAACACAAGATTATCAATTTGGTTTCCCAGCAGGGGGGAGTGTTCCTAAATCACCAGATTATAAGGCTACTCCGAAAACGATTGCAGGATATACTCTTGTAACGACACAGAATCCTATTACTTCAATATCAGGAAAACAGCTTACTACTAGTCAGTCCATAGCTTTTGAAAATAACGATCAAGATTTTTACTATGTATACGCTGTAAATAAATCTAATGCAAAAGTAACGTATATTGATGATACTGATGGAAATAAAGTTCTTGAAACAAAAGAATTGACTGGCGACTACAACACTACTGATTCATATAGAACAACCGAAACTATTAAAAAGTATACAGATCAAAATTATGAACTGGTTAAAGATGAGTATCCACCAACAGGTGTAAAATATAATGATAAACTTCAAACATTTGAGGTTCATTTAAAACATAAGACAAAAACTGAAACTCAAAAGAGAACTGTCAAAGAGACTATCAGATATGTCTATGAAAATGGTACAGAAGCAAAACCAACCTATGTTGCTACATTAGATTTCACTAGAACAGCAACAACTGACCTTGTTACAAATGTTACAACTGGTGATTGGACAGCGGAAAATGGAACAAGTTTTGTGGCCGTAACATCACCAACAATCAAAGGTTACACTCCAGATTTGGCGGAGGTTCCAGCAGTTGACAATATTACGGCTAACAGTTACAATATCGAAAAGACAGTTGTTTACAAAGCTAATCCAGCTAGTGCAAAGGTAACTTATATCGATGACACAACAGGAGAAACGCTTGAAACGAAGAATCTGAATGGACGTTATGGGCGGACTGATCCTTATCGAACAGCTGAAACCATTAAGACGTATACTGATCGAAATTATGAACTCGTTTCAGATGGTTATCCAGCAACTGGTGTAACCTATAATGAAAATCTTCAAACCTTTGAAGTTCATCTACGTCATAAGATGGATTTAGTTGAAGACAGAAGGACTGTCTATGAGACCATCAAGTATGTTTACGAAGATAACACAGAGGCAGCGGATACGACGGTTCAGATTCTGGACTTTGTCCGGCTTATCAAAAAGGATCTGGTGACTAATAAGATTGTCCGTAAGTATTCTTGGATCCCGTCTACCAGAACCTTCCCAGAGGTAGTTTCTCCAAAGGTTGATGGTTATACACCAGATAAGGCAACTGTAGCAGCCGTTGAACAGATTACGGGAGATAGCGCAGATATTGAAGAAACGGTTACCTATAAAGCAGATAAGCAAAAAGTAACCTATACCATCATTGACGACACTGCTCAAAAAACGCTGAAAGATAAGGAAGTACTTACCAGCGGAGGCTCTGATACTCCTCTTTCAGCTAGTGCCCGAGAAAAATATGATTTAATGGTGAATGCTTATCTAGCTCAAGGTTATGAATTGGTTTCGAAAGACCAGCTTCCAGCTAAGTTTGACCTTGACAGTAGCCACGATCAAAATGTAGTTGTTCACTTGAAGCATGGTATCACTGATATCCAAGAAAGCAAGGATGTAAACTTGACTGTTCGTTACCACGGTGCCGGTGACCAGACACCAGAAGACAAGGTGCAAACAGCGACTTGGACTCGTACAGTAACCAAAGATAAAATCACAGGCACAGAAGTTTCTGCCACAGCTTGGACAAGCGATAAAGCCAACTATGATGCTGTGCCATCACCAGTGATTCCGGGCTACAGTGTTGACATTGAGACGGTTCCATCAGAAGCCGTTACTCAAGAAAACATTGTCAAAGATGTGCATTACACTGCGAATCCAGTGACTCCAGACAAGCCAACACCTCCAGTAGTTCCGTCAGTCTCGGACAAACCAGCACCTCCAACTTTGACGGTTGTACAAACACCTCCGACCAAACTAGCTCCAGCGAAAGAAAAGTTTTTGCCAAGCACAGGTGATGTACAAGATGGTTCAACTTTTACAATGCTGACAGGTATCGGTTTACTTTTATCAGCTTTGGGTTTAGTTGGTCGTTGTAAAAAAGAGGATTGATGAACCTTTTGTAAACATATAAAAGTGATCTAAAGGTTGAATCATTCGATAGAAAGGATAAGCTTCACAAGCAACCTAATGTGGTTGATTTGTGGGGCTTCTTTTTTTATAAAAATATTGAAACAAGATTCTTGACAAAAGAAAAAGCTTCATGGTTTAATATACCCCGCAAGGGTATAAACGGAGGTGCTTATGTTTCACTTATTTACGAAAATAGATAGTATTTCTACAAGTGAATTGGAACAAAAATTAAAAGAGAAGATTCAACTGCTAGATGTACGAACACCGTCTGAATATCGGCGTGGTCATATCAAAGGCGCAAAGAATGTCCCACTCAATGAAATCGCAAGATACACGCTAGCAACAAATGAAACACTGTATGTCATTTGCCATTCCGATGTGCGGAGCAAAATGGCAGCCAAAAAGCTAAAGAAAAAAGGCTACGATGTTGTCATTGTTCAAGGCGGTATGAGTGCTTGGACCGGAAAAGTTGTTTAAAAGTGATAAAGGAGGAAGTTGAATGAAAATTATCATTGTTGGTGGAGTTGCAGGTGGAATGTCTGCAGCGACGCGTTTAAGACGGCTAAAAGAAGACGCTGAGATTATTATTTTTGAAAAGGGACCATTCGTTTCCTTTGCGAACTGTGGTCTGCCTTACTATGTTTCTGGAGAAATTGCTAATCGGGAAGATTTGTTAGTGCAAACGCCTGAGAGTTTAAAGGCACGCTTTCATCTAGATGTTCGTCCTTTTCATGAAGTGACGGCTATCTCACCAGATCAACATACAGTGACGGTTCGGCATGATGGAAAAGAGTTTACAGAGAGTTACGACAGGCTGATTTTGTCTCCGGGAGCAAAGCCTTTTGTGCCTCCGATTGACGGTTTGGAAACAGCCGAAAACACCTATACTTTGCGTAATGTTCCTGACCTAGATGAGATTATGTTAGCTTTGGAGAAACAGCCAAAAGAAGCTGTGGTGATTGGGGCCGGATTCATTGGTCTTGAAATGGCAGAAAATCTTCGGAGGCGCGGTTTGAAGGTGACGATTGTTGAAAAAGCACCGCATGTTTTGCCACCGCTTGATGAAGAAATGGCTGCTTTTGTTCAAGCTGAATTGTTGAAAAACGGTATTCAAGTAATTACTTCTCAGTCTGCTACGCGGTTTGAGGACAAGGGAAAGGTCATTGTACTGGAGAATGGGCAAAAAATTGTTTCTGATGTGACCATTTTATCTGTCGGGGTGCAACCGGAGAATGCTTTGGCACAGGCGGCAGGTATTGAACTGGGACTGCGTGGCGGTATCTTAGTCAATGAGCGTTACGAAACCAATCAACCTGATATTTATGCAGTCGGTGATGCGATTGTGGTTAAGCAAGAGATTACAGGAGAAGACGCGCTGATTTCATTGGCTTCGCTTGCCAATCGTCAAGGTCGCCAAGTGGCGGACGTGATTGCTGGGGTAGCTTGCAAGAATAAAGGTAGCATTGGTACAGCTATCGTTCGGGCATTTGACATGACGGCTGCTTCGACAGGGTTGAGCGAGCGCATTCTTCGTATGAATGGCCTGCCTTATCAAGTTATTCATGTCAGTGGTAAGGATCATGCTGGCTACTATCCGGGTGCGACTGATGTGACCTTGAAACTCCTCTTTGAGCCAACAAGTGGCAAAATTTATGGTGCACAAGGTGTTGGGAAAAAAGGCGTTGATAAGCGGATTGATATTTTGGCAACGGCTATCAAAGGTAATCTAACCATTTTTGACTTGCCAGAGTTGGAATTACCTATGCGCCACCGTTTGGCTCTGCTAAAGATCCGGTCAATATGCTGGGATATGCAGCCTTAAACTTAGTAGAAGGTTTGAGCGACAATATCCAGTGGTATGAATTGGAAGATGAACTAGCTGCTGGTAAGAAGTTCCTAGATGTGCGGACGGCCAGTGAGCTTCAACAAGGTCGTTTGAAAGTGGATACGGTTCACATTCCTTTAAATGAATTGCGTGAGCGTTTAGGAGAGCTAGACAAGTCGCAGGACTACATCGTGAGCTGTCATAGTGGACTTCGCAGCTATATTGCCGAGCGCATTCTTAAACAAGCAGGATTTTCTGTTAAGAACCTAGACGGCGCTTTTGCCTTGTATAAAATGGTGAAACCAGAGGGAGTAGAATATGGAAATTAATATCACTATGTCTGAATTTTATAAGAAATACCAAGCAGAAAAGCTGTCCATTATTGATGTGCGAGAGGTTTATGAGTTCGTGTCAGGGCACGTTCCGACAGTACAAAATCTGCCATTAAGCACTTTTGAGACGGGCTACAAACAACTGAGCCAGCAGGAGAAATACTATGTCATCTGTTAATCTGGTGCACGTTCTGCGGCTGCGTGTCAGTTTTTAAGTGCGCAAGGATTTGATGTAACCAATGTAGCTGGGGGCATGAATTTCTGGCATGGCGAGGTGGAATAAGGAAAGAGAAAATAAACTGAATAAAAACCTTTCAAAAATAGTAAAAAGCTTAAAATCAAGTTATCAAAAACGTTGATTTTAAGCTTTTTCTTGTTCATTGCTTCATTTTGACTAGAAATTGAGTTTTTGTCCAACCTATAACTCAATAATATGTGGATCATAACCAATAGCTTCTAGGAATTTGAGTAAGTCCGTTGTGTCTAAAAAGAGTGTTTTTTCATTGGTATTGGGGTGAAAACTCATTCGTTTTTCCGACATGATTTCTTTGTCAAAATAAACTTGAATGTCTTTGTCGGCATTGTTTAACAATCCAAATGGAGAAACAACACCTGCTGGCAACATCATTTTTTCAAACAGACTGTCAGCGGATGCCATGCGGATTCTATTGGCTTTTACCAGTTCTTTAAACAAGTCCATGTCCAAGCGTTTTTTGTCGTCCATAATGAGCAAGTAGTAGGCGGTTTTCTTCTTGTTAGTGAGAAACATCGTTTTGGTGCGGACGCCTTCAATGCCTTCGATAAAGCTGTCTGCCTGCTCGGTCGTAAGTGCCGGTTCGTGTTCCACGATTTCAAATGGAATGTTTAACTTGTTTAAGGTTTCTTCTACTTTTGCGTATAAGTCCATTTTACTTGCCTCCTTTGATTTGTTTTATTACTCTTATTATACCATATTGAGGAGGACTTTTCTTTCAATGGTTGGCAACCTGCCCCCAAAAGCAGTTCATTCCGTCGACTGGGTCGCTAGTCTGTCCCAAAAGCAGTCCACTCCGTCGACCGGGTCGCTAGTCTGTCCTAAAAGCAGTTCACCTCGTCGACCGGGTCGATAATCTGTCCTAGAAATAAGTTCACTCCGTCCGCCGGGCTGACAGCTTGCCTAGAAACAAGTTTGCTCTGTCCGTCGGGCTGACGACTTGCCTAGAAATAAGTTCACTCCGTCCGCCGAGCGGATGGTTTGCTTAGAAACAAGTTTGCTCTGTCCGCCGGGCTGACGACTTGCCTAGAAACAGGTTCACTTTGTCCGCTGGGCGACCACTCCTTTAAGAGCTGCTTTTGCCCATTGTGCAGTTCTATTTTTCTAAAAAAGTAATAGTTGGAATCATCTATTATATTGTGTACCGTAAATAAACAAACCTCAGCAGTTTTCGTCGCCTGCTGAGGTTATTTTCGTTTGATAAGGTATTGGACGGCTTTTTCTAGTCGCTCTTTTTGAGCTTCGGGATCGTCTAAAGGGTGGTCGAGACATTCGGTGAGATTTTCGGTAATCATCAACTCAATGACCCGCTCGACACTAGAGCGCACAGCGGTTAATTGGGTGATAATGTCCGAACAGTCACGCTCTTCTCCTATCATTTTTTGAATGCCGCGCAGTTGTCCTTCAGAGCGTTTCAGCCGCGTAATAAGCTTTGAATTTGCCATGTCCTTGTCCTCTGTTTATTTTTTTACATTATATCTTGAATAGACCTCTTTGTCAAAGTTCTCGCTCTTTCTTTATGATATAATGGGGAGGTATGATGTGAATGGTTTGTGTCAAACTTGGATGTTCACCATGATAGAAGCCGTCTATGTCGGTCAGTAACAGGAGGGAAACATGTGTCAAGAATGTTATTCTAGGGAAAGTAGAAGAACGCCTTTACTGAATCCTTTGGATTGTTTGCAACACCACAGGCAGTATATTTGCGGAACATGTGGGCGGTGTATCTGCATTGAAAAAGACCCAAAGAGAGGATTGCAAAGGTGGCATTTTCCGTTTAAATCCTTAGAAATCTCAAAGCTATACTTGCGAACCGCTGATTATACGATGAAAAAGCCATGCGGTATTTATGAAATAGAAAATAGCAAGGGAAGGCTGTCTTATAAAATTTTTGCGGCAAAAGAAGATTTACAAATATTTTTAAAAAAGAATAAGGATAAAACATGCCCATTGCTGACACCTGTTTTTACCGTTCATGAATACAAAGAGTATCCCAATACAGAAGTGCGAAAATTGACAGCTGATGAGATAAGCCACTACATGAGTGAAAGAACTTGAATGTCACTTGTAGCAGCCAAAAACAACTTGTTTTATCTGTTTTATTAGGAAGATATGAAAGAAGCGACGACTGGATTTCATGGGTGTATGAAGGTTTAGTTATGCCTTGATTTATGGTATAATGATAAAACACTTGAAAGAGGATAAAAGGATGAATATTCAACAACTGCGCTATGTTGTAGCCATTGCCAATAGTGGCACCTTTCGTGAAGCCGCTGAGAAAATGTATGTCAGCCAGCCTAGTTTGTCCATTGCGGTTCGAGAATTAGAAAAAGAACTGGGTTTTAAAGTATTTCGCAGAACGAGTAGCGGTACATTTCTGACACGTCGAGGGATGGAATTTTACGAAAAAGCTCAAGAATTGGTTAAAGGATTTGATGTCTTTCAAAATCAGTATGCCAATCCAGAGGAAGAAAAAGCAGAATTTTCCATTGCGAGCCAGCATTATGATTTCTTGCCGCCTCTGATAACAGAATTTGCTAAACGCTATCCAAAAGGTAAGAATTTCCGAATTTTTGAATCTACAACGGTGCAGATTTTAAACGAAGTTGCACAAGGACACAGCGAGATTGGCATTATCTATCTGAACAATCAAAATACCAAGGGAATGATGCAGCGGATGGATAAATTGGGGCTGGAAGTGGTAGATTTGATTCCTTTTCAGACACACATTTATCTGCGGGCGGATCACCCCTTAGCTGGGAAAGAGGAGCTTACTATGGAAGATTTGGCAGATTTGCCGACGGTTCGTTTTACACAGGAAAAGGACGAATATCTCTATTATTCAGAGAATTTCGTGGACACCAGCGCCAGTTCGCAGATGTTTAATGTGATGGATCGTGCCACTTTAAATGGTATTTTAGAGCGGACAGATGCTTATGCAACAGGATCTGGATTTTTGGATAGTAATAGCGTAAACGGCATTACGGTGATTCGATTACAAGACAACTTGGAAAATCGCATGGTTTATGTTAAACGCGAAGAAGTAGAGCTTTCACCAGTCGGTGCAGCTTTTGTTGCTGTTATGGAAGAATATTTTGCAAAAAGAGGTAAAAAATGAAACGAAAAGTGACCGTGCCGATTGTGATTGTGGCTTTGATTGCGCTGGATCAATGGGTCAAGTTTGAAATTGTCAAAAACATTCAATTAGGCGGAGTGAAGCCTTTCATTCCAAAGATTTTGAGTTTGACTTATTTGCGAAATACAGGAGCGGCATTTTCAATTCTGGAGAACCAGCAATGGTTGTTTGCGGTAATTACTTTAGTGGTGATTGGCGCTGCTATCTGGTATTTGAGCAAGCACATCAAAGGTTCTGTCTGGCTGCTGTCTGCTTTGAGTTTAATTATTGCAGGTGGAATTGGAAATTTTATTGACCGCATGCGCCAAGGTTTTGTTGTGGATATGTTTCAGCTTGATTTTATCAATTTTGCAATTTTTAATGTTGCGGATAGTTATCTGACGATTGGTGTGCTTGTACTGATAGTGATGATGTTAAAGGAAGAGGGCAATGCAAGTTAAAGTAGAGATTGGCGGTGTACGGTTGGACAAGGCGGTTGCTGATTTGACACCATTATCCCGCAGCCATGCCAATGAACAAATCAAAAATGGGCAAATCTTAGTCAACGGGCAAGTCAAGAAAGCAAAGTATGCTGTCAAGGCAGGTGATGTGATTACTTATGAATTGTCCGAACCAGAAGCGCTGGAGTATGTTGCAGAAAATCTGCCGCTAGATATTGTTTATCAGGATGAAGATGTCGCAGTGGTGAACAAGGCTCAAGGTATGGTGGTGCATCCAAGTGCGGGGCATACGAGCGGAACACTGGTCAATGCGCTGATGTACCATATCAAGGATTTGTCCGGTATCAATGGTGTTTTGCGCCCTGGAATTGTCCATCGGATTGACAAAGATACATCAGGATTGTTGATGATTGCCAAGAACGATGATGCGCATATCAAGCTTGCTAAGGAATTAAAAGATAAAAAATCCCTGCGGAAGTATTGGGCTATTGTGCATGGTAATCTGCCGAATGACAGAGGCGTTATTGAAGCACCGATTGGACGCAGTGAAAAAGATAGAAAAAAACAAGCTGTAACGGCAAAAGGAAAGCCAGCTGTTACACGTTTCCATGTTTTAGAACGTTTTGGCAATTATACGCTGGTGGAGTTGCAACTGGAAACAGGTCGTACACATCAAATTCGTGTGCACATGGCTTATATTGGTCACCCAGTGGCAGGTGATGAAGTATATGGACCACGTAAAACGCTAAAAGGGCACGGTCAATTTTTACATGCCAGAACGCTTGGATTTACTCATCCTAAGACGGCAGAAGTCATGGAATTTACAGCAGAAGCGCCAGCTATTTTCCAAGAAACACTAGAGAAATTGAGAAAAGGAATGGAGTGAGAGAACATCTCTTTCTGCTTCATTTCTTTTTTATTTTGCTCGAAATTTTGATATAATAATGTTATATTACCCGTGGTGCTATTTAATTTCAAAATAC
>NZ_KV813984.1:0-570 GCF_001813805.1 Streptococcus sp. HMSC066F10
ATTCAATGTTTTTCAGTCAAAGAATTGATGATTGATTTGATTTTAATAGTTTATCCTAGCCCTTTTTGGCTCTTTTGATTGGAAAAAGAGTACACAAAATCAACACCATACCTAGCGAAATTTTTGTAAGGTGTTACAATAATAGAGCATAGACGGCTTTAATGATTTTGGGTTAAAGTGTAATCGTAAAGTTTGTTATGCGTAATGAGGTAATACATTGTCTGTATGAGGCGATGCATTGAGGCAATCGTATGAGGCTTAGTTGAAGTCGTCTGCGATTGTCTTTTTCGTTTCTCATAAAAGTCCGCAATGTGGCAAGGATTGGTATGGCTGGCCGAAGCAATGTTGTGAATGGTCTTGAAGAGAATCTTTCTGGCATAAGGATTGCCCCGTTTGGTGATGTGTTCTTGAGCCAGAAAGTTTCCAGATTTGTAGTGCCTGAGATCAATTCCAATAAAGGCGTTGATTTGATTGGCAGACTGAAAACGGCGAATATCTCCTAATTCGCCTATGATAGAGGTGGCTGTTGTTTCAGCGATACCAGAGATGGAGAGGAGAATCTCGTACTCT
>NZ_KV813985.1:0-3897 GCF_001813805.1 Streptococcus sp. HMSC066F10
AGAATTAAGAGCCTACTTAAAAGATTATAGTGATTAAACTAAGTCAGAACTTTTCCCTTTTTAAAGGTCATTTTCATTTTGCTACCTCTAAAAAATTTAATTCCCTTTTTTTCATTTTCCTCTTGACATGGAACGCGTTCCAGATTGTACAATGAAGTCAAGCTAGCGAAGAAATAAGATTTGAACTCGGAGTGGAGCGCAAATCCATAAAGAAAAGGAGAGAAAAATCATGCAAACAAGAACGATTAAACGTATTTTTACTAATATGGATGGGGCGCTTTTAAATTCAAAGGGGCAAGTTTCCGAAAGGAATGCCAGACGCATTCGCAGAGCAGATATTCCGATTACGCTGGTCTCTGCGCGTGCGCCAATGGAGATGCGTGAGGCTATTGAATTGTTGGGTTTGCAAGGTCCGCAAGTGGGCTTTAATGGTGGTTTGATTTATGAGGTTGTCAATCATCAAATTCGTCCGCTGCACATCAAGATTATTTTCAAGCAGACCGCGGCAACGATTTTACAGGCGGTGCGGTAGCATTTTCAGCAGGTCAAGTCTCAGTTATTATGACTTGAATCATTGGTATTGTGATACAGTAGATGAAAGAATTTGTTACGAATACGACTTGACTCATCAGGCACCGACTCAGGTTCATGATGAAGTTCAGCTTGTGACAATCTGTTTAAAATCATGATGATTAGTTTTGAAGAGGAAAAAATGCAAGATTTGCAGACTTATCTGAATAGTCTAGAACTAACTAGTGTTACAATTCTGCGTTCTGGTCGGTTTTATTTAGAAATCATTAGAAAAGAAGCTCGAAAATCATCAGGGATTGATTACATTAGTCGGAAAGAAAATCTAAAAAAAGAAGAAACGGCTGCCTTTGGTGACGGTCACAATGACATTCCGATGCTAGAAATGGTTGGTTTTCCGATTGTCATGGCCAATGCCTTTAAGGATGTTAAGGCACATGCTTTTAAAATTACCAAGAGTAACGATGAGGACGGAGTTGGTTACGGAATTCACAGGTATCTCATCGGTTAAGTGTTGAAAATCAGAAAGGAACTCAAGGACCAATATTCGAGAAATAGCGGAGTTGAGTGGCTATTCGGTGTCTAGTGTATCGTGCGTGCTCAACAATCCCCCATATGTGTCAGACGAGGCACGGGAGAAAATCCTGCAAATTGTCAGAGAACTGGACTATACTCCAAATCTAGTCGCAAAAGAACTGAGTTTGGGCAATACTTATAAAGTGGGTGTAGTCATTCCTCATGTGCGTCACACTTATTTTACCAAGCTCATCAACGGTATGTTGGATCAAGCGCAGAGAAGTGACTATAATTTGCTGCTTTTGCCGTCTCAGTATGACAAAGAACTAGAGCTTCAGTACCTGGAACAATTGCGAGGTCAGGCTTTTGATCATTTGATTTTCACCTCATGAAGCATAGATTTGGAAACCATTACTTCCTATGCTAAGTACGGAAATATTGTCTGCTTAGAAAAGGTAAACCAGTAGTGTCTATATGGATCGCAAACCAGCTTGTAGAGAAGCTTTTCGCTGGTTGAAAGAACTGGGTTATCAACATTTAGCCCTTATTTTCACTCGTAAAGACAAGCGCAGTTCTACCTATCGGATTATGATGAGGTCTATGGATTGGAGCATACTCCGATGATTCTCGAAGGTGTTGCTATAGAAGAGAATGCTTATCAGAAAGCTTCCGAACTTTGGCAACACCCAGAGATTGACTGTATTTTTTTAAGTGGAGATGACATGGCAGCAGGCTTTATGCAGGCTTATGAAGAAGCTGGAAAACAGCTCCCCTTCATCATGGGGCAAGAAAACATGCTGGCTGGACGGCTCTTGGGTCTCTCTACCATAGATAACAAATCCTATCAGCTGGGTCAGGAAAGTTTCAAGCAGATTTTATCTGAAGAGAAAAAAACCATTGTGCTCAAATCAGAGTTTATCCAGCGATAAGAGACTTGTTGTTTTTCAAATTAGCTTACTTATTTAATAAAAAAGAATCACCTTTCAAATCAAGGTGATTTTTTACTGAAATTTTTCTAAACAGAAAATATTGACAAGAAAAAGTAGACATTGTATACTTTTTGAGGGAAAAAATGAAACGAAATACGGCAGAGTTAAAAGAAAGACTGATCCAGACGGGGATTAAAGAGATTGAAGACCATGGTATCGACCAGCTATCACTGAGGACTGTCGCTAAATCCTGCGGTGTTACTCACGGCACTCCTTACCGGCATTTTGAAAGTAAAGAAAACTATTTAAAAGTCGTTTTAAAACGACTTTCTGCTTTTCTCAACCAAGAGATCCAAAAAAAGATCGATTGGAAGGCTTCTGCACAAAATCAACTGGCCCAAATGGGATTTAACTTCATCATCTTTGCGAAGGATTACCCCTATTTCTTTGAAGCCCTCTTTATTAAATTTCCTTTTAAGTATATGAAAGTCACTCAGGATACTATTTCGCTGGATTCTGATTTGCCAGGATTCGCTGCATTTAAACGGATTGTTTTAGAGCTTCGTAAGGAGGAAGGCTTTACCAACAGCGAAGCTGAAACACTGTTTCACTTTTGGAGTTTTATTTCAGGTCTTGCTGTTTTGGCGAACAGTCCCATTGGACGTGACTTTGACAACAAAGCCATCCAGACTAACATTGAGCATATCCTTGATGTCTATATAAAAGGAGAACGGTCATGAAAATCTTAATTGCTTTTACTCATCCAAACCCTCAAGGTTTTAATGGTGCTATTCTCAAGCAAATCCAAACCAATCTTTCTGAAGCGCATTCTGTCAAAACCTTAGATTTATATGCTGAACAGTTTGATCCAATCTTATGATTTGATGAAAATCAAAAACGCCGCGATTTGGCTAAGGTTCCTGAAATGGAGAAATACCGTGATCTTGTCACTTGGGCAGATCACCTAATCTTTATTTTCCCGATTTGGTGGAGCGGTATGCCGGCTATTCTCAAAGGATTTATTGACCGAGTATTTGTAGCTGGTTTCGCTTATTCTTATAAAAAAGTCGGTTTTGAAGGGCACTTACAAGGAAAATCTGCTTGGATTATCACCACCCATAATACGCCGTCCTTTGTGCTGCCTTTTATTCAGGATTACGGTAAAGTTCTGAAAAATCAAATTTTAAAAATCTGCGCTGTCGCACCGGTTAAGTTAACACAATTAACAAATGTTGAAAAAATTTCTGATGAACAGCGCCAGCAATTCTTAGAAACCATCACTCAAACAGCCCGTCGTATTTAAAATAAGGATGATTGTAAAGCAGAAATAGTACGATACAGCTGAAAACTAGCTTAATAATCTATTTCTTATGAAACATTTCTTGAAAACCTGCGTAAAACTGCTATAATGGAAGTGGAAAAATTAAGGAGGTGTCACGATGGAATATAAGGAAGTGGAATGCAGGCTAGTGGATCATGGAATCAGAGAGTATAAAAAATTTAAAGGAATCAAGATTTATAGTAACAGCCGTTTTTCTGAAGATAGGAAAAAAATAATCTATAAAACGATTTATCTGACACCCAAGAAGAACCTTGTCTACTATCAAAGAGAAGATCTCAACTATGATTCAGAGTGGTGGCTCAGAAAGCATAAGGATCTACCATTCTACCATCAGCAAGAGGCAGATACGGTTTTCAAAATTTGCCAAGCTTTTGCTGAGTTAAGCTCTTACCTAGACAAATCTACTATCAACAAGTTGGAGCAAAAGTTAGCGGCAGGTGCTTTTATTGAAACCTTGAATATTTAACTTGACAGACAGCCAGTCTCTACGGACTGGTTTTTTTGTATGAAGTCAGTTGCATTGTTTCATAGGACATTTGTCTATTTTTGTTATTGATAAATTGTAAAATATAGTGCAACAAA
>NZ_KV813986.1:0-67236 GCF_001813805.1 Streptococcus sp. HMSC066F10
CTGGCTTACCAACTGATAGAGCACCAACATTCCCTCTTGGTCCCAATCACTTAACTCCCACAGGTGGATATAATATTCCCTCCGACATTTCAGTACGATTCCTCTCACCTTGGCATATAACTCCTTGAACTCCATCTTCTTCTCCTTCCTTTTTCTTACCTTTTAAGGATAGCATGAAGGAGAACCCTTTGGTTTTCTTCTATCTATTTTTTATCTTATTGCATCTCTTCTGGGTCTCGTGAGCAGCATCCCTGTCACTTCAGAGGTTTTCTGAAGCTGTTTAGCGGATAAAATTGAAAAAGAGAGAACGAAGTTCGTCCTCTCAATCCTGTATTCATTTCTTCTTAAAATTTATTCTATAACAAATTTACTTAAAATACCATTGATAAACTTGCTCGATTTTTCATCTGAGAATTTTTTAGATAGCTCAATTGCTTCATTGATTGCGACTAGTTGAGGTGTATCAAACTCTGTCATCTCAAACAATCCCAAGCGAAGAATATTTTTTTCTATCAATGTAAGACGTTCCAAAGTCCAACCTTCTTTTAGGTACTGGCTAAGCTTGTCATCCAACTCGTTTTTAGACTGTTCAACACCCGTGACGAGGTTCAATAAAAAGGCTGGAATTTCCACATCAGAATCGTTTGTCATATCTTTATCATAGAGATATGCAAAACGACACGCTTCTACAATATCTTTTTCATATTCCAAACTCATTAATGCTTGAAATGCACGTTCACGTAGTTCTCTTCTTGCTTCCAGTTGTACATCAGTCATTGAGGAAATCCTCATCGAACAAATCTTTTAAATCTGGTTTTGGTGTTTTTTCAGGCACAATACCCGCTACATGGATGTTCACTGCGGATAATTCAACTTCTGCCATATCAGAAACAGCACTTTTAACGGCTTTTTGAATAGCAACAGCTACTGCTGGCACCCCTACACCGTATTCTAAGTATAAATAAATGTCAACAGTTACTTCGCCATCACTGGCGGTATGAAGATAGACGCCACGTCCTAAAGAACGTTTTGCAAGACTGTCAGACATGCTTTTATTTGCGAAAGAGTAAACACCGTCCACTTTAGCCGTTGCAATGGCAATAATTTTTTCTAAGACACGCGGTGCGATAACGATTTCGCCTAATTGTTCAGTTGCCATAACTTGTCCTTTCTTAAGACACAAAGACATTCAAGGAGTCTGTTCAATATTTGTCAGGCTCTCAGTCTGAATTTGATAGTAATTAAGAACTTCTAGTTCTCAACATAAATTATGCACGAGAAACGTAAGTTCCTTCTTGCGTATTGATAATCAATTTTTGTCCAACTTCGATAAAGTCCGGTACGTTGACCACAAGACCTGTTTCAAGAGTAGCTGGCTTACCAGAACCTGTCACCGTTGCTCCTTTAATAGAAGGTTGTGTATCTGTTACGACTAATTCTACAGTCGTTGGAACTGTAACACCGATAACTTCGCTTCCGTAAAATTGAATTTTCACTTCTGAATTTTCAAGAATAAATTTCAATTCTTGCTCTACATTCGCTACTGGGATTTCATATTGCTCAAATGACTCTGTATCCATGAAATAGGCTGTATCATCCATTTGATACAAATATTGTGCTGGGCGCGTTTCAATAATTGCTTGTTCAAATTTTTCTTCAGGACGGTAAGTTGTGTCAAAAGTTGAACCTGTGCGTACATCCCGTAATTTCATACGCATAACAGTATTCCCTTTACCTGGTTTATGATGGCTTGCTTCAAGGACACGAATCAATTTTCCGTCCGTTGTTTCAAACGTCATACCAGCTTTCAGCTTACTTGCTTCAATCATTATTATTACCTCTTTTAAAATAGATTTCTCTTTATTTTATCATAAACATTGACAATTCTCAAATAACAATTAACTCTTTTGGCGCGAGCGTTAGGAGTTCGCAGCCTGTGTCTGTGATGAGAATGTCATCTTCAATCCGCACACCGTATTTCCCATCCAAATAAATACCCGGCTCATCTGTTAAGACCATACCCACTTCAATCGGCTCAGAGGATTTACCAAAATAAGGAATCTCATGAATATCAAGACCAATTCCGTGTCCAATTCCATGCGTGAAATATTGTCCGTAACCTGCATCGTTAATCACTTTGCGCGGTACTTGATCAAACTCAATACGACTCATACCAGCTTTCGCCGCTTCAATCAGAGCTTGGTTGCTCCGTAACACAATATCGTAAATCTCGCGCTCCTCATCCGTCACATGACCAACATGAATGGTTCGCGTCATATCGCTAACATAGTGATTATAATAACAACCAAAATCCATTGTCAAGGTTTCACCTGTTTGAATGACCTTCTCGCTAGCTACTCCATGCGGCATAGCAGAGCGATAACCTGATGCAATAATAAAGTCAAAAGAGGCTCCCGATGCGCCCAGTTGCCGCATGCGAGCATCTAAAAAGTTCATAACTTGTAGCTCCGTTGTTTGCCCCGGCTTGATAAAATCCAAGACATCTAGAAAGGCTTGGTCAGAAATTTGACAAGCTTTTCGAATCGTGGCAATTTCTCCTTCATCTTTGATCATGCGTAGATTTTCAATGAAAGCAGTCATTGCTGTCAGCTTATAACCTGAAAAAAGCTCTTCAAGAGTTTTGAAATAATGATAAGAAATTTCGTCATCAAATCCAATAGTTTCTATTTTATCATTTGCAATGATCTTCGCAATTTCTGACAAAGCATCACGTGTTTCGACAATATCAAAACCTTTTACCACACCTTTGGCAATCAAGGTATAGCGGGAATCTGTCAAAAAAATCCGTCGCGTTTTGCTAATGAAAACTGTCGCTTCTGTTCCGCTAAAACCCGTTAGATAGTAAATATTCTTCAGATTGGTTACTAAAACAGCATCACAATCCGTTTGCGCAAGTGCTGCTTCTAATTTATTTACTCTTGATAACATAAAAATCCCTCCGTAAAATGATTAAAATTATTATATCAAAAAAAGTTGTAAATGGTATAACCTTTATAGTTACAAAATACATTTAACTGTTGAAAATGATTTTTAAAAACAATCTTTACTGATATCTTTTATGGAGATAGCAAAATATAAAGGATTGAATTCTCTATGTATCTATCTTTTTTAAGGTTTTCTAAGTAAAAATCAGAAAAGTTTGTTAAAAAAGGAGAAACTATCCAATAACTTTTAAAATGATAATCCAAAAAACTCAGAATCAGGTTAGTAAAAATACTGATTCTGAGTTTTTACGGTTTTCTTGAGTTTTTATCTAGCTTTTGGGGACTATACAAACTTAAAAGAAGTATTTTTAGCTTAGAGAAGAGATGACTATTCTAAATTTGCATGACGTTTTGCCATAGTTTCATTAGATTCATTTAAAATCTTCATTAATTTTAAAATAAGAATATCATATAAAACCAGACTAGACTGTTCAAATACTGAACCCATAGGTTGTTTTCCAACTTGCTCACTAGCTTTATTTTGAGCAGGAATCACCAAAACTAAATTTGATAATCTCCCAATTGTAGATGATAAATTTGTTGTAATAAGAGCTGAATCTAACGATAACGTGTTAGCTTTTTTTATCAATGAAACTAAACTATCTGTTTCTCCAGAACCAGAGCCAATAATCACTAAATCATTTAGCTGTGTGTGGGGGGAATTAATGTCTCCAACAATGCTTACTGATAATCCTAAATGCATTAACCGATTAGCAAATGCACGAATCATCAAACCTGACCTTCCCATACCTGCTAAAAAAATATGATGTGAATTTACAATTTTATTCGCCAAATCATCCAATTTCTCATCGTCAATCTGATTTACCGCTTTTTCAATATCAGATAGAATAATTTGAGATTCTTCCATTTTGTCTACCTCAACTTTTAAGAATCTAGTTTTGCTTTAATGTTACTAGCTACTTCTTCAACACTATTTTTTTGGCATTTCTTAATAAACACGTCATCTTGAAAAAGAGCAATCACTTTACGTAAAACTGCAATATGCTGTTTTCCTGATGACAAAGCTAGATTAAAAACTAATGTAACACCAACTTTCTGATTCTTATCTTCCATTAATCCGAAAACAACTGGCTCTGATAAACGTACAACGCTTACGCTATCTTCAGTCACAAAATCAGAATTACCGTGTGGCATTGCTACGCCTTGTCCACTTGCCAACGATAAACCTGTAGGAAAATCAACCTCACGGTCAATACATGCTTGGATATAGTCACTTTTAATATTATTTACTTTAAGAAGAGCTTCTCCCGCAAAACGAATTGCCGATTGATAATCTTTTACAGTTTCGTCTGCATCATTCACTACAACATAAACCATAATAAACTCCTATTTAGTCATTTCACCTTTAACAGCATCAAAGATTTCATCCTCACCAATACCAGTAAGTAAACCTGCTCCAACTATAACTGGAACTGTTAAACCTTCATTTTCAAGTTTTGTAGATGAAACAACTAAATCATAGCTATTGAACTTTTCAGTTGAACAATCCATGAGAGAAGCTTTATCAACTTGAACATCAGCAATTTTTTCATCTTTTAAGAAATCTTGTAAAACTGACACCATAATTGATGATGAAGCAATACCATTTCCACAAACAACAAGAATTTTTTTAGCCATAATGATTACCTCTATTTCTATTTATTAAGCATTTTCGATTTGAGCATGTTCTTTTTTCTTAAGTAGATAGCCTACTGCAACAAGAATTGCTCCAACTAAAATATAACCAATTAATCCAATATGTGATACTGCCGCAAAGAGACCTGTAAAAGGATTAGCGGATGGGTTTAAAGAAGAATACATAACACCTTCTTTAGCACCTGCACCAAATTTTTGGAAGACCTCGTTAGTTGCTGGTGTCATCCATGATGCAATATAGAGACCACCACCAAATAGAATCACTGAAGTCAACCAAGTACGAATAATATTTCCATTAAAAACAGGAACCATACACGCAATGAAGAAGACAAACTGTGATAAATCACCTAACGGCATGACTTTATTCCCAGGTAAAATTACTGCTAGAATCACCATTACAGGAATAAGAAGTAAGGCTGGAGCGATAACTGATGGATTACCAACAATAAGTGCCGTATCCATACCAACTGTAATTTCTCGGTCTGGGAATTTTTTAACCAATTTCTTACGCGCAGCATTTGAAAGCGAAACAAGTCCTTCCATCATGATTGAAGTCATCTTAGGAAGAAGAAGCATAACAGCTGCCAAATACATACCAAGTTGTAAGCTTGAGATAATTGTTGTATAAGGGTTACTCCAATCATAACCAAATAACCCTAAAAGCACACCAAGAATAAAACCTACAACTGTTGGATCACCCAATACTCCAAAACGTTTTTGAATAGACTCTGCGGTAACATTCCAATGACGCAAACCAGGGATATGATCATAAATCCAGTTAAACGGATAGGCAAATAAAAGATAAGTATTAGCAACAGGGTGTGAAATTGAAACTCCTTTTGGTAATCCAAAAAATTCATTATTACGTTTTGCACCTAAATCAGATGCAATAAGTGCCCAGACATGGAAAAGTCCTGCTGTTAAAACACCATAAAGAAAATTACCAGAATAAACAGCAACAATTGCTCCCATTGATGCATTTTGATGAAGGTTAAAAACATCAACATTAACACAGTCCGTCAGTTTCAAAACAAGAAGAAGAATATTAATACCAACACATAGTGGAATAATAATTGCTCCCATATTTGAACCAAATCCCATAACCGCAGTCGCAGCACCACCAACATCAATAGCACTTAAAGAAGAGCCTGTCTTTTCTGCTAGCCCGGTGATGGCTGGCTCCATTTTATCTAACATAAAATTAATGACAAGAGATAAAGCAATAAAACCAATCCCAACTTTCATTGCTGATTGAATCGCTTCAGAAAGCGGTCTGCGTAAAATCAGCATGAAAACCAAGAAAATTAGTGGGATAAAAATAAAATTTCCTAAATTATTAATAAAATTTGTAATAACTTCCATTTTTCTACTAGCCAGCTTATAACTAGCCTCCTCCTTTACTATTCAGGTCTAAAGCCCATGTTCCACGCGACATAATCAGGCTTTTTCAATAGACGATTATCATCAGCTTCTGCTTCCAATAAATTTTTCTTTGAATTTTCACGAGCTGTACTAAAACAAAATGGTTCATCATACCAAGCATCTACAATCTGTTTAAGATATTCAAGACCATTGACACGGCAACCAAGACCAATAACCTGTGTATTATTACTAAGTCTTGCACGTTTTGCTGAGTAAGGATTCGTTACAGCTACCGCTCTAATTCCCCAATGCTTATTGATTTGACAAGTAAATCCAATTCCAGTACCACAGATGTAAATTCCTAATCGACATTTATCACGTTGAATAGTCTCAGCCATTTCATCCGCCAGAACTGCAAAAGTATTAACACCATCTTCTGGCACTTTTACAGGATCATAAACTATCTCAGCATTTTTTTCTTCAATAAGATAGTGTTTGAGAGCTTCTTTTGTTTCAAAGCCCAAATCATCACAGGCAATTGCGATTTTTGTTTTCATTTTCCGTCTCCTTGTAATCGTTTTCTTTTTATGCCTATATTATATCATTGGTTTTGGTTGTTGTCAATGGTTTTTTGATGGTTTTTATTATTTTTTATTGGTTTTCAAGCAAAAAAACTTGTTTTTTGTTAGTTTTGATATATAATTATATTTAGAAACAAGTGAGGTGAACATAATGTTATTGGAAAAAAGACGCCAACTCATTCTTGATGAATTAAAAAATAATGGAACTGTCTATGTCAGCAAACTGTCTGAACAGTTTGAAGTTAGCTACGAAACGATTCGCAAAGACTTATCATATCTTGAAACAAAAGGATTGCTCATAAAAAGTCACGGTGGAGCTATTTTAAAACAAAATGCTATTGAATTATCTTATAATACACGCGAAAAAGAAAATACTTCTAATAAAAAAAGAATTGCCGAAAAAGCTCTTGAACTCATTCCAGAAAATGCTTCAATAATCATTGGAACAGGTAGCACAACTGTCGAATTAGCCTATTTACTAGCTCAAAAATCTGGCTATAAGATTTTTACAGATTCTTTACCTGTCACAAATGCTTTAGTTAATTCAGATAATCAACTATTCTTTTTTGGTGGAGAATTCCGCCCTAAAAGCTCATCAGTCTTTGGAGGGTGGACTATTTCACAGATAAAACAAGTTTTCGTTGATATTTGTTTCCTCGGTTCAGATGGTTTTTCAAATATTGACGGCCCTTCAAGTCCGTCTTCTTCAGATGTGTTTATTGACCGAGAAATAATAAAACAAGCCGACAAAGCTTACATCCTAGCCGACTCTAGTAAATTTGAAAGAAAAAGTCTCTATAAAATCTGTGATTGGTCAGATATCACTGCTCTGATTACAGATTCAGATGCGGATGAAGCTAAGTGTCTAAATATTGGGAAACAAACAAAAGTTATTCTTTCGTAGCCTTAAAAATCTATAAAATTATTAAACCGCGCCCAAAAGTTAGATTCCTTTATCCAACTTTTGGGTGCGGTTTAATTTTTCTTTATTGCTAGATAGGTCAGCAACGTGTTAAACTTTTCAGCTCAATTTTTCTTTTAGATACTGACCTGTATAGCTTTCTGGATTTCCAGCTACTTCTTCTGGTGTGCCAGTTGCGATAATAGTACCTCCACCAATACCACCTTCTGGTCCAAGGTCAATAATGTGATCGGCCGTCTTAATAACGTCCAAATTATGCTCGATGACGAGAACCGTGTTGCCATCATCTACAAAACGTGATAGCACTTGGAGAAGTTTCGCAATATCCTCCGTGTGCAGACCTGTAGTTGGTTCATCCAGAATATAGAAAGACTTACCTGTTGAGCGCTTATGAAGTTCGCTGGCTAGTTTCATCCGCTGAGCCTCCCCACCAGACAGAGTTGTGGCAGGTTGCCCCAAGGTCACATAGTCTAACCCAACATCTTTAATCGTCTGCAACTTCCGCTCGATTTTTGGAATATGCTTAAAAAATTCTACTGCATCATTGACCGTCATATCCAAAACTTGAGCAATGTTTTTCTCCTTGTAGTGCACTTCCAAGGTTTCACTATTGTACCGTGTTCCATGGCAAACCTCACAAGGGACATAAACATCTGGTAAAAAGTGCATCTCAATCTTGATAATTCCATCCCCAGAGCAGGCCTCGCAGCGTCCCCCCTTCACATTGAAAGAGAAACGCCCCTTTTTATACCCACGAATCTTAGCTTCGTTGGTCTTAGCAAAGAGATCGCGAATATCATCAAAGACGCCAGTATACGTCGCTGAATTGGATCTTGGTGTTCGGCCAATCGGGCTCTGGTCAATATCAATCAAACGATCAATATGCTCAATTCCTGAAATATTTTTGAATTTACCCGGTTTGTCTGAATTACGATTGAGTTTTTGAGCGATTGCTTTTTTCAAAATGGAATTAACCAAGGTGGATTTACCAGAACCAGAAACCCCCGTCACGGCTATAAATTTTCCTAACGGGAAGCGGGCCGTGATGTTTTGCAAATTGTGCTCTCGCGCACCTGTTACTTCAATAAAGCGGCCGTTTCCTACGCGGCGCTCCAATGGCACTGGAATTTCACGTTTGCCCGATAAATACTGACCTGTAATTGATTTCTTGCTTTTTGCAACTTGCTCTGGAGTGCCTGCCGCAACAATTTCACCACCAAAAACACCTGCTCCAGGTCCAACATCAATCAACCAATCAGCTTCGCGCATAGTATCTTCATCATGTTCAACCACAATGAGAGTATTGCCCAAATCACGCATTTTTTTGAGACTGGCAATCAAGCGATTATTATCGCGCTGATGAAGACCGATAGAAGGCTCATCTAAGATATAAAGAACACCGCTGAGATTAGAGCCGATTTGAGTCGCCAAGCGAATCCGCTGACTCTCACCACCAGACAGCGTGCCTGCAGAACGAGATAGAGTTAGATAATTAAGTCCGACATTATTAAGAAATGTCAAGCGATCTCGGATTTCTTTGATAATTGGTGTTGCAATGGCTACTTCATTTTCAGTCAAAGTCAGATGAGAAAGTAATTCTAAATGATCTGCAATAGATAAATCAGATACTTGCCCAATATTAAGACCACCTTCACCCCCCACTTTAACAGACAAGGCTTGTGGATTCAATCGATAACCATGGCAACTTGCACAGGTCAGCTCATTCATATAGGTTCGCATCTGGGTACGAGTGAAATCACTATTGGTCTCATGGTAGCGACGGTTTATATTGGTTACCACTCCTTCAAAAGGGATGTCGATATCTCGCACGCCACCGAATTCATTTTCATAATGAAAATGAAATTCTCGTCCTTCAGAACCAAAGAAGATTAGTTGTTGTTCATCTTCGGTCAGTTCCTCAAATGGCTTATCCATATCGATACCAAATTCCGTCATTGCCTGTTCTAGCATTTGAGGATAATAATTTGAAGAAATAGGATTCCATGGAGCTAAGGCGCCTTCCCGCAAGGTCTTACTACTGTCAGGAACCACCATATCCAAGTCCACTTCCAGCTTCACACCCAGACCGTCACAATCAGGACAAGAGCCAAATGGTGCATTAAAAGAAAAGAGACGAGGTTCCAACTCAGGTACCGTAAAGCCGCAGACTGGACAAGCATAATGCTCGGAAAAGAGTAATTCCTTGTCATCCCTCGTGTCAATCACCACATAACCGTCTGCAATTCTTAAGGCTGCTTCAATCGAATCAAATAACCGACTGCGTACACCGTCCTTAATGACAATCCGGTCTACCACTACTTCGATATCGTGCTTTTTTGTTTTAGAAAGCTCTGGAACTTCTGTGACATCATAAATATCTCCGTCCACGCGCACACGCACGTATCCGTCTTTTTGAATTTTCTCAAAAATTGTCTTGTGTTGCCCTTTTTTCTTGCGAACAATAGGCGCTAGGATTTGCAACCGCTGACGCTCTGGCAATTCCAAAACCTGATTGACAATCTGCTCCACAGAAGAAGCGGTAATAGCTCCATGCCCATTGATACAGTAAGGAGTTCCCACACGTGCATAAAGCAAACGAAGGTAATCATTGATTTCCGTAGCTGTTCCAACCGTTGACCGCGGATTCTTGCTGGTCGTTTTTTGATCAATAGAAATGGCTGGACTAAGTCCGTCAATTGAATCCACGTCTGGTTTTTCCATATTGCCCAAAAATTGGCGAGCATAAGCAGACAAACTTTCTACATAGCGACGTTGCCCCTCTGCATAGAGAGTGTCAAAAGCTAAGCTAGATTTGCCTGAACCAGACAAACCAGTCACGACAACCAGCTTGTCTCGCGGAATTGTGACATCAATATTTTTTAAATTATGAGCTCGCGCTCCATGAATGATAATTTTATCCTGCATCCTTACCACACTTTATTTTAAACTTCTTTTTATTATAACAAAATTTTCTGCAATCTTTTACCCAAAAACTCGGAATTTTGTAGTATAATAATACGGTGTGCAAATAACTGAAGGAGGAAAATATGAAACAAGTCTTTCTATCGACAACAACTGAATTTAAAGAAATTGATACACTTGAGTCGGGGACTTGGATCAATTTGGTCAACCCTTCTCAAAGCGAGTCTACTGAAATTGCCAACGCTTTTGATATTGACATTACGGACTTGAGGGCGCCGCTCGATGCAGAAGAAATGTCTCGTGTCACTATTGAAGATGAGTATACTTTGATTATCGTGGATGTTCCAATTACAGAAGAACGAAATAATCAGACTTATTATGTGACTATTCCTCTAGGGATTATTATTACCGAAGAGGCGATTATTACCACCTGTTTGGAAAAACTCCCTTTATTGGATATTTTTATCAATCGACGGCTGCGTAATTTCTATACTTTCATGCGTTCGCGCTTTATTTTCCAAATTCTTTACCGCAATGCCGAGCTTTATCTGACAGCGTTGCGCTCCATTGACCGCAAGAGTGAGCAGATTGAAAGTCAACTGCACAAGTCCACTCGCAATGAAGAATTGATTGAACTCATGGAGCTTGAAAAAACGATTGTTTATTTCAAGGCTTCCTTGAAAACCAATGAGCGCGTGATTAAAAAGCTGACCAGTGCCACCAGCAATATTAAGAAATATTTGGAAGATGAAGATTTGTTGGAAGATACACTCATCGAGACCCAGCAGGCGATTGAGATGGCAGATATTTATGGAAATATCTTGCACAGTATGACAGATACGTTTGCTTCTATCATTTCAAATAATCAAAATAACATCATGAAAGCTCTAGCTTTAGTGACGATTGTCATGTCCATTCCAACTATGATTTTCTCAGCCTATGGAATGAACTTCAAAAACAATGACTTACCACTCAATGGGGAGCCACATGCTTTTTGGATTATTATTTTCATCGCCTTTGCGATCAGTGTTTCACTGACAGTTTACCTCATTCACAAAAAATTATTTTAATTAAAAGGAGATCTTATGACACAAGTTTCTTTGGATAAACTCAGCAAAAAAAATCAAGAATTTGTCCATATCGCAACCCACCAACTCATCAAAGATGGAAAGACAGACGAAGAAATCAAAGCCCTGCTAGAGGAAATCATCCCAACGATTCTTAAAAATCAAGCAAAAGGAATTACCGCTCGCGGACTTTATGGAGCACCTACTGTTTGGGCAGCGAATTTTTCAGAAGCAAAACAAAAAGAAGCTCAAACTATCAAAGAAAATACCAATCCGTATCTCATGATTATGGATGCTTTCTTATTTGTCTTTAGTTTATTTGCTATCTTAAATAGTAGTGTTAACTTATTCTCCAAAAATCCTAGCAATTACGGTATTGTGACGATTGTACTTGGTAGCGCAGTAGGGGCACTCGTATTTTATGGCATGTATTACTTTATTTACCGTTTTTATTATGCCGACCAGGACCAAAGTCAGAAACCACCATTTTTCAAATCGCTTCTTATCATTTCAGCTGCTACGATTTTGTGGGCTGTTGTTCTTTACGGCACAACCTTCCTGTTGCCAGCAGTTTTAAATCCAAAACTGCCGAACTTATTTATCCTTGTGTTTGGTGGAGGAACTTTGGCACTTCGTTTCTATCTCAAAAAGAAATTCAATATCCGCAGTGCTTTAACCGCACCAAGACAACTTTAGTCATATTTTTATTTGAACATCCGCTTGTTTCAACAGGTGGATGTTTTAATAAGATCTAATAAGTATTTTTGACAACCGTTTCAAACAATTTTGAGCATAAGAAAAGCAATCTATTTAGTTGCTGATTGAGTTTTAAAAAATGAGCATGATTTTATGAAATTCATGCTCATTTTTATATTTTAGTCTTCGTTTACGAAAGGCATTAAAGCCATTACGCGAGCGCGTTTTATTGCTGTTGTTACTTTACGTTGGTTTTTAGCTGAAGTTCCTGTTACACGACGAGGAAGGATTTTCCCACGTTCTGAAACGAAACGGCTAAGAAGCTCAGTATCTTTGTAATCAACATATTCAATCTTGTTTGCTGCGATGTAATCAACTTTTTTACGGCGTTTAAATCCGCCACGACGTTGTTGAGCCATGTTCTTTCTCCTTTATATCATTATTCTGTTTGTCCATTAAAATGGTAGATCGTCATCTGAGATGTCCATTGGATTGGTATTACCAAATGGATTTTCATCACGAGAAAAGTTGGGTACTTGATTGGCAGAAGTTGAGTTCCCAAAGTTGGATGATGAATTTCCGAAATTATTATAAGTGTAGCCACCAGAAGATTGACCCTCACGGCTGGCACGACTTTCTAGCAGTTGGAAATTGTCAGCTACCACTTCTGTCACATAGACACGTTGACCTTGCTGGTTTTCGTAGTTACGTGTCTGAATCCGACCAGTAATTCCGATGAGAGCTCCTTTTTTAGCCCAATTTGCAAGATTTTCTGCCTGCTGGCGCCAAATTACAACGTTAATGAAATCTGCTTCTCTCTCGCCACTTTGATTTTTAAAGTTGCGATTGACAGCAAGAGTAAAAGTTGCGACCGCTTGATTTTGCGGAGTATAGCGAAGTTCGGCATCTCGGGTCATCCGACCCACAAGTACAACGTTATTTATCATAGCAACCCTTCTTATGCGTCAAGTTTGACGATCATGTGACGAAGAATGTCAGCGTTGATTTTTGAAAGACGGTCAAATTCATTCAAAGCGACTGCGTCTTCAGCTTCAACGTTTACGATGTGGTAAAGTCCTTCACGGAAATCTTGGATTTCGTATGCAAGACGACGTTTTTCCCAGTCTTTTGATTCAACAACAGTTGCACCGTTGTCAGTCAAGATAGAGTCAAAGCGTGCTACCAAAGCGTTTTTTGCTTCTTCTTCAATGTTTGGACGAATAATATAAAGAATTTCGTATTTAGCCATTGATTTTTCCTCCTTTTGGTCTAATGACCCCCAGCCATTGCAAGGGGTAAGTGAGGTTTTCTCACGAATAACTATTATACTAAACTTTTTGGAAAATAGCAAGAAAAATTCGATTTTTGTTTTTGTAAAAAGCACAGTTTTTCCCTATACTCCATTACCCATTCCATTCCAAAACCTTAAAAAAAGCTGATATCAGTTAGTTTTAAGCTATGCTCTATATACTGTTGTGTAAATTTTCTATCACTTTTCTAAGAAAGGAGTAAACACATGAACTATTTAGTCATTCCCGCATACAGACCCGACCTTCATCTTATTCATTTGTTGCAAAAGGTGAAGGAAAAGAGTTCGCTGCAAATCATCGTGGTAAATGACGGCAGTCCAGCTAACGATGATTCCATTTTTCGAGAAACACAGAAATATGCTACTATTCTATGCCATACAACAAATCAAGGGAAAGGGCAAGCGCTGAAAACAGTTTTTTCTTATATTGATTCCTTAGGGTAATATGGGACAGTGGTCACAGCTGATGCAGATGGTCAACACAACGTATGGGATATTTTCCGAGTGAGCAAAAAGGCTCAAGAAAACCCCAATCACTTGATTATAGGAGCGCGTTCTTTTTCTGGCAACGTTCCTTTGCGTTCGGCTTTTGGAAATAAATTAACACGATTTCTGTTTAAGCAACAGACTGGTGTTTCCGTGACAGATACCCAAACAGGACTTCGCGGATTTACAACCAACATGATCCCATTTATGTTGAAGGTTGAAGGGCAGCGTTATGAATATGAAATGAATATGCTACTAGCTGCTTCCAAAGAATACCCTATCATTGAAGTTCCAATTGAGACAGTTTATATTAATGATAATCAAGCTTCTCACTTTAGACCGGTACGAGACGGGCTCATGATTTATAAAGATATGTTTAAGTTCGCTCCCTCTTCAATTAGTAGTTTTTTGATTGACTATATCGTCTATGCTCTCGCCCTCTTGGTACTTGCTGCGGTACCAACTAGTCTCAAAATTTTACTGGCAAACGGAGTGGCTCGTGTCACTAGCTCGATTTTTAATTACTCCACAAACAAAAGATTGGTCTTTAAAAATAAAGACAGTGTTGTTAAAACGGGTACTGGTTATTTCGGGCTAGCTTTGGGCTTATTTATCCTCGATACTCTTCTAATCAGACTATTTTACGCCGTTTTCGGTCTCAATTTGCTGATTATTAAAATCCTCGTCGGAGCGCTGCTCTTTTGCCTATCTTGGCTCGTTCAAAAAAAATTATTTTCAAAGAAAGGACTCACACCTTATCATGAAATTTTTAAAAAAATCCTATGCTTATGCTAGTCTCTTTGGTATTTTGCTGACAGGGTCGTTTACCTACTCAATGTTAAAAACCTTTGTCCTGTCAGAGGCTATTACAACGGTCAAAAGTTCTTCTAACTCAACGAGCACAACAACTGCTAAAACCGCAACAAATGCAACAACGACTGATACAAGCTATAAGGATAATAACATTTCTATTAACCTAACTACAAAAAACGTCAGCAACACAAAAGTGTACATTGCAGATATTACGGTCAGCTCATCTGAATATCTAAAAACCGCTCTAGCACAAAATACATATGGAAATAATGTGACAGCTAAGACTTCTGTCACAGCTGCCAATAACAATGCCATTCTTGCTATCAACGGAGACTACTACGGAGCCAACACGACTGGCTATGTCATACGTAACGGTGTCGTCCATCGAAATACCGTTCGTGAAGATGCTAGCAATGGTGATTTAGCAATCTATAAAGATGGGAGTTTCGGACTTGTTTACGAACATGATGTTTCTGCTGAAGACTTGGTTAAAAATGGTGTTGTAAACCTTCTTGCCTTTGGTCCGACTTTGGTTGACAATGGTAAGATTGCTGTTTCAAGCAATTCGGAAGTGGGGCAATCCATGTCTTCTAATCCACGTACAGCTATTGGGATTATTGATAAAAACCACTATATTATCGTCGTATCAGACGGTCGAACTTCAGAAAGTGCGGGACTTTCTCTTTACGAACTCGCAGAAGTTATGAAGTCTTACGGTGTGAAAACAGCCTACAATCTGGATGGTGGTGGTTCGTCTACTCTTTACTTCAATGGAAAAGTCGTCAATAAACCAACGACGAACGGAACGATTTCAGAAAGGGCGGTGAGTGACATTGTCTACATCGGTTACTAAAGCAAGCAAGAAACGGCTCAAAAAGACAGCCGTTGTCTATGCCTTAATCACAGTATTTTTCTTCATTTTCAGCCGTATTTACGAGCACTTCAGCTTTGGTGAGACTTCTGTCTATATGCATTATCTCTTTGGAGTGCCACTAATTGGAGGGATGGTGCTTCTGATTTTTCAAAAAATGATTCCTAATCTTTCACGGCTCAGTCTCAATCTTTGGAATTCTGCGGTTGCAACCATTGCTATGGGTGTGCTCTTTCGTGGTATTGTCAACCTGTCTGGACGCTCCACCACAATGGATCTACCCTACTGGTACATGGGAATTGGACTTGCTGGATTAGCCCTGCTCTCCATGATCTTCACCAGAAGCGTGTGGATGACAGAAGAACAGTTTTTATAATCTTGCAAATCTCGAAAAATTCTTCGAGATTTTTCATAAAATACTTGAGCCCAGGATAGTTTACTAATGCAATCACCTGCAGAAAAAGGAAATTTGAGAAAATTACATATAAAAAGATATAAAATGATGGTTTTGGTCATCATTTTCTTTCTTTTATTCAACTATTAAACAGCCACTCTATACTATTTTCTCTATAAGAAATCAAGCGAGAACAAGTAAGTTGCCGTTACAAGTCATAGACCGTTTTAGCCAATGGGTCAATAACTTGTCGAAGCAGAAACTGGTCGTTTTCATATTGGTAATGACAAATGGCACAGTTACTGAAATAAATATTAGGATCAGGCAAATAACCTACTTTTAGATAAAAAGCCCACATAGCGCCACCGTGGCTGACGACCAATATTGGATTTTCAACAGTAGGCGTTTTTTTCATGATTTCTGTCAGAGTGGTCAGCATGCGTTCTCCTACTTGAATCACATCTTCACCCCCATAAGGCACGTATAAATCTTCAAAAGACACCGCACCGGCTCGAAACTTTGGCTGCAATCTTTCTGGCTGAGCTTCAAAAAGTCCAAAATTCCACTCTTTCACCCCCTTGAGACGGGTGTAATCTGTTCGCCCCGTCACAATTTCCAAGGTATCAGAAGCCCTCTCTTGAGTGGAAGAGTAGATACCGCCAAATTCAATGCCATTTTTCTCGAAAAAATCTCGCGCTTGCTCGGCTTGCTCTATACCTAAATCAGTCAGCGGTGAATCACACACTCCTTGCACCAAGCCTTCTTGGTTGAAAAAAGTCTGACCATGCCGCATCAAATATAAATCTTTCATTTATTTTTCCTCCCAGTTGCTAAAATCGTGATTGATGACTTCTTCCAGATAGAATTGATCATCTTCGAAAGAAAACTTCAAAATACCACAATTGGTCATGTGACCTAGACTTTCCAGACGCCAATTTTTCTTCCAAGCTCTGGCAAAATTGGCCATAGCTGCGCCATGAGAGACCATGAGCACGGACTGACCATCTGTCTCTTGCATGAGCTGAAGAATGGTCGCTGCCATACGCGCCTGCACCTGTTCCTGCGATTCACCCCCATAGGTCACAAAAAAATCTTTATAGGGCAGGGGCGGATTAAGATCCTCGCTTTCCCCTTCAAAGGTCCCGAAGTTCCACTCCTTGAGACCTTTCACTCGTTGATAAGGAAGGCTGCAATTTGTGACAATTTCTAAAGTGTCACAGGCTCGTTCAGATGTTGAACTGTAGGCTGCATCAAACGTAATCCCGGCATTTTTGAAATAGTACCCAGCCACCTGAGCTTGATACACTCCTAAGTCCGTTAAAGGGGCATCACACCAACCTTGAATCCTATGCCGTTTATTGAATAAAGTTTGCCCGTGTCGCATCAAATAAAGTGTTTTTGTCATAAACCGTTCCTCTAAAGAAGTCCTAATTTTTCAAAAGCATTGTAGAGACCGTCCTCAGCCACGTCATCTGTCACCATATCCGCCATGGCTAATATTTCTGGACCACCATTTCCCATAGAAACCCCAACTTGACAATATTCCAACATCGGAATGTCAATTTTGGCATCTCCAAAAGCAATCGTATCTTCTTTTTTCGCCCCTAAATGTTCTAACAGCACATCAATCGCATGAGCTTTCGTAATATCCTTAACTCCTAAGTCGCCAAAGAGAGATTCCTCTCCACGACCACCCCATGTACCAGCCTTGAGCTCTGGAAAAGCTTCCTTAGAGTCCAAGTGATCCTGATAAGAAGTGAGAATAAAGCTGATTTTATTTAGATCATCTCGGTAAAGCTTGCCACCAAAGACCATGCCATGCATCACATCCTCAACCTCTTGATGTTCAACTTCCGCATCTGGTTTTCCTTTTTTCTTGGCATAAAGTTTCATGACCGGACGCGCTGCGTCACGAAAATACTCACTAGCAAAGAGACCGTTGTTACTTTCTAAATAAAATTCCAATCCTCTCTCATGCAACCAGTCTACAACTCTCTTTTCCACTTCTAAAGGAATCAGCTGATGCATGATAACCTGACCTTCATGCTCCACACAAGAACCATTCCCGCCAATCATACCGTCTAGACCGATAGCCCAGATTTCCTCTGGCATTTCCGCCTTACTACGCCCTGTACAAACATAGACTAAATGCCCATTTCCCCGCGCCTGACGAATAGCCTGGATAGCGGATTCTGGAATGCGATTGTCATAATCCACCAAAGTTCCGTCTACATCTAAAAAGATAATTTTTCTGCTCATCTGTTGACCTCTCTATTCTTCTAAGGCCGCTGCCCCGTTGGTTTCAATCACTTTCTGATACCAGAAGAAAGAATCCTTACGGGAGCGGTCATAGCTTCCATTTTCCTCATCGTCTGCATCTACATAGATAAATCCATAACGCTCAAAAAACCAATAACTCGGCGATTCTTCCAGCCACCGTACTCTAATGCCAAATGAATCGGTGTCTCATAGTGTGACAACGTCACTAAAGGCTCAATGCCATATTTCAAGAGTTCGTCAAAGACCGCATCGTAAAAAGCCAGCCCTTCTTCATTAGGATCTACATCGTCTCCATTAGGGAAAATTCGACTCCAAGCGACAGAGAGGCGGAAAGTTTTAAAGCCCATTTCTGCAAAAAGAGCAATATCTTCCTTGTAACGATGATAAAAGTTAGAGCCCCAGCGCTTAGGATAGAGTCCTTCCTTATCATTAAGAGCAGCTTCTACTTTTTCTCTGGTCATGGGTGCGGCAAAACCTTCCATATTTTGACGCTCCTCAGGGCGTACAGCTTTGGCTGTATCAGACGTAGCCGGACCACGCCACCTAAATCCCAGCCACCTTCATACTGATTGGCTGCAGTCGCGCCACCTCACAAAAAGCCATTCGGAAACTGTTTTTCTGTCATTTCATTCACCTCGTTCTTTCGTTACTTCTATTATACTCTTTTTTGTGACCCCTTTCTTGTAAAATAGTCATAAATACTGATACTATTCTTTCCTAGAAGAATGAGCATTTTACACAATCATGAAAAAAGCTGGGACAAAAGTCTCCAGCTTCAAAGTACACAAGGTAGTGGCTGATTGCTTAAAACACTGCTTTGAACTTACAGATAGAGCGTACGAAGCAAGACTCAATGTTGTTCGCTTTTTAAACTCGGAAGACTACCTTTGACGAAAACTTTGTTTTCTTAGTCTCCCAGACTGTCTCACGCCCTAGCTTGACACTTTATTATTAAAGAATGTATGTGTCGCCTGATAAATTTGATGAGCAGTACTGGAATTGTTCATTGTATATAGATGAACACCTGCCACATCTTGAGTGACTAAGTCAACAATTTGGTCAATCGCATAGGCTAATCCTGCTGCTCTGAGTGACTCTGGATCGTGTTCATATTTATCTAGAATAGAGCAAAATTTTCGTGGTAAATAAATGTTTTCACAGGTTTTGAGCAAACGAAGAACCTGATTACGGTTTAAAATCGGTATAATCCCCGCATGAATCGGAACTTCAATCCCAGCCAGAGTACATCTTTCTTGAAAATCATAAAAACGCTCATTATCAAAGAAGAGTTGAGTGACCAAACTCGAACAGCCTGCATCTACTTTCTTTTTGAGATTCTTGATATTTGAAACTCGGTCTGGTGAATCAGGATGACCTTCTAGATAGCAGGCCCCGATAATCTCAAAGTGAGGAGCTTCTTTCTTAATATACTCAATCAAATCTGTTGCGTAGACGAAGTCCTTTTGGGGTTCCACATCTCGAAGGATATCCCCTCTGAGCGCCAATACTTTATGAACACCTATCTTATCAAGTACTGTCAGAGTTTCTGTAACCATTTCCTTAGTCAGATAAACCGCAGGCAGGTGAGCAATGGTCGGGATGTGCAGACCATTGCAGATGAAGTCCGCCAGACGCACCGTCGTTTCTTCGATATTGAACTTATTATTACTAGCTGTGACACTGATGAAATGAGGCGCCAGGTCCTGCATTTCCTTCAGGGCCACCATAATATTTTCATTGCCTACTGCTGGATTTGGAGGAAATACTTCAAAAGAGAGAGACGGGCTTTGGATAGACATGTTTTACAATTCCTTTCGATATTTACGAGAGTATGTGACAATCCCGCAAGTTATACTCTTCGAAAATCTCTTCAAACTTTGTCAACCTTCAACAATCTAGGAGATTGTTGAAGGTTGTGGATAGAAGTCGCAAAGCGACTGTCAAAGAAATTTGATTTTCATTGAGTATCAGAACCTTTGCAAGATTGTCAGTCTCTATTTTTTATTTCAAACCTTGGCGTGCTGCCTTGGCTGCCTCTACCAGGCGGACCAGGATGGCCTCGATGGTGTGGTCGATTTCCCCTTCATTCGGTACACGAGGAGAGTGGATATCGTAAACTCCAAGTCCCACTTCTGTCTGGAAGTTTTTGGCCTTGAGCTCATCCAGAATTTCCAGATTTGAGCGGCTAGCCTCAAAGGAGATGACATCCGCATCCATGTTATCAATGGCTGGGATGATATCGGTAAACTCTGAGTAGCACATGTGGGTATGGATCTGCGTATCCGGTGCAACGGTAGAGTGGACCAGACGGAAGGCCGGAATGGTCCAATCCAGATAATCCTCATACCAGTCGCTGCGGCGGAGCGGCAGCTTTTCACGCAGGGCGGCTTCATCGATTTGGATAATCTTAACGCCGGTAGCTTCCAGGTCCAGAACTTCGTCCTTAACGGCCAGGGCAATCTGCAGGGTAGAGTCCTTGATGGGAATATCTTCCCGTGGGAAGGACCAGTTGAGGATGGTTACAGGTCCCGTCAGCATTCCCTTAACCGGCTTGTCAGTCCGACTTTGAGCATAGCTGGACCATTTAACAGTAATCGGGTTGAGGCGGGTTACATCTCCCCAGATAATCGGCGGTTTTACCCCACGCATACCGTAGGACTGCACCCAGCCGTTCTTGGAGAAGAGATGGCCGGACAGGTTTTGACCGAAGTATTCTACCATGTCATTACGCTCAAATTCCCCGTGAACCAGAACATCAAAACCAACTTCTTCCTGCCACTTGATCCATTCGTCGATCTGCTCAGCTAGGAACTTGTCATAGTCTTTCTGGGACAGTTCTCCCTTACGAAAGGTTAGGCGCTTGGTCCGAACTTCCTTGGTCTGAGGGAAGGAACCGATGGTTGTCGTCGGCAGAACCGACAGTTTGAAGGCTTCTTCCTGGATGGCCTCGCGTTCTGCGAAGGCTGGCAGGCGGGTGTAGTCGGCATCGGTCAGACCGGCCAGGCGGGCCGCCAATTCAGCATTTCTACCGACACGCTCTGTCCCAAAGAGTTCCTTGTCGGCAGCCAGAGCTTCTGCTCCGCCGCCATTGCGGATGGCATCCAGATCCCGGATCTCATCCAGCTTTTCCACCGCAAAGGCAAAGTGCTTGAGGATGGCTTCTTCAAAGTCTTCATTGGCTGTGGTGAAAGGCACATGCAGCAGGGAGCAGGAGCTGGTCAGCACAAGCTTTTCAGCCGGAATCTGCTCCAGGACAGCTAGGCTCTTTTCATAATTATTGCGCCAGATATTCTTACCGTTGACAATCCCGGCATAGAGGGTCTTGTCGGCCGGGAAGCCGGACTTGACCAACTCCAGAGTTTTCTTGCCTTCAACGAAGTCCAGACCGATGGCATCAACCGGCAGTTCGATCAAATCGGAGTAGATATCCCGAACATCGCCGAAGTAGGTTTGGATTAGGACTTCCAGTCCTTTCTTGTCCGCCAGGATTTTCCTGTAGAGATCAAGGAAGAAGACCTTCTCTTCGGCAGACAGGTCCTTGACCAGAGCAGGCTCATCCAGCTGGATGCGGCCGGCACCAAGGTCGGCCAATTTGGCAAAGACTTCCTGATAGGTCTTGACCAGGGCATCCACAAACTGGGCAGGTTCTACCCCTTCTTCAAAGTCGGACAGCTGCAGGAGTGTGAAGGGACCTACCAGGACCGGACGGGTATCCAGACCTAGCTCCTTGGCTTCCGCAAATTCATCAAAGATCTTGCTGTCGGACAATTTAACCTGAGTATCCTTTTCAAACTTAGGCACAATGTAGTGGTAGTTGGTGTTGAACCATTTTTTCATCGGCAGGGCTCGAACATCCCCTTTTTCCCCTTGGTAACCGCGGGCCAGAGCAAAATAACGCTCCAGATCAGACAGGTCCAGGCCCTGAACAGAGGACGGCACTACGTTAAAGAGGAAGGCGACATCCAAAACATTATCATAGTGAGAAAAGTCGTTGGACGGTACTTCTGTAATCCCGTGCTCTTTGACGATATTCCAGTGCTTGGCGCGCAGGTCCTTGGCAGCAGTCAGGAGCTCTTGAGTTGAAATTTCATTCCTAAAGTATTTTTTAGCAGTGAATTTTAATTCTCGGAATTCTCTCAAACGCGGGAAGCCGATAATCGTAGTTGACATAGTCATCCTCCAAAATTTTTTGTCGACACTATCTTAACAGAAAATCTAAGCTCTGTATAATTGGAATTTCTAGGAATCTCATTATAGTTTTTAACTATAATGAGATTCCAAATATATATTAAACATTGATTTCATCGCATGTCGTTTAACATTTTATGATTTGATATAGTTTAAGGCTATGACAGCCGCATACATCAAAATTTTTGAAAATCCTTTTCTTGCTATTTTTGAAAATAGATGTTAGAATAGCAACATAATAAAAAGCAAAGAACATTTGGGGTGCTAAGGCTGAGATTATACCCATGGAACCTGATGCAGTTAATGCTGCCGCAGGGAAATGTATAAGAAAGACCAAACCGTTCTAATCATTTATGTGATTAGATTTTATTTTGTCGTGCTAAAACTCCTCATCTGCTTTGTTAGAAGGAGTTTTTTATGTTTGAAAAATGGAGTTTACGAGATGTTATCCTCTTAGCTCTTTTAGCTATTCTTTTCGGTGGGATTTTTGTCGGTTCAGGTTTTCTTTACAATATTTTGACAGCTATTTTAGCGCCAGCAGGTTTGGAGCCTTTCGCCAATGAAGTCTTGTTCGGACTTTGGTGCATGGCAGCTCCTATGTCAGCTATACTCATTCGCAAAACTGGTAGCGCCACGATTGGAGAAGTGCTTGCAGCCCTCGCAGAGGTACTATATGGTAGCCAATTTGGCATGAGCACCTTGATTTCTGGCTTCATACAAGGATTTGGTAGCGAACTTGGGTTTGCTGCGACCAGATACAAACGCTATGATTGGTTGTCACTTACTTACAGCGCAATTGGTACGACCCTTTTGAGCTTTGCCTATGAATATTTCAAGATTGGTTACTATGCTTTCAAACCTGAGTTTGTTTTAGCATTGTTTGTTGTTCGTTTTCTTTCGGTATTCTTCTTCTGTGCTGTTCTGGTTAAAATCATTATGAATCTTTACGACAAGATTAACCAAGCTGCTGGTAAATAAGATGAAACTAACATTAGAACACATTTATTTTAGAGATGTCTTTAAAGATTTAACCTTCGCCTTTGAAACAGGCAAAATGACACTCTTAATTGGCGATACCGGTGCTGGCAAATCAACCCTTTTTCGGATTTTAACGAATTTCAATGAACTAGACTTCTCTGGAGAGGTCAAACTAGGTGATACACTACTATCTCATTTACCTATTCATAAACGAGTCACCTACCTCAGCATGATGTTTCAAAATCCAAGCCGTCAATTCACCATGCCAACTCTCTATGAGGAATTGATTTTTACCTTAGAAAATCTCCAAACACCCTCTGACCAGATTGATGAAAAAATCCAGCATGCGATTGCACTTGGCAAAGTAGAGCACCTGCTTCATCGAGACTTTCTGACCTTATCTGGTGGAGAAAAGCAACAAGTCTCTCTGGCGGTTCTGTTGGCTATGGATTCGCAGATTATTCTATTGGACGAGCCCTTTGCTTCTGTCGATCAAGAAGCACGCAAGCGCTTGATTCATTTACTATCAGATTTGACAAAAATGGGGAAAATGGTGATTCTGTGCGACCACGACCGCAGTCTCTATGCGGACTGCGTTGACCACCTTGTTGAATTAAAAAATGGGGAACTTTTTGAACGAGATGTAGCTCTTTTAAAAAAGGAACTCCCAAGCTATCAGCTGGCATGCGAAAATACCCAGCGGAATCCTCTCTTACAATTACAGCACGTTTCCTGTCAATTTGACAAAAAAATACTTTTTACAATTGAGGACTTTACTTTTCAACAAGGTATTACAACTCTCATCGGAGCTAACGGTGTCGGCAAGTCCACTCTCTTTCGTGCTATTTTGCAATTGCAAAAATACAAAGGCAATATGAGTTATCAGGGGCAAAAACTCAAGAAAAGCAAACAATTGTACCGCCATATTACTGCCGTTGTTCAAGATGCTGAAAAGCAATTCATTCAGACGACCCCCGCAGAGGAATTAAACCTGCCCTCTCTTTCCAGTGAAAACCAAGCAAAGGTACAAGAAGCCCTGGATTTATTTGGCTTAGAGGACAAAATGGATTCTAGTCTTTTTCACTTGAGTGGTGGACAGAAAAAAATCATTCAATTATTGGCTATCTTGACCTTGGAAACTCCTGTCATACTCATGGATGAGCCCTTTACTGGCTTAGATAAAAAAGCCTGTGATTTTTTTGCTAATTGGATTAAGGAAAAAGCTGCACAACAGAGCTTTATTATCATTTCTCATCGTTTGGAGCCCTTGGACGGCATTAGTGATCATTTGGTAGAGCTGACGTCTCACGGGCTGACAGAGAGGAGAGCGCTATGAAAAAAGAAGAAACAAATGTCCTAGCACTCTTGCTCCTTCTCATTGTATTGACGCTAGAAATTTCCTTTGTCCGCTCAACATGGCTCAACTGCGCTATTGTCGCAGGAACACTTATCTACCTTACTTACCTTAGCAAATGGTGGGGCATTCTTTGGATGTTCCTTCTTCCATTGCTTCCAGCGTTGGCAAATTTCTGGGCTATCCAGCTTCACGGCGACAAAAATCAAGCGATTGTTCTTTTTACGCGCTCCTTTGCTTTAGCGGCTCTGGGAATGACCTTTTTATACGGCGTCAATCTCAATCAACTCTTGCGCTATGGACATCAAAAAGGGCTTCCGAGTCATTTTACCTACGGACTGCTCGTTGTCTTAAACGCCATTCCAGTCATTCAAAAAGAAATCCAAGCTGTTCGCGAAGCTAGTCTCTTGCGAGGTAAAACCTTACATTTCTGGTCGCCAATCTTTTATATCAAAGCAATTTTTATCGCTTTCAACTGGCGAGATTCCTATGTAGAAGCTATGTACGCCCACGGATTTGATGAGACTATCAAGCGAAGCTATTACCGACATTTAGAAACACCAAAAAGCACCACCCTTGCTTGCTTCTTGATTTTCCTCCTTATCAATTTGACTCTTTTGATCCCAAGATAGAACTCGACATAAAAAATACTGTGGAATTTCTCACAGTATTTTTTATGTCGAGTTCTTGCCAATCTTTCTACTCAATTTCCACACAAAAAGCATCCCAGCCCTGTAATTTATGGGTTTGAAGTATCTTAGTTACATCTGTGTTAGCAATCAAAACTTCCTTTACAGTATTTTCCAAGACAAAACTTTGCTCTTCATTTGAGAAGTTCATCACGATCAGATATTTCTTTGTTGTCGTTTCTCGTAAATAAGCAAACACCTTATCAGCCGTTTCAAGTAGTTTAAAATCTGCTGTCACCAACCAATCATTGTCTTTTCTCAATTGAATTAATTTTTGATAAGTATAAAAAATAGAATTTGAATCTTCCAGAGCTGCTTCTACATTGATCGTTGAATAGTTAGGATTGACAGCTAGCCAAGATTGACCGGTTGAAAAACCTGCCTGTTGATGGGCATTCCACTGCATGGGTGTGCGAGCATTGTCCCGCCCAATCGCGCGAATACTTGCCATAATATTATCCAGCGGTACCCCCTTTTCAAGGGCTTCACGAGCATAATTGAGAGATTCAATATCTTCCACTTCTTCCAAGGTCTTAAAGGGATAATTAGTCATACCAATTTCTTCTCCTTGATAAATGTAAGGAGTGCCACGCATCAGATGAAGTAAAATTGCCAAAGCCTTGGCTGACTTCTCGCGGTATTTCGTAGCATTTCCCCAGATAGAGACAACACGCGGAAGGTCATGATTATTCCAAAAGAGCGAATTCCAACCCTCTTCTACGCCTAGTTCATTTTGCCACTTAGCAAAAATCTCTTTGAGCTTAGGAACGTCCAATTCATCTGCCACATCCCATTTGGGTTGATTCGGTTTGTATTGAAGACCAATGTGTTCAAATTGGAACACCATGGATAATTCATGATTCTTTGGATCGGAATACTGCTTTGCAATTTCAGGAGTGGCACCCCAAGTTTCGCCAACTGTCAGTAAATCCTTCTCCCCAAATGTTGCACGGTTCATCTCCTGCAAGTAAGGGTGCAACATTGGTCCGTTATTGACAATTTTCTGGCCGGGTACTTTGCCAATCATGTCAATCACGTCCATACGAAAACCACCAATTCCCTTGTCAATCCAGAAATTCATCATCTTGTAGATTTTTTGACGTAGGGCTTCATTTTCCCAGTTGAGATCAGGTTGTTTTTTGCTAAAGAAGTGCAGGTAATATTGTCCAGCTTTTTCATCATATTGCCAAGCAGAGCCACCAAAAATAGAGTCCAAGTCATTCGGCTCATCTCGCCAGATGTAATAATTGCGCTCCAGGCTATCTGGATTTTCACGCGCCTCTACAAACCAAGCATGCTCATCAGAAGTATGATTGACCACCAAGTCCATGATAATTTTAATATCGCGCTTCTGCCCTTCCGCAATCAAGTTCTCCATATCTTCCATAGATCCGAAAATATCCGCAATTGCTTCATAGTCCGCAATATCATAGCCATTATCATCCATCGGACTCTTGTAAACCGGAGAAAGCCAAATAGCAGTAATCCCAAGTTTCTTCAAGTAATCCAATTTACTTGTAATTCCTTTTAAATCACCAATTCCATCTCCATTACTATCCATAAAACTCTTTGGATAAATCTGATAAATCACGGCATCATGCCACCATTTTCTTTGCATTATGCATCTCACTTTCATCTTTTTCACCTTCCATACTATATAATCTTTCACTTCTTTGCAAGCGTTTGCGTTGAATTTTAATTTCTTTTTGGTATGTAAAAATTTTGACTCTGTCAATTTTAGAAATATTTGAGAATTGCTTGAGACTTATTTGACAAGCATTTTGTATACTAAATAGCGAAAAAAGGGGAACTCTACGATAGAAAAAATGGAGGTCACGTTATGGAAACTGTTGTAAATGTGAAACACATCAGCAAGAGATTTGGACAACAACTCGCTTTGAATGATGTCAGTCTCACCGTGAAGCAAGGAGAAATTTACGGGCTAATTGGGAAAAATGGAGCTGGTAAGACAACGCTTATCAAAGTGATTACCCAGTTGATTCAGCCCAATAGCGGTACGGTCGCTCTCTTTGGCTCTTCTAATAAATCCGAATGGACGCACGCTCTCAAACGAGTTGGTTCTGTCATTGAAGCACCCGCTGCTTACAATCACTTGACGGCTTATGAAAACTTAAACTATTGCTGCAAGATACGGCATATCCCAAATGCGGACAAGGTTATCCGAGAAACTCTCTCTTACGTCGGACTAACCAATACTGGCAAGAAAAAATTCCGAGACTTTTCTCTTGGAATGAAACAGCGCTTGGGCATTGCTATTGCTCTTCTGTCAAAACCAGATTTGATAATTTTGGATGAACCGATTAACGGGCTTGACCCTGTCGGAATCAAAGAATTCCGCCAGTTGGTGCAACGTCTCAATGAAGAATTAAATATGACCTTCATCATTTCCAGCCATATTTTAAGTGAACTATACTTGGTCGCTACAAAATTCGGCATCATTGAAAATGGTCATCTCATCAAAGAAATTACGAAAGCAGAATTTGAAGAGCAAAATGAAGATTATATCGTTTTGAAAACAAATAATCTTGCTGAAGCAAGCAAAATTCTTCACGATCAACTAGGTTACCGCCTCAAAGTTGTAAACGCAACAGACGAGCTGCATATTTTCACTCACTCACACGAAATTAACAAGATTATTCAAGAGCTAGGAAAGGCGAATATTACTATCAATGAAATCTACTATGCTCGCCAAGATTTAGAAAAATACTTTACAGATTTAGTAGAATAGAGGGAGGTTTATCATGTTTCATACTATTCAAGCAGACTTTTATCGTCTTTTCCGTTCAAAAGGTTTTTGGATTACAGAAACCCTTTTTATCACCACGCTCTTATTAGGTGTGTTCTATGGTGTCATAGGCAATGTCGGGGTCCATACAGATACAAAAGCTTTAGAAAAACTGGGCGACAACGGAGGCTGGACTGGTTTTGAGGCTATCACCAAAACTTCTGATAATTTTAGTAATACCATTATTTTTACTATTATCCTTGTTGTTTTATTGATTGGAATTGATCTCACTCAGAAATTATATAAAAATTCTATCACTAGTGGTATCTCACGGACAGAATTCTATTTGTCTAAGTTCTTTGTTCTGGCAAGTCTCATCGTACTCCAATTGATTCTAACCTATTCCTCATTTATTCCTGCTACACTCATCAATGGTATTGGAACCGCACCCAAACATTTCCTTTCTAATTTTCTCATTACGATAGGGGTTCAATTTATTTGTACGCTTGCTTGGGTTAGTCTTATTTCTTTCGTACTGTATGCTACAAATTCTATTATAGCTGCTATTTTCACCTATTTTGTCGGCGCTTCCCTGCTAGGTTTGCCAACTGCCTTTTACCCAGATATTGACTGGTTAAAATACTTGAACATGCAATTCTATTTTGACATGGTTTCTAAACAGGATATGGTCTTCAAAACCATAACCATCGCTCTTCTCATCACACTTCTTTTTGCATTTAGTGGTTTGCAAGTGTTTAAAAGAAAAGATTTATAACAAAAGAAAACAGCTAGTCAAATGATTAGCTGTTTTTCTGTATAAAATATTCACAAACGGATAAGCAATCCAAACCATTCTCCTTCAGTTTTCATGGTTAAATCACCGCCAAGAATATCTACCAGTTGTTGAGTGATATAAAGTCCTAAACCAGAGGATTCTTCCATGTTAGAGAGATTTTCAGAATAAAAGCGATTGGTTAATTTTTCCAAATGCTGAATTGGTTGACTGACAATATTTTTTACACTTAAAAGAATAGCCGCATCTTTTCGGATTAAAGATAGCTGGGCAGTTTCCTTTCCATGCTTGAGGACATTGCTCAACATATTTTGGACAATCCGCTCTAAAATTTCTGGATCTGACTTTATTACTAACCCCTCCTGCAAATTTACTTGCAATTCAATTCCTTGCTTTTGAAAGGCATCATAAAAAGGAAGCATTTGCTTTGCAATCAGCTTGGAAATATCTATTTGTCGAAATTGTGGTCGAACAGCACCTTCCATAAGACGACGGTATTCCATGAGCGCTTCTAAACGATTGGAAACAACGGACAGATTGGTCGCAATTTTCAACAGCTGTTCATTTTCTTCTTTTCCCTTTATAAGCTTTTGGGTATAGCCACTAGCAATGGTCAAGGGTGTGCGAATATCATGAGCAATATTGCTAATCGCCATATCTAAGGTTTTCTTTTCCTGACGAGCTATAAAACGTGTCTGCTCTACTTCTTGAAAGAGCTTTTCAACTTCATTTGCCAACTCAACAATCGTTTGGCTGTGGTTTTGAGGTGCCAAACGAATTTCACTGCTTGTTTTTCGTTTTTCTCGAATCTGTGCCGCCAGATTTCTCACTGCCAAATGATAACGTAACAGCAAAATTCCAAGCAGACTGATGAACATAATTAGTATAACATCAAGCATTCTCAGCCCTCCTTGAGCCGTACACCTAATCCCCAAATTGTTTCTATATATTCTTCCGAATCATCTACTTGTGCCAATTTCTTACGAAGATTGCTGAGATGAGTGTTGAGCGTGTTGTCTCCCGGCAAATATGCCTCTTCCCAAATCAACTCAAACAGTTCTTCCTTTGTGTAAATTTTCTTCGGATGATGAAGCAAGGTTTGAAGTATCTGATACTCTTTCTTGCCTAAACGAACCCGTTTCTCGCCATTGACTACTTCAAATGTTTCTGATGAAAGACGGATATTTTTTATCCCTTGAATTTCCGTCGCTTGCTTTTGTGAAAGATGATTGCGCAGCTGCACCGTCACACGCGCAAAAACCTCGTCTAGATCGAACGGTTTGACAATATAATCATTAGCGCCGTCCAACAGATACTGACTAACCAGCGATTTCTCACCCAAAGCTGTCAGCATGACCACTGGAATCTGACTGTTTTTGCGAATTTCTGCCAAGACCTGATCACCGTTTTTCCCTGGCAGCATAATGTCCAGCAATACCAAATCAATTGCTTCCTGCGCAAAAAGCAGCAACCCTTCCGTTCCAGAATAAGCCGAGAAAACTCTGTGCTCAGTTTCAAATAAATCTTTTAAAATGTCATGAATATCGTTGTTATCTTCGATGATTAAAATAGTAGCCATATTATATCCATTTCCAGTAAAATCTCTTATCCATAGTGTAACAAGGAAAAAGACGGAAGTCAACGGAAAGCAAAAAAAGAGAGTGGGATGACGAAATCAAGTTTCTACGAAGCTACTGATTTCTGCCCCACTCTCACCGAATTCTTGAAATAAGAGAGCCGATTAAAATGATTTTAAATTTTGTCTCACGCCCCAATTGCTCTATTTCACACTTGCCCCGTTAGTCGCAATGACTTCCTTATACCAATTGAACGATTTTTTCTTGGAACGTTTAAGTGTGCCCTTCCCATCGTTATCCCGGTCTACATAGATGAAGCCATAGCGTTTTTTCATCTCACCGGTTCCAGCGGAAACGAGGTCAATACAGCCCCAAGTGGTGTATCCTAGAAGTTCTACACCGTCTACATTAATCGCATCGCGCATAGCCTTGATATGGGCTGCTAGATAGTCAATACGGTAGTCATCTTCGACATAGCCATTTTCATCTGGCGTATCAACTGCTCCCAGCCCGTTTTCCACGATAAACATCGGCTTTTGATAGCGATCCCAGATGACGTTAAGGGTAATTCGCAAGCCCAGCGGATCAATCTGCCAGCCCCACTCAGAAGATTTTAGGTAAGGATTCTTAAGCGAGGCAAAGATATTTCCGGCAGTTTTTTCATTGACCTTTGGATCACCAGAAGCCACACGGCTAGAATAATAAGAGAAGGAAATAAAATCCACCGTATAGGTCTTGAGCAAGTCTAGGTCTTCTTTTGTCATTTCAACCTCAATACCCAAACGCTCCCATTTCTTCTTGGCATAGTTTGGATATTCTCCTCTGGATTGGACATCGATGAAGAAATAGCTTTCCCGATCTTCCTGCAAAGCTGCCCAGTAATCTGCCGGATTGGCTGTATTTGGATAATACTGACCAGCTGCCAGCATGCAGCCAACCTTGTTTTCAGGATCAATCTCATGAGCCAACTTGGTCGCAATAGCTGAGGCTACCAATTCATGATGAGCTGCTTGGTATTTGACCTGCTCTTCATTTTCCCCTTCTTCAAAGTAAAGTCCTGCTCCCATAAAAGGCGCATGGAGAATCATGTTGATTTCATTGAAAGTCAGCCAGTATTTGACTAGCCCCTTGTAGCGGGTAAAAAGAGTGCGGCAGAGGCGCTCGTAAAATTCCAGCATTTTGCGGCTGCGCCAGCCCCCGTATTCCTCAATCAAGTGCATAGGACAGTCAAAGTGGGTGATAGTCACCAAGGGCTCAATGCCATACTTGTGGCATTCCTTAAAGAGGTCTTCGTAAAATTTCAAGCCTGCTTCATTGGGCTCCAGCTCATCTCCTTTTGGAAAAATCCGAGACCATGCGATAGAGAGTCGATAAGTCTTAAAGCCCATTTCGCCAAAAAGCGCAATATCTTCTTTAAAATGATGATACATATCAATGGACTCTTTTGCCGGATAGAAATAGCCTTCCTCAAAGTCAAACATCTTTTTCTTACCAGCAATAATCGGGAAACGATCCGCACCAATCGGCACCACATCGACATTTGCAAGGCCTCTACCATCAACATCATAGGCCCCTTCACATTGGTTGGCAGCGGTCGCTCCGCCCCATAAAAATCCATCTGGAAAAGTCAATTTTTCTGTCATTTTTTCCTCCTTATAATATAAAACGTTTTCTACATTTTATATTATAACAAACAAATAAGAAATTTTCTTATAAAAAACTGTCAAATAGTGATACTATTCTATTTTCCAAGTACATTAATGACTTTTGCTAACTTTTGTCATTTAGAACTGAACATTTTTATTAAAATCGGATATCTGACTTCATTTCTCTATCGCTTAGCATAACAAAACTCCCTTTGAAACGCCAAAGAGAGTTGGATGATAATTTATCCATTTTAGTACAATTTCAAATCCCGTGGGTCTATTGGGAAAGTTGGATTATAAGGATTATGACGAAGTTTGAAGTGTTTTACTTCTTCAATCGTTTGAGTACCAGATAATTGCATCACTGTTTTTAATTCATCATTGATATGCTCAAAGACTTGGCGGACACCAACACTACCACCAAGAGCTAGACCATAAATCACAGGTCGTCCAATGGCCACTAAATCTGCCCCAGAAGCGAGTGCCTTAAAGATATGCTGACCACGACGGACACCTGAATCAAAAACAATTGGTACACGTTTATCAACTGTTTCAGCCACTTCTTGCAATGAATCAAATGCTGTCGGACCGCCGTCAATTTTCCGTCCACCGTGGTTGGTCACCCAAATACCAGAAGCACCGGCATCAAGCGAGCGCTCTACATCTTCACGACATTGTGGACCCTTGACATAGACAGGAAGGTCTGAGTAAGACCCGATAAATTCCACATCACGAGGGGATAATTTTTGCTTAGCTGATTTGTAAACGAAGTCCATTGTCTTGCCTGCACCATCAGGAAGCCACTTCTCCTTGTACATTCGCCAGCTTATGATCCGCTACCGGAGCTAGAATAATTGGAGACGATAGTTTATCTCCGTCAAATTCAATCTCTGTACTTGGATTTTCCACATTGCGAAGCGTATGAGGTACGATTAGCTTATGGTTAAAGGCACGAATATTTTCCCGCAGAGTAAAAGTATCTTCGGCTCCACTTGCAATATAGCCAAATGCAGCTTTGGGAATGACCTTCTGAGCCATGGGCTCTAAATCATAAGTGTTAATGAAATCAACTGGACCTTCAGCACTACTAGTTTGGTAAGACATAATGTTTCCTCCTATCTAATGCATATCTGCAGAGAAAGTCAGATTGAACTTTCGAGAAGCAAACGCTTTCATTTTTTCGAAACAAAAAATTCAATCAGTCTATCTAACAGATCAGAATAATAAGAATTTGTATAAAATTTATACCAATTTAATAAAGTGAAACAGCTTCTACAATTTATAGTAGAGTTAGAGAGGGATGCCCTCCCGCTCTAACTACTATAGACAGTGGTAAATTAAGATAAGCTGTGGATCACGTTATGGCTTGACACCATATTCTTTGAAATAAGCTGTAATAGGTCGCAGCTCTTGCCCATCATAAGCCGCAAAGAATTCTTCTGGACTCATTTGACCATGTGTTTCTTGATAACCAGTAGAAATTTTTTCTACAAAGTCACCATCAACAATATCCAATTCCAACTCTTCCACAGGGATACCACATTTGTCTGTGATTTTAGCATCAATCAAAACAGGCTTTCCAGATTTTGAAACTTCAAGTGCGCGGTCAAATGCAGCTGGCAATTCCTCTAAAGTTTTAACTGTTATTCCCTCTACTCCCATTCCTTCTGCGACTTTCGCAAAATCTACTTCGTAGAGATCTACGCCTGAAAAGTTCATGACCAAATCTTCCTGTTCAGACTTGATAAAGTTGAGTGAATTATTAGAAGTGATAATATTGATAATTGGCAACTGGTATTTGACTTGGGTCGTCAGATCTTGCATGACCATTGAAAACGCACCATCTCCAGCAATATTGAAAACTTGACGATTTGGAAAACCAAATTGACCTGCGATAGAAGCTGGTAAGCCATACCCCATCGTAGCAAAGAGAGCTGAAATTGTCCATTTCTTCTCTGATGTAAAGTTTAAGAAGCGGAAGCTATTGATAATATTGTCCCCAACATCAATACCATAGACAGCATTGGCATCTGAAATGTGGTTGATTTCGCGATAAACTTGCTCAAACTCTAGTGGTCCGTCTGCTTTTTGCATTAAACGTTCCAGATAAGCTTTCCAATCTTTCATAGCTGCCACACTTGCTTGATAAAATGGTTGTGGAGCGACTGCTTCACTACGTTCCAAGGCTTTTTTCAGAAAACTTCCAGAATCTGATAAAATTCCTAAATCCAAGTAGTGATGACGACCAAAATTAGCAGCATCAATATCAATAGAAACAAACTTAAAATCATGAGAACGATAAACTAAGTTGGCAAATGGGAAGTTTGTCCCAAGAGCAATCACCAGATCAGCTGCCGCAAAAGCTTCATCACCAACCTTAGAGGCGGCACGATTCAATGTTCCTAAGTTGGCTTCAAAGTCATCTGGAATTTTGCCCTTAGCCAGACCCGCTACAGCAATCGGAATTTACAATTTTTGAGACAGTTCTATCAATTTTTTGCATCAATTGCTCTACCCCCCAAGCTTTATGGATTCCTTTTTGCAAAATGTCAATCGCTCCATAGCCGCTTGTGACTGCATTTAATGTGTCTGCAAAATCCTGATTGAGCTGTCGAGTAGCCTGAACTGCTACTTGCTCGTTTACCACCATACTCATTTTCAGAACTTGCGGAAAATCGTCTGGACGTAATGTTTCGACAAAGTTTATCTTTCGGTAAAATTCTTGCGCCATTTCTGCTGTCATGACTTTTTCAATCATAGGGAAAATCGTTCCCGTTTTGACAAAAGCGCCATTTTCAGCTGTGACAACGAGGTGCACATCACGTTCTCTCCCTTCAAAGTAAGACAAGACCTGTGCCACTAGGTCTTGAGACCAACATGTCCCCAGCAGTACCTCGTTTTTATCAAAAATCCGCGCACCATTTGCAACAATCAAGGTCACGCGCTCCAACAAATCACCAAATAACAAGTGCATTCGGTGAATTTCGTTGCCCGTTGCCACCACAAACCGAATCTCCCGCTTGTCCAGCTCATCCAATATATTTTTCAACCGACTTCGATCGAATTCCCCTTTTTCATCTAAGAGCGTGCCGTCCATATCGGTCACAACCATCTTAATTGTCATGTTATCACCTCTAACAATCATCCATTTCAAATTCAAATCTCGTCGTTCATTTATTTCATGATGACAACTATCCTTTTGCTATTTCTGTAATTTTGCTCGGATAATACAGTACAGGATTGGCTACATTTACATCCTATTTCAAAAGGATTATAGCACATTTAAAAAATAGTAAATAAACCTTTTTCTTCTATTTTATCAAAAAGAGGGGTGAAAAAGAAACAATTGTATTCAAGCAAGGATTGGTCGTTTTAGATATAGTTTTAAGCTATATCCCTTCCTCTAAATTAACTATTTTTCAAAAGTGCTTAGCTTGTGTACAATAAAAAGTAAGAAATTTAGAAAGAGGCTTTTGACATGACACAATCAAAATTTCAACTTGTTGGCTCTCTTCTTCGCCCAGCCAATCTCCTTGCCTACAAAAATAAAATCGAACATCGTGATGATATTCACTATCCATTTTACGACAGTTTTCCCGGCTATCTTGAAACAGAGACAGCAGCGATAAAAAAAGTGATTGCTGATGAAAAGGCAAACGATATTGATATTCTGACAGACGGCGAATACTCGAAATCAATGTGGCACTTAGACTTTGTTTGGGGTCTTAAAGGCATTGAGCGCTACATTGCTGACCATGGTTACACTTTCCAAGACCATGATGGCGGACAGTACGAGACCCGCAAAGACATTGGTATCCGTATCACTGAACCTCTTTCAGGGAAGAATCATCATTTCTTAGACATTTACAAATTGCTCAAGGAAGAAGCTGGTAATACGCAAACCAAATTAACCATTTGGGGTCCTGCTCATGCTTACACAGAACTGGCTATCTTTGATGGGCTAGCTGGCGATGATCAAGTTTACAAAACAAATGAAGAATTAAAGGCCAGTCTCATCAAGGCTTACAAAGAATTCTTGACAGAATATAAAGAAGCTGGCGGTGAAATTATCCAGTTTGACGACTGCCTCTGGGAACTTTTTGACGAATCAAATCCTGCTTCATTTTTTGCCGATGGCAATGCTGCGCTGGCTGATTTAGCTGATGAATTCATTGCAATCAATAACGAAGTGGCTGATTATGGACATCAATTAGGACTGAAAGTTTGGACACACAACTGCCGCGGAAATTATGAAAGCCGTTCGGCATCAGGCGGAACTTATGAAGCCATTGCGGAAAAATTCTTACGTGATCAACACTATGACCGCTTTTTCTTAGAATGGGACAGTGATGTATCTGGTGATTTGAAGGCTCTTGCTTCTCTTAAAGATAAAGATGCCGAAGTTGTTCTTGGACTTCTTTCTAGTAAGACAACTGATCTAGATGATGAAGAACGTGTACTTCGTTTATTAGAACAAGCCAGCACTATCCTTCCTAAGGATCGTCTCCTGCTGTCACATCAATGCGGTTTTGCTTCCTGCGATTCAGGCAATGAACTAGCTATTCCACAACAATGGGCCAAAATCAAACAAGGTCAAGAAATCGCTAAAAAGTTTTGGGATTAAGTTGTACGTGACGACATCTTATGACTGTTTAGTAAATCCTTATAAAACGCTAGACAAACTTCTTTTTGAGGTTTGTCTTTTTAACTTTCAAAAATAAATACGACTGAAAAAAAGTAAAATCAAAATGATTTCTCTATTTGGCAAATTTTTAAGGTAAAAACAACAGAGAGCGGCACTTGGACATTTTCCTCCTGATATCTATGTTACAACTTTCAGTTCATTTGTTTAACACGAAAAAGGAGGTTGGGACAAAAGTTCCCAGCCTCATGTATTTTATCGTTTAGCTTGCAAAATGCAGTGGTTGGTTGTTATCCGCTAAACCTTCCTTTCGGGTCATGATTTCCAATCTTGCTCCTTCGTCAAAGCTGAGGAAGTAAGATTGAAAACCTGTTTTCTGATTATAGTAAAGCTGGTTACTTTTTGCCTCAAAATACGTTTCAAAGAAGCGTTTAGCCCCTTCTAAATCTCGAACATAAAGGGCTGTATGTTCAATCTTCATAGAGTTTTTCTCCGTTCGTTGCAATAACTTCTTTATACCAATCAAATGATTTTTTCTTGTAGCGATCCAAAGACCCTGTTCCATCGTCGTTGCGGTCAACATAGATAAATCCGTAACGCTTGCTCATCTGAGCTGTTGAAGCAGACACGAGGTCAATACAGCCCCAAGTGGTATAGCCCCAGAGCTCAACACCATCTTCAATCGCTTCGCCGACCTGTTGCAAATGTTGTTTAAGATAATCAATACGATAATCATCTTCAACAGTTGGACCATTAGGGCCATCCACCAAGACATCTTTAGCACCGAGACCATTTTCTACGATAAAGAGCGGCAATTGGTAGCGGTCATAGAAAGCATTGAGGACCAGACGCAGACCGATTGGGTCAACTTGCCACCCCCATTCTGAAGCAGTTAGATAAGGGTTTTGCAGACCACCTAGAACATTTCCACGACCAGAAGAATAACTTTCTGGATCATGAGCTTGAACCACACTCATATAATAAGAGAAGGAGATGAAGTCCACGGTATGTTCTGCCATCAATTTCTTATCACCCGGCGCAAATTGAATCTCAATTCCATTTTCCTTGAAGAAACGGTTCATATATGCTGGGTATTTTCCACGCACATGAATATCTGAAAAGAGATAGTTTTGATTTTCAAACTCACGGGCAGCCAGTACGTCCTCTGGTTTTGGCGTCATCGGATAAGCCGGCATGGCCAGTACCATACAACCAATCTTAAAGTTTGGATTGATTTCATGCCCAATCTTCGTTGCAAGAGCTGATGCCACTAGTTCGTGATGAACTGCTTGATAAAGATCTTGCTTGGACAATTCTTCTACGGGTGTTGCAATCCCTCCGCTCATAAATGGCGCATGAAGAACGGAGTTGATTTCATTAAAGGTCAACCAATATTTCACCTTGTCTTTGTAGCGAGTAAAGACAGTGCGAACATAGCGCTCATAAAAACCAATCAAATCACGATTTGCCCAACCATTGTACTTGCGTGCCAAGTGTAGCGGTGTTTCATAGTGCGACAAAGTCACTAAAGGCTCAATACCATATTTTGCCAATTCATCAAAGAGATCATCATAAAACTTTAGACCTGCTTCATTTGGCTCCGTTTCATCACCATTTGGGAAAATCCGTGACCATGCAATGGAAGTACGATAGACCTTGAAGCCCATTTCTGCAAAAAGGGCAATGTCTTCTTTGTAACGATGATAAAAGTCAATCCCTTCTAATTTAAGATTGTCTAGTGTTGGCTCATCTGTAATCAAAGGATTGAGATCACCTGCTTTAGCTGGCATGCCGCCTTTTGGTGTCACATCTTGAACTGAAAGACCTTTCCCGTCCACATTGTAAGCTCCTTCGTATTGATTGGCAGCTGTTGCACCGCCCCAAAGAAAATCTGCTGGAAATTTACTCATGACTTTTACCTCTTTTATTTTTTACTTAATTATATTATAATCTTAGACAAGAGTATTTTCTAACACAATTCTCTTATAAATTGGTATTATTCTACGAAAGAGGCAACACTTATGGATCTGAGAACATTACACAAAGATATCGTTTACAAAACTCAAGGCACTCCTTATTCTCTCACACGAACCATTACAAAAAACGGTCAGCCGGACATTCTCTTTCATTGGCATACGGATGTTGAACTGGTTTATGTTCATGAGGGAACTGCGCAGTTTCACATTGATTATGATTACTTTAATAGTGAAGCAGGTGATATTATCCTCATTCGTCCCAATGCTCTTCACTCCATTCACCCGATTGAAAATCGTCGCCACTATATGGATGCAATCAACTTTCATTTAGACTTAATGGGCTATTCTGCGATGGATCAAGCTAGTATTGAATATTTGCAGCCGCTTTATAATGGTCAGCTGGATTTTGTTCGTGTCATCAAGCCCAATCAGCCAGCCTATGCAGACATTCGGCAGTGTCTACTTGATGCCATGAAAACAGGCTATTATCGTACAGAGTATTTTGAATTTCAGCTCAAAGCCCAGCTCAACCAACTCTTTTTTCTCTTATTTGAAAATGGCTATGTGATTTCAAAAGAGCAATCCTTAGAAGGCTATCGCAAGGAAGAAAAAATCCGTACCATCATTGACTATATCGGTAGTCATTATCAAGAGGAACTCACGATTGATCAGCTTGCTCAAATTTGTGGTTACAGCGATACCCATTTCATGAATTTCTTTAAGAAACATCTTGGGGTATCTTGCATGGAATACGTGATTCAATTTCGCTTGCGAAAAGCGGCTGAACTCTTGCAACACTCTACCTTGCCCGTCCTAGAAATTGCTACACAGTCTGGCTTTAACAATCTCTCCAACTTCAATCGTCAGTTTAAAAAGTATTACCAAATAACTCCTAGTCAATATCGGAAAAAATAACAAGGAGGCATTCAATGAAAGATACTATCTGGTTGTTTCCGCTGCTATTCATTTTTCATGATTTAGAAGAAATCATCGGCTTCATGCCATGGATAGAGCGGAATGAAAAACTACTGGAGAAAAAAGCTGTCTTCATTTTAAATACCCACAAAAGCTTATCCACAGAAGGTTTCGCACTAGCCGTGGCAGAGGAATTTGTCGTGGTATCCCTCATTTCTTTCTTTGCTCTTTTTTACCACACCCGCCTACTTTATCTCATCTGGCTGGGAGGATTTGTGGCTTTTGCTCTTCATTTGGTGACTCATATCCTGCAAGCTATCTGGCTTAGGCGCTATATCCCAGCTCTTGCGACCTCTATCCTATGCTTACCAGTTAGCAGTATTATCATTTGGAAAACCACCACTTTACTTCATATCAACACAATTGAACTTCTTGTTTTCAGTCTCATTGGCGTTCTCATCATTATCAGCAATCTCTTTTTTGCACTCTGGTTAGGTAAACAGTTTTCCAAGTTGATGAGCTAGAACCACTTTAAAATATTCAAAAACGCTTAAACGTTGTCTACAGCAAGACTCATTTAAGCGCTTTTTATTTTAATCTCAACTATTTATCCCATTTCAAATTTACATGCTCATTCATTTCCTGATAAGCCGTATCAATTCGTTCTTTGGTAGCTTGGTCTAATTGATTACGGTATTTTCCACCTTCAATGAAATCTTCTAAAATATAGGTCTGGTAGGTGTAGAGAGGATAGCCTTCCGGTGAATACGTCCCTTTCGCCACACGACTCACCCAACTCGGATGTGCCTGTACCTCCTTGATAATCGTCCCTTTCTTTGATTTTTCAACCGTCACGTCCATGAGCACGCCGCGTTCTGTCCATTTCTTATTTTCCACACCGTCCATCGTCTCAATTCGCTGATTGGAGATGAAATTACCCATAGAATAGATAATGAATTTCTTTTGTCCATTTTGTGTGACGACTTCTGACGGCTCAACGACATGCGGATGTCCGCCGAAAATAATATCTGCTCCCCACTCAATCATCTTATGATAAAGATTTTTTTGCTCCTGTGTCGGTTCCAATTGATATTCAACCCCCATCTGGGGCATGACAACGGTTATATCAGCTTCTTTTTCGGCTTGCTTAATTTCTTTTTTCATCTTTTCTTCATTTAAATCCGACAAATGATGATTGTAGTCTGCATGAGAGATATTTTCCTCCAAGCCGTTAAACCCATAGGAATAAGCTAAGAGCGCAATTTTAATCCCATTCACTTTTTTAATCACAAGCGAGGCTTTATCCCTGTTTTTATGTGTATAAACCCCAATCGGTGTAATTCCGTGCTGCTCAAATGCTTTTGCTGTTGAAAAAACACCTTCCAATTGGGAATCCAAAATGTGATTGTGTGCCAAATCCACAACTTGATAACCAGCATCTTTGATAGCTGACACCACCGACTCTGGCGCATTGAACAGTGGGTAACCCGCCAAAGGATAATTTGGTCGGATAGTCCCCTCGAAATCTCCTAATATCAAGTCCGCATTTTTCAGCCAAGGTTTGACATATTGATAATTTTCTGTGAAATCATACGTCCCATCTGACTGTAAGGCGCTCATATATAGAAGATCATGATATAGCAGATCTCCATTTGCCATGATACGAGCCGTCTGTACACCATTTGGGGTAGAAGACATTTTTTTCTTTTGTACAACACCTGTTTTTGTCGACTTTGCCTTAATCTTAACGCTATCGTTTATTTTCTCAGCTAATAAAATCCCACTTGCTACTAAAAACACTACGCAAAGCAAGCCTAAAATAAACTGCCAATTAGTTGCTGACTGTATTTCCCGTTCTGATCTTTTCATGTTCTATTCTCCTCTATCTACATTGTAGCATAAAGAAGCGAACATGACGCAGGAAATGATAAATAATAAAAAGGACGAAGCATGCTTGTAGCTCTAGTTGATTTTTTCGACCAACTGTTTAGAACTCTACAAGTTTTGCTTGTCCTTTTCTTAGATTATTCACTTACTTTCAGCAAATCATCGCCTAGTTTCACATCGCCGTCAGCTAATGTTTCAACTGTCTTATAATCAGCTATATTGGTCACAATGATTGGAGTTGTAACAAGATAACCTGCTTTTTTGATAGCATCTATATCAAAGCTTAGCAATAATTGACCCGCCTTGACCTTTGAGCCTTGAGTAACATGTGCCATAAAGCCTTCTCCTTCAAGAGCGACTGTATCCATGCCCACGTGAATCAAGATTTCAGCGCCATCATCAGTCGCTAAGCCAATCGCATGGTTGGTTGGGAAAAGCAGACGAATCACACCGTCAGCAGGAGCGACAACTTCGCCAACGCTAGGCTCAATTGCTATACCTTGACCCATTGCACCACTTGCAAAAACAGCATCAGGCGTATCTTCGAGTGCGACCACTTTCCCGCTAAGCGGAGCTGTGATGACTTGCTCAGGAGCAATCTCTTCAACTGGCAGACTGATTTCTTCAGCAGCGACTTCTTGTGCTCCACCATAGAGAGTTGGAATCTTTGTAAATTGGGTCAATACAAATCCAAGAACAAAACTGATTGCAATTGCTACAAGGAAGTGAATGAGCAATAGTGAATCTTTTGGATCAATGAAAGACGGAATCGCAAAGAGCCCCATTCCACCCATTACTTGCATTTTGGCATTAAAGAAAGCGAGATAAGCCCCTTGAACCGCACCGGCAATACAAGTCATAATAAATGGTGTTCGCATTGGCAAGGTAATCCCGTAAATGGCTGGTTCTGTTACCCCAAACAAAGCTGAGATAAAGGCTGGAATAGCCAATTGTTTGACTTTTTCTTCTTTTGTACGCAAGAAGATATTGAGCAATGCTCCTGCTTGCGCAAAGCAAATAGCAATAGAAGCTACAAGAATGACACCTGGTCCTTTTTGTAATTCCAAAATTGCAAGCGGCACCAATCCCCAGTGGAGACCGAACATAACCAGCACTTGCCACAAAGCACCCAGAATAATTCCATAAATAATTGGGCTGAAGCTATAAATACCTGTGAAAATAGCACCGACTATATCAGAAGCCCATGTCATGACTGGTCCAATGACAAGAAATGATAACGGTACAGTAATTAAAATTACAAAGAATGGAACAATAAAGACTTTGACAACATCTGGAATGATTTGTTTAAAGAATTTTTCAATTTTTGAGCCGACCCAAATTGCTAGAATGATTGGCAATACAGTTGATAGATAACTAGAAGCAGGGAAGATAATCGGCAAACCTAAGAAAGTTGCGTAGATTTTTGACTCAATAAAAGTTCCTGCAAATAGCGTATAGAGTGGTTTGGCACCTGTAAAGCTAGCTGCGATATTGGGATAAACCAAGGCAAAGCCAATCGCAAGCGCTGTGAATTTTTCCATTTTAAACCGCTTAGCAGCAGTCAAAGCCAGAATCAATGGTAAGAATTGGAAGAATCCATCACCAGCGGCATTTAAGATGACATAAGCTCCGTCAGTCGTCTTAACGCCACAAACTGCCATAATGGCAACTACACCTTTGATCATACCAGCTGCAGAAAGAGCTCCCAGCATTGGTTGGAAAAGTCCTGAGATCAAGGCGATAAATCGGTCAAAGAGATTGCCTTGCGGAACATCTCCTTCATCCACATCAATACTATCCTCACCAGAAATACCTGCTTCCTTAATGACCGCCGCATACACATCTGGCACGTGGTTCCCAATCACCACTTGGTATTGTCCACCAGCTTTTACAACCGTTACAATACCGTCTCTATTTTTCAAGTATTCCGTATCTGCCTTGCTCTCATCTTTCAGAGAAAAACGCAAACGCGTCACACAGTGCACTAACTTGGTAATATTTTCCTTACCACCAACGTGAGCAACAATATCCTGAGCTAAGTCAGTATAATCTTTTGCCATAATGGACCTCCTTTATTTTTTAGGTCAGCTGTGTTGTTGCACATATAAATATAGAACAACGGTAACAAAAAAACCTAAACACATACCAAATAGAAAGTAGCTTTCCTACCTTATATCTCGTATTTGTCTAGGTTTTGCCTGCATGACCAGTAACAATCCGTAAATTAAGTATAGCACAAATTTATTTTATTGCAAGCGGTTTCTAAAACTTTTTTAAATAATTATCAGGTGATAAATAAAATAATCGTCTGTTAATTATTTAAAAAAACTTTGACAAGTCGTTCAACCTATCAAAGTTCTTAAAGAGAATGTTATTAGATTATTTAACCATTTGATTTAGTCGTTCATACACTGCAACAACTTCTTTTGCTAAATCAATAAACGTTAAGCTCGTCATCAAGTGATCTTGAGCATGCACCATCAAAAGACTGAGCTCAATTTTTTCACCTTGAGCTTCTTGTGTCAGCATCACTGTCTGTGACTTGTGTGCTAAAACTAATGCCTCATCTGCTGCTTTTAACTTTTCATGTGCTTCTTCAAAGAGACCGTTCTTAGCTTTTTGAATCGCTTCAAAAGCATTGCTCTTCGCCTCGCCACCATACATAATGAGGGACATGATACTTTCTAAATTTGAATTTTCCATATCAATCTTCTAGCCTCCGATCAGTTCCTCAGCTAACGCTAGCACCTGTGGACCGTTCATCATGCCATAATCCACCATTGGGATAACTCCAACTGAGATATTCTTTTGAGCTAACTTTTCTGTGAATTGATCTAAAAGATAGCGCACCTGTGGACCTAATAACAAAACATCTACTTTCTTCTCAGAAAGGATATCATCTACTTCTGGTGCTGGAACTGCAAAAATTTCTGCATCTAATCCTTTTTCATCGGCTGCAGCTTGCATTTTTGTCACAAGCAAGCTGGTACTCATACCCGCAGCACATGCCAACATAATGGTAACTTTAGTCATAATTGTTCCTTTCTATTCATTAAAGTCAACGATCCTTTCTACCGATTAACGGATCTTGCTAAACGTGACACAGTATGTCGAATGCCACGAATAGTATTGCTCAGTGCATAAATATTATCCACTACTGCCAAACCACCATAGCCTGCATCCCCAATATGTTGAATATCAACACCACAAATTTTATTACGAAGTGCGATTTGTTTAATTGTTTCAATATCTGACGTCTCTTGGCTAGTGCCAATAGCGCTTAAGACTAAACCTCTTTTGCTATGTACTAGATCTACGACAGCTCTCATTTCTTCATCACTAAAAGCAGGAACTGTACCAACCGCTGGCACCAAAATCACATCTGCACCAGCTTCTAATAATTGTTCAGCTATCTGAATGTCTGCAACCGGCTCAGATACCCCTGCACCGTGCATTTTCCCAGCTATAATCAAACCTGAAAAATGCTGCTTAGCTAATTTTACTGCATCAATAATTTCTTTATTGCTAACTCCTGTTCCTGGATTACCTGTCAAACAAACAAAATCAAAACCTAATTTTTCAATTTGTTCAAAAGAAGCCTGACTAGCTTGCCGACCGGCAGCAATCACTTGCACTTCTTCCAACATATCCGCTTGTAGATCAATAGGCTCCAAATTCACACCGATTGGAGCGCCTACCAAACGATGCAATTCGTGAACAATTTTCTCTTTTTCACAATCCAAACCAAATATTTCTGGCTGAAAAACATCTAAACAATTCAGTAAAATCATATCTGCGCCGAAAGCTCTTGCAATTTCAGCATTGGTGATATCTCCGATAAAGGTTTCACGAATGACCACATTTTCAGATAAGACAACCCGCCCTTCACTCGCTTGAATGCTTTGCTTAAGCTCTTGGGCAGTCATGCTTAGAATTTCCGAAGGGTTTGCACTAATGAGTCGTTTCATACTCTCATCTCCCTACTGATTTTCTTCTGCTTTAAAGCGTTTTTCAATAGCAATCACAAATGGGATATAGATTAAAATATCCATCACAATAAGAACAGCTTGTAAAATAGACGCTTTAAAACTTCCCGTTGCCAGCAAGCCACTAATAATCGGAGGAGTTGTCCAACCTGGGTCAGTATATGTTAACGGTACCAGACCACTCGCCATGGATGACCACGCAACGATGAGATTCGCAATCGGTGCCAAAATGAATGGAAACAGAAGCAAGATATTTAAGACAATTGGCACACCAAACATGGTTGGCTCATTGATATTGAACAAGCCTGGAACTACCGTAATAGGTGCCAGTGCTTTGATTTGTTTGCTTGATTTTTTCTTTTTCGCTAAATAACCAAGTGCCAATACAAGTCCAATGGTAGCACCTCCGCCACCAATAAAGACAAAGTTATCCATAAAGACACTGGTAAAAATATGCGGCAATTTTTCTCCTGCTTGATAAGCAACTTTATTGGCATCGAGGTTCGAAAGCCATAATGGTTTCATAACTGCATTGACGACATTCCCTCCGTGAAGTCCAACAAACCAGAATGAACTATTTAAAGCAACTAGAATCATCAAACCAAATAAATTATTACCTAGTAGGCCTAGCGGTTTTCCTAAAACAGTTTGAGCTACCGCATGCAAATTTGGTAGTTTTAAACTGGCTAAAAGGGCATAAACCAACAACCAGCCTGTGATAATCACTGCACCTGGAATAATGGCGCTGAAACTTTTTGAAACTGCCGGTGGAACACCATCAGGCATTTTAATTTGGACATTATGATTGATGAACCATTGATAGATATAACCATTTACCAAACCAAGAATGATTGCTACAAAAAGGCCTTGTGAAGCTAAAAATGCTGTGGGAACACCATTTCCTGTTTTAGTAGCAAGAAATGGTGTCACTGTGATAAAGGCAGCAAGCGAGATAATCCCAGAAGGAATCCCATCCACTTTGTATTGACGGCTCATATAGTAGGCAATTCCAAAACTGGCTACCAAACCAATCAGACCAAAACTACTATCCACGCCTTTCCATAGATAGGCAGAAACCCCAATTTTTGTCAAATAAGCTTCCCATCCTGGAACAGGAAAACTAGCAATGACCATAAACAAAGAACCAATCAACAGTAATGGTACCGCAAGCGTAATGCCGTCTCGAATTGCTACTAAGCCTTTATTGTTCCCCAACTTAATAGCAATAGGCATTAGTTTTGCTTGTAAAAATTTGTCCATCTTTACAATCTCCTTTGATTATAATATATTATTAAATAGCAGACAAAATCAACTTTATCTCGCTTTTTAATTATATTTTAAAACAATTATCCAAAAAAGTCAAGCGCTTTCACTTATATTTGATAATTTTTTATAATCAATATATAATAGATGCAGGGAAGGATGGTAGATAATGAATCAAACGAAAAAACAAGCTGAATTACGAACAATTATTTTAGATAAAATTTACGCCAAGGGGCCAATTTCTCGCATTGATATTTCAAAAGAGACGGGCATTACTCCTGCTACAGTTAGTGCGATTACAGGAAGTTTGATCCAAGAAAAACTGCTGTATGAGCTGGGGGAAGATGAAGAACACACAAAAGTCGGGCGAAAGAAAATCCTCTTGGGTATAAAAAAACAGTACTCTTATTTCATCGGTTGTGAACTGTCTGAAAAATACTTTTCTTTTGTGTTGAGTGATAATACAGGAAATGTGATTGATAAAGATAAAGCAACCGTCACCTCGGAAAAAATTCTAGCAGAAGACGCTGATTTATTTTGTCATTTACTTGAACAATTTATTTTTCGGAACAATTCCTATACAATTCAAGCCGTGGGAGTAGCTATCCCTGGACGCTATTTGCACAATGATTTGATTACAACAAACAATCAAACATGGAAACAATTTGATCTAGCGAAGATTAAAAACGAGTTTTCTTTTCCAATTTACTTTTCTAATAATGTCAATTGCATGGCACTAGCAAAACGCCTTTTTTCTGCTTACCAACTGGATGAGAATTTTATCTATTTTCATTTTGCACGGGGTATGCACTGCTCTTATATGTACAATGGCAAAATCTACGGCAAAAGCAATATTGTCATCGGCGAAATTGGTCATACCGTCGTTTGTCCTGACGGAGAAGTCTGTGGTTGTGGACGCAGAGGCTGTTTGCAGACTTATGCTAGTGAAAGCTGGCTGATAAAAAAAGCAAAAATCATCTTTGAAACTGCGGAGTTGACACATTTAAAATCACTTGTCACAGATAAAGAAGAGATCACGATTCAAACTATCCTCACAGCATATAACTTAGGAGACCAAGCTATTCTCAATCTCCTTCATTTGGCATTTAAGTATTTGGCACAATCCCTGCTAAACCTTAGCATGATGATTGATGCAAAGAAAATTTATCTGCACAGTCCCATCTTGACTGATGACAAAGTCATTGCAGCTTTCTATCAAGAAATCTCACAACAACCAAAACTACTCTTCAAAGACTTGCCTGAACTCATTATCGAGCCTTACAATGACTTCACTGGTGCAACAGCTGGTGTTGCGCTTTGTCTGCAAAAGGAGTTTTTATCCATTTAGCTTCATTATGGCTCATAAGCTTGTTATACTTATTACAAAAATTAGAGGTTAGAACAATTGTTACGAACCTCTAATTTTTACTATACAATACAAGATGGACTTACTAATTTGTCTGAAATATTTATAAAGAAAGAACCTCTATTGTGTCAAAGAGGTTCTTCAAAGATTCCTTTAGAACTTTCATTTTTACATAACTACATCCATCGTCAGGACTTGTCCGTCTTTTACAACTTGCTCACCTGCTATATAGACATCTTTAACATCATTTCCCTTGACAGCATAGATGAGATGGGAAAGCATCTTTTCTTCTGGATACAAATGTACTTTACCTTTTGGCTGAATGATTAAAAAATCTGCTTGTTTGCCAACTTCTAGACTGCCGATTTGATCATCCATGCCGAGCGCTTTGGCACCTTCAATTGTCATTGTTTTCAAAGCCTGCTCAATGGTAAATTGAGTGGCGCCACCTGTGCGCATTTTTTGTAAAAGAGCAGCAGTACGACTTTCTTCAAACATATCCAAATTATTATTGGAAGCGACCGAGCCCGTTGCAAGTCCGACTGTCACGCCAGCTTGAATCAAGTCTGTTACGGGAGCGATGCCAGATGCTAATTTGAGATTGCTGATGGGATTGTGGGCGATATGAATCTTAGAGGCTGTTAGTTCTTCAATTTCTCGCTCATTTAATTCCACACCGTGGGCAAAAATCCCCTCATGTTCCAGATAGCCTAATTCTTTCAAGAAAGCAAGTGGGCGTTTTCCATAGCGCTCTAAAATTATGCCATTTTCTGCTTGTGTTTCTGCCACGTGGATATGCAATTTCAGTTGTAATTCACGCGCCAGCTCCAAGCTTCCTTTTAGCAAATCCTTACTGCAACTATATGGCGCATGTGGTGCTACCATTACTTTAAAGCGATCATCGTTGTAGGACAGAATTTCCTCAATAATAGTCCGAGTACGCGCTAAGGTTTCTTCCGTCGTCTCCATATCGGAGCTAAACAAAGTCGGTGAAAAATAACAACGCATTTTAGAGCGTTCCACCACTTCATGAATCTGCCCAATTTCAACACCGTTGGGATTGTACATATCATTAAAGGTCGTCGTCCCAGTCTGAAGCATTTCCGTAAGCGCCAGCTTGACAGCTTTTGTTGTGACCTCTGGTGTAAACTCGCTTTCTGCCGGCCAGATATAATCTTCTAGCCATTCATGGAGATTGCTGTCATCTCGAATGCCACGAAGGGTGGTCATAGCAGAGTGGGTATGGCAATTGACTAGACCAGGCATAAGCCAGGCTCCCTCACAATCTACTGTCTCATCTGCCCGCGCTTCCCAAGTGGCGTCCTCATTCCCACAATAAACAATCTTGTCCTCGTTTACCACTAGCAGCCCATTTCGATAGACATGAAAATCTGCGTCACATGTCACCAAATTCACCTGTTTAAATGCTTTCATCGCTTCTCCTTTAAATAAGAGTCACAAGGCATTCAATTACTGCGCATTCGTCAGCGTAGCAATCGCAAAAACAAAAATCGTGTGGGACAATCATTTCACATTACCCTATGCTCTATTTGTATCTGCCAACATAACTAAGGACAAAGCCACGCTTATTTACGGTAAGACGGTAGAAACTCTCCAACCTTATTATGGAGATTATATGTTTTCATTGAATTTTTTAGTTATTGTAGCAAAATCTGCCCTAAATAGCAAGCTTTAAAAAATAGGAAAAACATTGAAATTTACTCCGCAAATCCTATCTGCAATACTTTGAGCAATCAATCACTACAACGTTTGTTTCGTACATAATCAGTTTTCAAACTGGCGATTATTGTCCAGCCCTGCGCTTATAGAGGTGATTGCGAAGCAACTAGGATTGTCTAACTTCGTTTCTTGTTTATTCTACCGACTTTACTTCATATAGGAAAGTAAATAGCCATATCCTGCAGCTTCCATGTCTTCTTTTTTAATAAAGCGCAATGCCGCAGAATTGATACAGTAGCGAAGTCCACCTTGATCCTGTGGACCATCTGTGAAAACATGACCTAAGTGTGCATTTCCTGAACGCGACCGCACCTCAATCCGCTCCATACCGTGACTTTTATCTTGATAATACTTGATCACATCTTTGGCAATCGGTCTTGTAAAACTCGGCCAGCCACAACCAGCATCAAACTTATCACTGGCAAAGAAAAGCGGTTCTCCCGTCGTCACATCCACATAAATGCCTTCTTCAAACGTTGCAAAATATTCGTTATGAAATGGTCGTTCGGTTGCGGCATGTTGAGTGACCTGATAGGCTTCCTCGGACAAGTTTTCCTTTAAAGCATTTTCACTCGGTTTCTCATACTGTCCCGGATCCACTAAAGGCTGATAGGCGTCATTAACATTGATATGGCAATAACCACCAGGATTTTTCTTGAGGTAATCTTGATGATAATCCTCTGCCAATACATAATGGCGCAGCGGTTCTACTTCCACCGCAATCTTCTGACCGAATTGACGCTTTTGCTCTTTCACGACTTCGTTAATGACTGATACATCAATATCTTTTGTATAATAAATCCCTGTGCGGTACTGACGTCCGACATCATTTCCTTGCTTATTGATGGACAGCGGATTAATCACCCGAAAATAATAGAGCAGAATTTCTCGCAAGCTAACCAAATTTTCATCATAAGTCACATGAACGGTTTCAGCATGGTCGGTCTGATGAATCAACTGGTAATTGGTAGATTCCACCTGCCCATTGGCATAGCCGACAGTCGTATCAGTCACACCTGTAATACGGGAAAAATATTCTTCCAAACCCCAAAAGCAGCCACCTGCTAGATAAATTTCAGCCATAAAAATACCTCATTTCTTTGTTCTTATTTTCTCACAAATTCCTAAAATGTTATAAGGATTTGATTAGAACTTTCTTGAGAATGATGTGGCAATGAACTGCCAAATACCACTTGTGGTTAGTCCAGATAGTGCAATTCCCCACGAAAATCTTCTATGCTTTCATAGCCTTTTTCTTCCATAATCGCTTTCAGCTCATTTGTAATGCGCTCAAAAGCCCCTACACCTTCTTTATGCAGCATTGTTCCAACTTGCACCATACTGGCTCCACAAAGAATGTGCTCAAAAGCGTCCCGCCCTGTCAATACACCGCCCGTACCGATGATTTGAATCGAAGGATTAAGTCGTTGATAAAAAGCATGAACATTAGCAAGTGCAGTTGGTTTGATGTATTCACCACCAATACCACCAAAGCCTTTTTTCGGACGAATGACAACTGTTTCATCGTTAATATACAGCCCGTTGCCAATTGAATTGACACAGTTGACAAAAGAAAGAGGAAATTTGTTAAAAATAGCTGTCGCTTGATCAAAATGTGCCATATCAAAATATGGTGGCAATTTAATGCCTAGTGGCTTGGTGAAATAGTCAAACACTTCACTCAAGATCTTTTCCGTCGTCTCAAAATCATAAGCGATTTGTGGTTTGCCGGGAACATTGGGACAAGATAGATTGAGCTCGGTTAAGCCTTTAAAATCACTAGCTTGCACCTTTTTCAAAAGAGCATGGGTTTCTTCTAGCGACAGACCTACCAGCGACAAAAAGAAGGTTCGGTTTGGTTCTGTCTGTTGTAATTCTAACAAGTAATTCAAATAATAGTCCAGTCCATGATTGGGCAGCCCCATTGAATTGATCGAGCCAAGCGGCACATCTTGGTAGCGCGGTTCGGGATTTCCTGCTCGCGCTTGCAAAGTAGCTGTTTTGGTGACAAAGGTTCCCGCAGCTGAGTCTTTAACTTCTTCTAACTCTTCAATCGTCATGCAGGCCACTCCAGCCGCATTCATCAGGCAGTTGTCAAAAGAAAAACCAGCGATTTGTGTTTGAGTTGATAACATGAAATACTCCTTTCATTTTTCTATTGTACCATTAAAAGCAAAAATCTGACTCTTTTAACGGAATAGAAGGAAAAAATGTTCGGGATAAGCAAATGAATTTTTGCTGAGCAGGATTTTGTTGTAAATGTTATGTCGGAATTTTCAGAAAATTCAACTTTTTCTTTACAGCACAAAAATTTTCTGCTATAATGACACACGTAACAAAATATAACATACACTGAACTCGGACGAAAGTCTAGCAAAAAAGATAGGCTCCCTTGTGTTCATCGAACACGGCGTCAGCCTCCTATTTTGTACGATTTTTACTCGTCCTCGTATCTTATTTAAGGAGAAGTCTATGACAACTGCTAAAGAATATATCCAAAACACTTTTGAATTGGTGAAAGCTCGCAATGCTCACGAAGCAGAATTTCTGCAAGCGGTGGAAGAATTTTTAAACACGCTTGAACCCGTTTTTGAAAAACATCCTGAATACATTGAAGAAAACATTCTGGCACGCATTACCGAGCCAGAACGTGTGATTAGTTTCCGTGTTCCTTGGGTTGATCGCGACGGCAAAGTTCAAGTCAATCGCGGTTACCGCGTGCAATTTAATTCCTCAGTTGGACCATATAAGGGCGGTCTTCGTTTCCACCCAACGGTTAATCAAGGGATTTTGAAATTTCTCGGATTTGAACAAATCTTTAAAAATGTTTTGACTGGACTGCCAATCGGTGGTGGTAAAGGTGGGTCTGACTTTGATCCGAAAGGCAAGACAGATGCTGAAGTGATGCGTTTCTGCCAAAGCTTCATGACAGAATTGCAAAAATACATCGGTCCTTCTCTTGACGTTCCTGCTGGTGATATTGGGGTTGGCGGACGCGAGATTGGCTATCTTTACGGTCAGTATAAACGCCTACGCCAATTTGATGCTGGTGTCTTGACTGGTAAACCACTTGGATTTGGAGGTTCTCTAATCCGTCCAGAAGCAACTGGTTACGGTCTTGTTTACTATACGCAAGAAATGCTCAAAGCAAACGGTGAAAGTTTTGACGGAAAGACCGTTGTCGTATCCGGTGCTGGAAATGTAGCTCAATATGCTGTGCAAAAAGCAACTGCCCTCGGTGCCAAAGTCATTTCTGTGTCTGATTCAAATGGCTATATCATTGACAAGGACGGAATTGACTTTGATCTTCTGGTAGATGTGAAAGTAAAACGTCGTGCTCGTCTGACAGAATACGCTGCTGAAAGAGCAAGTGCTACTTATCACGAAGGCTCTGTCTGGACTTACGACGGTACATTCGACATTGCCCTGCCATGTGCCACTCAAAATGAAATCGATGGTGAAGCAGCGAAACGCTTGGTAGCGCAAGGCGTATTCTGTGTATCAGAAGGTGCTAACATGCCAAGTAATCTTGACGCCATTGCTGTTTACAAAGAACATAATCTCCTTTATGGTCCTGCTAAAGCCGCCAATGCTGGTGGAGTTGCTGTATCTGCACTCGAAATGAGCCAAAATAGTCTCCGTCTCTCATGGACGCGTGAAGAAGTAGACACTCGTCTGAAAGACATTATGACCAACATCTTCAACACTGCTAAAACAACTGCTGAAAACTACAATCTTGGCAAAGACTATCTAGCAGGAGCAAACATCGCTGCTTTTGAAAATGTCGCCAATGCTATGATTGCTCAAGGGATTGTTTAAACGAACATGCATGATAAAAGGCTGTGGACAGATTCGTCCACAGTCTTTTACTGTTCTTCTGCTGAAAATTTCTAAAACTTCACGCTTTTGGCTTCTCCCCACCTGACATTGTCATAAGCGAGAGTATAGGGCTGCTGCGAGCCGTCCTCACCGTCATACATCAGCTTCCATTCCACCTTTTCGCCCACCGCAAGCTCCTCTTTTATGTTGGCAGTGTCAAAAGTAGCGTCATCCAAGACATAGGATTCTCCCATTTCGTCTTGTAAATCAAAGTCATAGACATTGAGAGGGAGCGATTCGCTAGAGGTATTTTCGATAATGACTTTGGCGGTAATCGTTGCTCCTGTTGCTTGCCCTTTCATCCGCTCTTTGGAGTCCACATGAATGTATTGAACAGTGATTTTTATTCCATTTTCAAAACGCACGCTGTCTCCCAGACGGTGATGTTTATAACTATCTTGATAAACTGCAGTTCGAGCACCATGCCCTAGAACGGCAAAGTTAAAAATACTTAAACCAGCCACCACGAGGGTCATGAATACAAGCATGACACAGCTAATGATGGTCGTCCAAAACAAAGGCTGCTTATACAGGGGCTGTTTCAAGCGATAGACGTGACCGGCAGGGGTTTTTATTTCATGCGGTACTTGTTCTTCCATAATAATCTCCTTTCTGCTTACGCTGGTGCATAAATCGTTGGCAAATCAATTCCTTCCTTTAATAAAGCGTCATGATACAGCCTGTAAAATTGATGGTAAACGATGCTTTGGCTACCACTTTGGACGGTGATACTAATACGAAAATAAAATTGACCATTTTCGCTAACTTGCGGACCTAAAATCGTCGGTTCCTGCAAAATTTCTACTTGATTGCCCGCATATTCTTGATTGACCTGCTGGATAATCCGAGTGACCTTCTCCAAATCCGTCTGAGCGTATAATGGAATATCAATGAGCGCTCGCATATTACCGCGTGAGAAATTGCTGACGACGGTAATGTTGCGATTAGGAACGTAATGCAAAGCGCCATCTGCATCGCGCACTTGTGTCGTCCGAATTCCGACACTCACAACTGTTCCTGCAATTTTAATCGAGCCATTAGTCAGACGAACGCTGTCTCCGACATCCAACTGCCGCTCCAACAAAATAAAGAAACCATTGACTAAATCAGACAAGAAGCCTTGCGCTCCCATCCCGATTGCCACCCCAGCAATCCCAGCTCCTGCTAGTAAACTAGACACCGGCAAACCTAAAATCGCTAATATCCAATAAATCAAGAGAAAGTAAAGGGTGTAATTCAGCAAATTTTCAATCAAACGAGTGAGGGTCTTTTGCCGCCCTTCGTCTTGACTGGAGAGTTTCAAAGAGGGTGAGATAATCTTTCTTACGAGTACATGTACCAGCTTTTTAGCGAGGTAAAAGAGAGCTAGCAAGAGCAAAAGTGAAACGAGCTTGCTAAAGACATCATCTACCAAATGAGACCAGTTGAGTTTTTCAAAATAACGAGAGAATACATTCTTGTTCGCAAATAGCATAGCTACCTCCTACTTATTTCTATTATACCATATCTGAGCCTAATTGAATCAGGGGAATGCGAACTCCCCCAGTGTATTCTATCTAAAACAGATTGATTTTTCAGAATATTTATACTATAATGGGAGACATTATGATCATGAAGGGATTATATGATATGAAAAGAATAGTTTTGGCTTGGAAAAAATCTAGTTTGATTAAGCGTATTGCTATCGGGATTGCATTAGGGGCTGTCCTCGGCTTGACCTGTCCTAAGCTGTCAGCAATTGGCTTATTGGGAGATATATTTGTTGGTGGCTTAAAGGGCATTGCTCCACTGTTGGTTTTTGCTTTGGTGACCAATGCTCTATCACAACATCGAAAAGGACAAGAAACCAACATGAAAACTATCATTATCTTGTATCTTTTGGGAACATTCTCAGCAGCTTTAGTCGCAGTGCTAGCTAACTACCTTTTTCCTTTACACATCACACTCACAGCGTCAAAGACCAAGATTACACCACCAGATGGGATTGGGCGAGTCCTCAGTAATTTATTGCTCAAAGTAGTGGACAATCCAGTCAATGCTCTCATCACCGCAAACTATATTGGAATATTATCTTGGGCGGTGGTATTTGGACTTGCCATGCGTGAAGCCAGCAAAAGCAGTAAAGAGCTTTTGCAAACTATGGCAAGTGTAACCTCTAAGGTCGTTGAATGGATTATCAATCTGGCTCCTTTTGGGATTCTTGGTTTGGTCTTTAAGACGATTTCTGACAAAGGGTTGGCGGTGTTGGCTAACTATGGCAGCTTATTAGCAGTTTTAATCGCTATCATGCTTTTTGTAGCTCTGGTCGTCAACCCTTTCATTGCCTTTGTTCTGATGAGAAAAAATCCCTACCCACTTGTTTTGCGGTGTTTAAAAGTCAGTGGTGTGACAGCTTTCTTCACACGTAGTTCAGCTGCTAATATTCCTGTCAACATGAAACTTTGTGAAGAACTAGGACTCAACAAAGATACTTATTCCGTTTCTATCCCTCTTGGTGCCACTATTAACATGGCTGGAGCAGCTATTACCATCAATGTGCTCACCCTTGCTGCAGTCAATACATTAAGCATTTCGATCGACTTTGCGACAGCATTAATCCTCAGTATTGTCGCCGCTATCTCTGCTTGTGGCGCTTCCGGGGTGGCAGGTGGCTCTCTTTTGCTCATTCCTGTTGCTTGTAGTCTCTTCGGTATTTCAAATGATGTTGCCATGCAAGTCGTTGGGGTAGGATTCATCATTGGAGTTATCCAAGATTCCTGTGAAACGGCGCTCAATTCCTCAACGGATGCCCTCTTTACTGCAGTTGCAGAAAAAAGTATTTGGGGAAAAAGGAAAAAAGCGTAATACAATGAGGTTGGAAAAGTCCCAACCTCATTTTTTAATTAACCCAATTCTGCTTTAGGCTCTTTGCCCTTGCGACGGGCAAGGATATCCGCATAGTGCTTGCGGCTGTTATTGAACACGGAAAGGAAGGTTACTAATTTTAAATCCAATGAGCTTTTCTTGCTTCATAAATTCCTTCTTTCCTTTTTTACTTGTCACTTAAAGCGACCGTTTCAATGACTTCTCCTTTTTCCGTCAGCGCGGCGGATGACCTCAACTACTTTTTGTTTGCTTCGTCTGCCGGGCGGACGGAGTGAACGACAATCAGTTTGCCTTATCAACCGCGCGGACGAAATGAAATTGTCTCGTTTGTAATTATTTCCTACTTAACTTCTAACTTTATTTTTTGAAGATAACTTTGAAAAGAAGATAGATACAAATGAGTAAGAGTACAACAATGGCGAATACAGCTACTATTCCAAATGTTCCCATTATTTAATCGCCCTTTCTGATTGAAACAATCTTTCTTCATTCTCATTATAGCACCGATTAGTGTATTGATCTATTAGCAAAAAGGTAGTGACTGATGAAAACGAATTTTCGTCAAAAGTACTCTTCTAATCTTGAAAAGAGAAATAGTTTGGGACAAAAAGACTTCAATTTTTAAAAATCTTAATTATTAACCCCTTCAAATTTAAAATTAAATGCGAAAAGCGAACAAAGCAGAATTCTGATTACCAGAAAACTAGTTTTGTTCGCTTTTTATATTTGAGGTTGGACTTTTGTCCCAGCCTCGTTCTCTTTTAGCTCAATTCGGCTATAATAGCTTTTAATTGTTCTTTGGTATGAACACCGACAACTTGCTTCACCACTTGCCCATATTTTTTGAAGATGAGGGTCGGGATTGACATGATTCCAAATTCACTTGGTGTATTTGGGTTGGCGTCCACGTCCATTTTGAAGATTTTCAATTCGTCTTCATGCACCTCTTCGGCTAATTTTTCCAAAATCGGTGCCTGCATGCGGCAAGGACCACACCATGCTGCCCAAAAGTCAATGAGGACAAGTCCGTCTTTTGTTTCTTCTGCAAAATTTGCATCTGTAATTGCTGTTACCATATTGTTCTCCTCTGACGATGACCGATGTCATCGCTCTATTTCATTTCTTGACAACATTCTACACTAAAAGGAAGCATTTGCAAAATATTTACTACGGAGCGAAAAACTCCTCCGCAGATTAGTATTCAATAATTTTCCAAAAACGAACTTCTATTCGTTAGCAATTACTTGAGACGAAGCATTTGTAGGGGCAGAATGTGCTATGGAGTTAGTCGCTCAAAGAAAAATGATTGGTCATCAGATTGCTGGCATCTAGCAGGATTTTATTCAGAAGTTGATCCGTTGCTTCTTGAATCTTATCGCTTAGAGCTTGGTTTTCTGCTTCAAAGTCAACTATTTCTCCCTTTTCCAAGGCACAATCCACGCGCCCTAACATTTCATGCCCCAGAGCCATGGTTGTTTCTTGGTAATCATCTAAATCTCCCAGATGACTAGAAAAATGCGCATCAGCCAAAGCAGCGATTAAGCGATTGGTCCAATAGAACGAATCTGTAGAGACTTTCTCACCTGTATTAGCAAAATAAGTCGGTGTGGTGGAAATTTGAGTAAAGAAAGGCACGGCTGTATTGTAAGGCATAGAGCCATAGGACAACCATTGAATGCCCGTCGTTTCCTGTGGTTTATTGGGTCTCAACTGCAATATAGATGTTTGACTTGTGCGGTTAATCCCAATCGTGCGGAAGGTCCGCCGACTGTGAGGAGTGCCTTCTAAGCCATAAGGGTCATAAGGAGAGTCTTGGTAATGGCTGCTAAGGACATACTTGACATCTTCAATCGTGATTTTACGGTAGGGTTTTTGACACCAAGGAAGGAAAAAGGAGCGCGGGTCTTGCTCAATTTCTGGATTTAGGAAACGCTGAATATCCCAAGCACGCGGTGTATTGTAATGGCGGTCTTTGTCACGCTGGCTACCAAAAGCATAGCGCGGATTGAAAGATTCCCCCTCATAGTTGAGATTCAAATGATTGCGATGAATAAAGTCTTTCAAATCAGGATCACAGAGGAAATATTCGGGATTGTCAAACTCAAAATAATCCATTCCCAGCTGGTTTGGATTAGTCACATAGGCGTCATCGGGCACCCGGCGAGCTATCCAATGATGTCCACCGATTGTCTCCAACCACCAGATTTCATTCACGTCAGAAAAGGCAATCCCGTTTGACTCATAGGTGCCGTATTCTTCAAGAATCTTCCCTAAGCGCAACACGCCCTCACGCGCCGTTTTGATATAAGGCAGCACCAAGGTCAGCATGTCTTCTTCTCCGATACCAGTCGCCACCAAAGGATCTGCTCCCAGCACTCGGCTATTCGTGGTAATCGTCTCTGTCTCGCTCATGGCTACATTGTAAACATTGATACCAGCTTCACCCCAAATCCCGTCTTTTGCAAGAGCGTCCGGTACACTGGTGTAGCGAACTGGATTGTCCGGCAAATCTATCTCAAAGCTTGATAGTAAAGACTTGTAATGCCGCGGCTGATCTTCTGGGCTAACAACAATAAATTTCTTGGGCGTAAACACACCATTTTGTGAATCTTCTGTACGTGCAATGATAGTTGAACCGTCATAACTTGCTTTTTTCCCAACCAGAATCGTTGTACAAGAATCTTGTATTCCTTTTTGTCTCATAAATGTTTCCTCTCTTCATTCTTTCTTTTTTATCCTGAACAGTTTTGCTTTGTTCACCAACTCTGCATTACTTAAACACCACAATCGTTGCTCCGCTGCCCCCAGCATTTTGCGGTGCATAGCCGAAACTCTTGACATGCTTATTGCGACGGAGATATTTGGTGACGCCTTCGCGAATGATGCCCGTCCCGATCCCGTGAATAATATCCACCTGTGCCATATTGTTGAGCAAGGCTTGGTCGATAAAGGTATCCAGCTCTTGCATGGCTTCTTCATAACGTTTTCCTCGCAAATCCAGTCGGGCTCTTGGTCCGCTTGTGGTTGTTCGTTTCACCACATTGACCTGCTTGCGCTTAGGCTGTTCTTTTTCAGCTTTGATCAGGTTAAACTCTGCTTCCTCCAAGGTCATCTTGATGAGTCCCACCTGTGCTTCCCAGCGACCGTCTTTGAGCTGATTGACAAGCGTGCCTCTCTGACCGTAGCTAATCACCAGAATATCGTCTCCCACTTTTGGTTTCCGTGCTTTTTTGGCTTGTTTCAACACTTTATTCTGTGACAAATCCACCGTTTCAGGAGCCAATTTTTTCAGCTGGCTTTTGGCTTCGATAATTTCGTGCGGTTTGAGACTGGACTTAGCATGTAGATTTTTGAGAATCGTATCACTCTCGGTCAGCGCCACATCAATGATTTCCTGCGCTTCCAGCCTTGCCTTATTTAGCTCAGTTTCTTTTTCCCGATTGAACTCATTGTAGAGCTTTTTAAGAGCACGGTTAAATTTGAGATTTTCTTGCTCCACTTCTCGGATATTATCCAACCGCTTGCGACTTTCCAATGTCTGTTCTTCCAAGCGCTCAATAACGCGATTGACATCGCTGTCCGTGTCAGTCAATTCTTGAGCATCCTTGACCACTCTATCAGACAGACCTAAACGCCTTGCAATCTCAAAAGCATTGGAGCGACCCGGCACTCCCTGCATAAAACGATAAGTTGGCCTTAGGCTTTCTGTATCAAACTCCATGCTGGCATTTTGCACTCCCTCAGTCTCAATCCCATAGACCTTAAGCTCTGGATAGTGGGTCGTTGCCATTGTCTTGACCTGTCGCAGTCGCAAGTCTTCAAGAATTGCCATAGCAAGAGCTGCACCCTCCTGCGGGTCGGTTCCAGCTCCAAGCTCATCCAAAAGCACCAAGGCATTCTCATCAGCCTGCTCTAAAATAGAGACAATGTTCGTCATATGGCTGGAGAAAGTCGACAAACTCTGCTCAATAGACTGCTCGTCTCCAATGTCCGCAAAGATTTGGTCAAAAATCCCCACTCGACTCCCTTCATCTGCCAAAATAGGCAGGCCAGACTGTGCCATAAGCTGAGCCAAGCCTAGGGTTTTGAGCATAATGGTCTTTCCGCCTGTATTCGGGCCCGTAATGACAATCTCAGTCAAATCCGCCGCAAAGTACAAGTCATTGGCTACTGCATTTTCTATCAGAGGATGAGCAACATGGAGCAGGCGAATATCCTTACTATCAGACAGCATTGGCACCACCGCGCCTCTTTCCTGCATAAAACACACTTTTGCCCGAACTAGATCCAAATGTCCGATAATCCAAGCATTATTAGCAATTTCAGCAATATGAGGACGTATGCGGTCAGACAACTCTTGTAAAATCCGCAAAATCTCATAGCGCTCGTCTGCCCGCGCATTGGTGATTTCTTCATTGAGATTGACCACCGCCCGCGGCTCAATATACACCGTGTTTCCACTGGCAGAAATATCGTGCACCACGCCTGAGATACGATTGCGGAATGTATTTTTGACCGGCAAAACATTGCGACCGTTTCGACTAGCTACTACTTGATCTGCTAACATATCGCCCTTGGTTTTGAGAATATCTTGCAAAATATCTCTCACTTGAACTTCATTTTCTTGAATTTTTCGGCGAATGCGAGCCAAATTATCACTAGCAAAACTTTCAACAAATCCGCCCTCATTGATAGCCTGCAACGCTCCTTGCAAGCTCGGAAAAGAAACCAAATTTTCAAAAAGCCGATTCAAGCTTTGCAACTCAACATTTTCCAAATCCTCATAAAAATCAGTCAATTCTTGCGTGACAGCCAAAACCCGCTTCAGAGCGAGAAATTCTTCAATGTTTAAGTCGCCTTCCAGCTCCAAGCGCTTGGTCAAGCCCGTAATGTCTTGGGTCGCAGCCAGACTGAAATGCGGACGCTGCACAAAAATCTGCTGCATGTCCGTCATTTCTAAAAATGCTGTCTCCAGCCTTTCTTGTTTATTGGACGGGAACAACTGTTGCAATTCCAAGCACCCTTGTTCTGTCAGAAGATAGGGTTCAAAGAGCGCCTTGATTTTCCCAAATTCTAACGTTTCTAAAATTTTTCTATTCATATTCTTATCTTTCCTGATGAAAAAGAAACTCAGCTAGCACCACCAACTGAGTCTTTGTATTTATCCGATGATTTTGGTCACCCAGAGTTGTTTCAACATTCCTGAAGTAATTGGTGTGTGACTGATGATAAATCGAGCTAAACCACTGGCATTGAGATGATTTTGAACAAGTGGTAAGGGAATCGTTGCTAAAACGGTCAGCAGCATTTGAATTCCAAATAAAGTGACGCAAACAGCTAAAGCACCACTAGCAACATTGTACCAACGCTCATTGGCTTTCTTGTTTGGCACCAAGTGAATAAAAATCCCAATAAAACGGGCTATGCTATAAACAATCGTGTAAATGACTAGATAAGCCAGACCGGCATAAAAAACCTTGTCCAACTGGAACAATTGGCTGCTGGGAAAGAAATAGGTAAATGTTCCTTCCTGTGCACTAGCGTAGGGAACTAAAAGATTGATTTGTTCACCTAGAGATTGGTACAGTTGCCCTGCAATAATTGCTGAAATAACCGCCGAAACAGTATAATAAGCCTGCAAAACAATCCCACGCGAATAGCCAATGTAAAAACTCCAAGCCAAAATCAGCAAAATTACTAATGAAATCATAGGGGCCCCTCTTGATCACTAACCTTTTGCTTGTTGGCTTCTAACACTTTTTTACGAAGTTCTTCCAGCTCTTGCTCCTTGTCATCGAACTCAATCTCACGTGACAATTGCGTCGCTAAACTATTGACTGCTAGCAAAATAGCTAATGTTTCATCATCTGCCGCAGGCATCTTCTCTTTAATTGCGTGATATTTTTCTGTTGCAACCTTTTCAACTTCTTCCATGAATAAATTATCGTGTTCTGTTGTTAAGGTTACGCTTTTCTTTCCGAAAATAAATTTGTATCGATTTAAGTTTGCCATAAAATCACCTCAAAATATTATACCAAAAGGAAGCCATTTTGTCAGTTTTTAAAGAAATTTATCACTTTTATGGTACAATAACAATATGGAAAGTATTACCTTACAACCCAGTGAGAAACAAATTCAAGATTTTGTTGCCCAATACCAGGCACAGCTTGTTTCTAGTAAAAATCCTTATATTCGTTACCTTTTTAAGCTTGATAAGGCAACTGCCTCCATCTACACTTCAGGAAAAGTCCTCTTTCAAGGAGAAAAAGCCGAGCAGGCAGCACAATTTTTGGGCTATCAAGCGTCCAAAGAAAAAACGACATCTCATTGGCAGAATTGTCCTCTGATTGGGACAGACGAAGTCGGAAATGGCTCTTATTTTGGCGGGCTCACTGTTGTAGCGTCTTTTGTTACACCAGAACAGCATGATTTTTTACGAAAGCTGAGAGTTGGAGATTCTAAAACTTTGACAGACCAAAAAATCAGGCAAATCGTTCCTCTGTTGAAAGAAAAAATTCAACACCAAGCTCTGTTATTGTCTCCGAAAAAATACAACCAAGTCATCGCTGCTGGCTATAATGCAGTCTCTGTCAAGGTTGCCCTTCACAATCAAGCCATTTATCTGCTCTTGCAAACGGGAGTGCAGCCAGAAAAAATTGTTATTGATGCTTTCACAAGTGACAAAAATTATCAGAAATACGTTAAACAGGAACGCAATCATTTCTCAAATCCTCTCACTTTAGAGGAAAAAGCGGAAGGAAAATACTTAGCCGTAGCAGTCAGCTCCATGATTGCCCGTGACCTCTTTTTAGAAAATCTTGAAAATTTAAGTCAAGAGCTCGGCTATGAATTGCCCAGTGGAGCAGGAGCAAAGTCCGATAAAATCGCAAGTCAGCTTCTTCAAGCCTACGGCATAAAAGGCTTAGAAGCGAGTGCAAAACTGCATTTTAAAAATACTGAAAAAGCGAAGAAACTTCTAGAAAGGTAAGTTATGCAAACAAAATCAACTACTTTTTCAAAATTTATGAAAGAATGGGGATTTTTTATCCTCTTTATGGCCGTTCTTTTCTTATCACGCGCTTTTCTTTGGGTTCCTGTCAAGGTTGACGGGCATTCAATGGATCCAACCTTAGCTAATGGAGAATATCTATTCGTTGTCAAACACCTGCCTGTCAATCGCTTTGATATTGTCGTTGCAAGTGAAAAAGACGAAGATGGAAAAACTAAGCAAATTGTCAAGCGGGTGATTGGTCTTCCTGGAGACACTATCCGCTACGAAAACGACCAATTATATGTAAACGGCAAAAAGACCAACGAGACTTACCTTAAAAACTATCTAGCAAAATTCAAAGACGATAAATTGCAGGCAACCTATTTCTATAACAGTTTCTTTCAGTCTTTAGCAGATAAAGCTCAAGCCTTTACGCAGGATGCAAATGGGAACACTAGCTTTACCATTGAAGTTCCAAAAGACGAATACCTGCTTTTAGGAGATGACCGTCTTGTCTCAAAAGACAGCCGTCAGGTGGGAACCTTTAAAGCCAATCAATTGCAGGGCGAAGCAAAATTCCGTTTCTGGCCTTTGAATAGAATCGGCACTTTCTAATCCCAAACAAGTCTATTTTGATTCGTTGGAGCTGGACAAAAAGTGTGCCAGCTTCTATCAGATTTAGGAATAAACGAATAACGTAGCTTCAACATTCAGTGAATTGTTGAAGGCGGGAAATCAGCCTTGCACAGCAAGCCACCGTGATTGGACTCTTCATTCGCTTTTCAAGCTCGGAAGAGCACCTTTGACGAAAACTTCGTTTTCTTCATCTGCAACCTTAAACAGCTTGATAACTGTTTAAGCACCCTTGCAGGGGTGGGACTACGAACTAAAAATTTTCTATTTTTAGTTCTGTCCCACTCCCATTCTTTTAACATTGATACAGGAAGATGATGGAATTTTACTTTTCAGGCACCATTGAACGCATTATTTTTGAAAATCCCAGCAGTTTCTTTCGGATTCTGCTGTTAGATATTGACGACACCGATGCAGATTTTGATGATTTTGAGATTATTATCACGGGCACCATGGCGGATATTATGGAGGGCGAAGACTACACTTTTTGGGGAAATCTCGTGCAACACCCTAAATATGGTGAACAACTCAAAATAACACGCTATGAGCGTGCAAAACCAACCAGCAAAGGCTTAGTCAAATATTTTTCAAGCGACCATTTTAAAGGGATTGGTGTAAAAACAGCGCAAAAAATCGTGGATCTCTATGGCGACAACGCGATTGATAAAGTCTTAGCAGAGCCAGAAAAATTAAAGAATATTGCAGGTCTTTCTGCTAAAAACCGTGAAGCCTTTCTCACAAAACTAAGACAAAATTACGGCACCGAGAGAATCCTTGCCAAGCTATCTGAATACGGTATCCCGAACAAGCTTGCCTTTCAGATTCAAGATTTTTACAAGGAAGAAACTCTCGAAATTGTCGAACAATTTCCTTACCAATTAGTAGAAGACATCCAAGGGGTTGGGTTTAAAATTGCCGACCAACTGGCACAAAGCTTAGGAATTGAAAATACTGCTCCAGAGCGTTTTCGTGCTGGGCTGCTTCACACACTCCTAACCCAGTCTATGGAAAAGGGCGACACTTATCTTGAAGCAAAAGAACTTCTGGAACATACGATTGAACTCCTCGAAAGTTCCCGTCAGATTGAATTAGACCCAAGTTCTGTTGCGGATGAGCTGACATGTTTGATTGAAGAAGATAAAGTTCAAAATGTTGATACAAAGATTTTTGAAAACAGTCTCTTTTTTGCCGAAGAAGGGATTCGCATCAGTCTCCTACGCATTTTAGAAAAAGGGAAGCAAAACAAATTTGAACCGGAAAAAATCGAAGCTGCTATTACCCAAATCGAAATTGAGTTTGCCATTTCCTATGATGTGATTCAAAAACAAGCGATTTGTGACGCTATCAATCACAAAATTTTTATCCTAACGGGTGGTCCCGGAACGGGAAAAACGACCGTCATCAATGGAATCATTGCTGTTTACGCTCTGCTGCATGGTTTGGATTTGCGCAAATCTCACGATTTGCCTATTCTTCTAGCAGCTCCGACTGGGCGTGCTGCCAGACGCATGAATGAATTAACAGGGCTTCCAAGCGCTACGATTCATCGGCATTTAGGCATGACAGGAGACGATGACACTAGCCATTTAGATGATTATTTGGACGCAGACTTTATTATTGTCGACGAATTTTCAATGGTAGATACTTGGTTAGCCAATCAACTCCTCAGCAACATTTCATCAAACACCAAACTCCTAATTGTCGGAGATGCTGATCAGCTGCCTTCTGTCAGCCCCGGACAAGTGCTGGCAGATTTACTGAAAATCCCTCTTCTTCCACAGACCAAATTAGAAAAAATTTATCGACAAAGCAAAGATTCCACTATCGTTACCTTAGCCAGTCAGATTCAAAAAGGCATCCTGCCAACTGATTTTATAGAAAAAAAGGCTGACCGTTCTTATTTTGAAGCGCGTAGTGAACATATTCCGCAGATGATTGAACGTATTGTAGAAGCTGCTATCCGCAGTGGCATTCCAGCTCAAGATGTGCAGGTGCTTGCGCCTATGTACCGCGGACAGGCTGGGATTGACCACATCAATCAACTCATGCAAAATCTAATCAACCCTGCCGAAACAGAACAAATCATTTTTGAAGCAACTGATTGTCAATATCGACAAGGCGACAAGGTCATTCATCTGGTCAACGACGCTGAAAACAATGTGTTCAACGGTGACTTGGGCTATATCACCGATTTGCTACCAGCAAAATATACGGACTCTAAACAGGACGAATTGACTATCAACTTTGACGGCAATGAGATTGTTTATCAACGCAGTGAATGGTATAAAATTCGTCTGGCATACGCTATGAGTATCCACAAATCTCAGGGTAGTGAATTTCCTGTAGTCATTTTACCGATTACATCCATCAGCCACCGTATGCTGCAACGCAATCTTATCTATACTGCTATCACCCGTGCCAAGAGCAAATTGATTCTTCTTGGGGAAAAGTCTGCCTTTGACTTTGCTGTCAAAAACACTGGTACAGCTCGCAATACCTATCTAATCCAACGCTTTTCAGACCTCCTAACTGATGAAAAAGTTATACACACTTCTGTGAATAATTTGGAAACAACTGTGGAAAAATATATCTTGACTGAGGAAAATTTCTTGAAAATCAACCCTATGATTGGAATAACGGATGAGGATATTCAAAGTGTTTTTGGAGAATGATAGAAAAAAGTGGCTCTTTGTCAACTGTAGTGGGGTAATGAAAAGCTAAGATTGAGAGAGTACGAGATTCTCCTCTCCATCTCTGG
>NZ_KV813987.1:0-293 GCF_001813805.1 Streptococcus sp. HMSC066F10
TTGATGATTCTTCTTGACGAGAGAAGTCTCAGCGACCATCATTTTCGAGCACTGATAGCACTTGAAACGTCGCTTTTTAAGGAGAATTCTAGTAGGCATACCAGTTGTTTCGAGGTAAGGAATTTTCGACGGTTTTTGGAAGTCATATTTCTTCATTTGACTTCCACACTCAGGACAAGAAGGAGCGTAGTAGTCCAGTTTAGCGATGATTTCCTTGTGTGTATCCTTATTGATGATATCTATAATTTGGATATTAGGATCTTTGATATCAAGGAGTTTTGTGATAAAATGTA
>NZ_KV813988.1:0-235 GCF_001813805.1 Streptococcus sp. HMSC066F10
AAGGGCGCAATTATACACCCTAAAGGGTGCTTGCGTCCTGCGGAGCAAAACCCTTGCAGGGAGCAACAACCATTCGCTTTTTAAAAGTCAAGGGTAAATAAACTCGCTAACGCTCGCCCTTGACTTTTAAAATTTGAAATGAACAAAACAATTAAGCCGACATACTGAAACAACAAAAATTAATTCAGTAGTCGGCTTTTTTAATTCTATCATTTCAAAACGCTCATTCACAAAG